>UQMC01000102.1 GCA_900542115.1 uncultured Oscillibacter sp. | reverse complement strand
GGCGGCTGTCAATTCGACATAATTTTCTTGTGATACTTTACCGTACATGAGCATTAGCGCCGGGGTTGTCCGAGCCATAGCCCTCCAGCAGATTGACCACGCCCCACACGCCGAGGCCAGCGCCGAGGGCAATCACAAGGGTCTGCAAAGTGGTGATGGCAGAAGCGAAAAACTGCATATAGCCTCCTATTCTCCGGGGACAAAGCCCCGGCCATGAAAAAAGACGCCATTTCTGGCGGCAGCTGATCCTCTGGACTCGTCGCCGCAAACTTCATATCGTTCATTTCCGCGCAAGCGCGAAAAATCACTCATTCCGCTGCGGCTCCTCTTCCCACAAAATCTCCGATTTTGCGGGAGCCCTTTTTGCCAGAGGTTATACAAAGGTATCCGGGTCGTCGAGATCGTCATAGTTGAGGATGTCCTCGTCCTCGCCTGTGATCGCCTCATCCGGCACGTCCACCTTGTAAACGGTATAGGTTTCGTTGGGGTTGAGCTTGTCCATCCGCCGCGTCACAAGGCTGTTGAGATCAAAAGCGTTCTTCACCTTGTCGGCCTCGGCGGTGTATTTGTAGTTTGGATGCTGTTTCAAATCGTACTTCTTGGAGTAGAACGGCGGCAGGCCCCGAAGCTGCAAAATGCACCGATCTCCGGGCATGGTGGCAAGTTCACTTGGGGTCATCAGTTCTCGCCCGAGCCGCTGGGTATTTTGGCTGTAGCTTTCGGATTGGCCCCGTGAGCGTCCCTCGGTCTGCATGGAGATGGTGGCCTTACCCAGCCAGTTCTCGGATATTTCCTTGATGGTGGAGCTTTCGCGCCCGCCGAGGAACAGAACACTATCCATGTTGCCGAGGATGGTTTCCGCGTTTTTATCGTAGATGGCCTTACATTGGGCAAGCTGCTGATACAGCAGGCACAGGCTGATCTCACGAGAGCGGATGACCGCCACCAGCTTTTCCAAGTTTGGCACTTGCCCGGTGTTGGCCGCCTCGTCCCACAGCACCCGCACATGATGGGGCAGCCGCCCGCCGTGAACATTGTCCGCCCGTTCACACAGGAGATTGAACATCTGCGAAAAGGCCAGCGCCACAAGGAAATTGTAGGTGCTGTCCGTATCGCTGATACAGAAAAATGTCGCCGTGCGCCGATCCCCCATGCGGTCAAGCTCCAGCTCGTCATAGGACATAATCTCCCGAAGCTGGGGAATGTCAAAGGGAGCAAGCCGAGCGCCACAGGAGATCAAAATGCTTTTGGCCGTCTTGCCGCTGCTTAGCTTAAATTTGCGGTATTGCTTCACGGCGAAGCAATCCGGCTTGCGTTTGGCAAGGCCGTCAAACATATAATCCACGGCGTTTTTATAGTTTTCATCATCCTCCTTGACCTCCATGCCGGAGATCATGTCCACCAGCGTATTCATATTCCGATCCTCGGCAGGCCCCTCGAAAATGATGTAGGCGATTAGGGCGCAGTACAAAAGCGTTTCCGCTTTCGTCCAGAACGGATCGCCCTCCTTGCCCTCGCCCTTGGTGTTGGTGATCAGGGCGTTCACGAATTTCAGGATGTCGGCCTCGTTGCGGATATACGATAAAGGGTTGTAGTGCATGGATTTAGAAAAATCTATGCTGTTGAACACCTTGATCTGATAGCCTCGGCGCTGGAGAAAGGCCCCGACCTGCCCCAGCACACCGCCCTTGGGGTCTACCACCACATAGGAAGAATGTGCCTGCAAAAGCTGGGGCGTGAGCCAAAAGCGGGTCTTGCCCGAGCCGGACGAGCCGATCCCGCAGAAATTGAGGTTGCGGGCGTTGGCTGGATTTTTCGGGCGGGTGTTCATGGTGAGCCGTTCCGTGGCGGTCAGCAGCATATTGTTTTCAAACTTGGGATCGACAAAGGGCTTGATGTCCTTTTCCGTTCCCCAGCGGGCCGTGCCGTACTCGGCATCGCGGCGAAATTTCTTTGCTTTTTTCGCCTTGCAGTAGATCAGCAGCCGGAAACCGACTGCGCCCACAATGCCGACAAGCCAATCCAACGGGGCAAGGCCGGGGGCAAAGCTGCCAAAAGCCGCACCGATGGTCTGGCCCAGCCCCAGCAGCTTTTCCCCGAAGCCCGTACCAGCGGCCAGACGGTACGCCGTGCCGATTTTCAGGCAAAACCAGCCGATGAATAGGTACGGGATATTCGGAAGAACATACTTCCTGATTTTATCTGTCGCCATGCGCCGCCTCCTTTGTCAATTCCCGCTGGGGCTGCTTTTTCACCTGTTCCTCCGCCTGCCGGAGTTGCTCCCGGATCGGCGTCTGCTGGGACTTGGCCCGTTTTAGTTCTAACCGGGAATACTCGGCAAAGCAGCCTGTGATGGCGTCGGCCTGCCGTGCCTTGAACAGAAGCAGATATTTTTCATCCCCCACACGGCGGATGGCATAGTCCACGCCCCATTTCCGGGCCACCTTGTCAAACAGCTTAGGCGTGTCCACTTCAATGGCGTTGGTGTCCCCACCGTGGCCCATGAGCTTTCGCACACTCTGTTTGCCGTGGGGTGTCTGCGCCTTGCGGTGCTCCTTGGCGATCTTCCGGCCCACGGCTGCCACCACATAGGCCAGCGCACGGGCGGTCAGCTTGGACGCCTTGACGCTGACAGCGATGGTTTGCCGGGACACTTCATCTCCGACGATAGCTTACACCTCCTTTGCCCTCTGGCCACCGTGACCAGAAGCGGCCTATCTGTCCTCGCGGCTGGCGGGGAGCCGCTGCTTTTCCTCGTTCAGCGCCGAACGGTCTATGACCTCCTGATACGCCGCCATCTGCTCCCGGATATTCAGCTTGGGATAGGCGAAGATGCGGTGCTCCGGGGGAATGTCCTCCATTCCGTGATACCGCTCCACAAAGTTGCCGCCGTTATTGAACACATAACCGCCGGGGGCGAAATGGCCGCCGTCATTGATCCGTGCGTCCCGCCCGTAGGCTTCAAAGTCGAAGTAGGGCAGCACATTGTCCGGTACATCCAGCATTTCCATTTCCTCAATGTAGGCTCGGCCCAGCGCCTCCTCGCTGTCAATGCCGGGGTAGAAGTCATAGCAATCCAGATTTTGCGCGAGGTTGATCAGGTCATGGACGCTGCCTGTGTATTCGCCGCTGTCAATGACGGCCTCAAACTTTTCAATGTCGCTCTGGTCGAGGTCAGACAGCACATGAGCCAGATGGTTCAGCTCGTCAATGCTTTCATACTCGCCCAAATGGTCATACAGGCCCAGCACATCACCGTCAAATGAGGTAATAAAGATTTCCTCATACCGTACCCCATCCACGCCGATGCGCTTCAAAAGGGCCTGCACCTCCTCCGTGGTGGCCGGGAATTTCAGCGTTTCGCCCACAAGCCGCCCCTCGTTGTATTTGCCGAGGTTGGTAATGTAGGCTTCAAACAGGGATGACATTTTCAGCACCTCCTTGTCAGAACATCGTATATGCCGCGCACAATGTACTCGGCGCAGGGCAGCGCGATAGCATTTCCCAGCGCCCGGTAACGGTGGGCGGACAGGATTTCCTCACCATCCGCGCCGCACTTTGTCCAGCCCTCCGGCAGCCCCATGAGCCGTTCACATTCTCTTTCCGTGGGAAAGCGGACACAGCCCCCGGCAGGATCGTCCTCATACCAAAAGGCAAAGGGACTGACCGCACTGGCTAACAGAGTGGGAAAAGGGTCAGTTGGCAGTCCGAAGCTGTTTCGGAACGCCTCAGTTGTCCGCTCCTTTGCCGATGCCCGCATACGGTAACATTGAAAGGGTCTGGTGATCGGTACACGCCGCCCTGCTTCAATAAAAGAGCTTCGATTTCCGCAGGCGGCGGACAGCCCGCAATCTCCGCCAGACGCAGAAATTGACTGCACTGTGCGGGGCTTAAAAAGTATTTCGTGGGAACATTGTCCTCCAAAGTCTGCCACAACAAAGACGCGCTGCCGTCGTGCCAGTCGGGGGCTTGCCCAATGCTGGGCATCCATGAGCCGCCATGCGAGATCGGGTGTGTGCCCTCGCACCATTCCGGCTCCTGCCCATCTTCCAGAAGCAGGCATTGAAATGTCGGCGGCTGTGAACGCTGAGAGCACGGCTCTAAAGTCCATCCGGTCATTTGAAAAAAACGCTCCCATGACGTTCTCCCAAACAGCGATTGCTGGAAATATACCATTTGTTGCCTCCCTCATTTCACGGATTATACGGATCGCATGAAAGAACAGACTGGATTTTTCCCCGGCAAGACCGGCCCTGTTGCCGATCTGAGAGAGGTTCTGGCAGGGTGAGCCAAAGGTGATGATGTGGACGGGCGGGATGTCGCCGCCGTTCAGCTTTGTCACATCCCCTAAATGCGCCATACCGGGAAAGTGGCGTTTCGTTATGGAGATAGGCGCTTTTTCTATCTCGCTGGCCCATGCGGGCACGATACCGCAGCGCACCGCCGCCAGCGGGAACACGCCGATCCCGTCAAACAGGCTCCCCAGCCGGATCTCGCTCATATCAGCGGCGGCCCTGACGCTTTACGGTCAGGATGCCGTCCAGCGTGGTTGCCGTGATCCCCAGCCGCTGGGCAACAGCCACATCGTTTTTCATGCCTTCCGTGGAGATGCTGCCGCACACCACCAGCACATGAGAGCGGCGAAGCAGGTCGCGGCCCATGTCGATGCCGCTCTTATGTTCCTCGGGAACGGCGTCGTTCAGGAAAAGGGGCTGATAGAGCGTGGGGCAGATGGGCGAAAAGCCCGCCTCATAGGCAGCGCGGCAATACTTGGCGGCCTGCTCCGTCGCCTCGCAGGGATCGCCGCTCCACGCGGCGGTGATATACGCAAGGGGTCGTTTCATTTTGAAAACCTCCATTTTTATAATGTGGTGGGTCAACCTTTTTCCCCCGCCCTTTTCCAATCTTGGAAAAGGGGGCGGCTCTGGAGGATATACCCCCGCCGCTTGCCGGAGAAAAAGCACAGCCGGGGCAGGCGGTCAAGGGCAAGGCCGCCGCACACGGCGGGGCGAAGCCCCCTTGACAGCCCACTCCCGCCTGTGCTCGATTACGGGCGGCGACGGGGGATATAACCCAAAGAGCCTGTCCTATCGGGGCAGCAAAAAGCCTCTGGTCATGGTGGCCAGAGGTCGTTACTTTTCCATATCCATTTTCTTGTCGGGCTTGGCAAGCTCGGGCGGCTGCCGCTCTTTCCAGTCCTCCAGCAGCGTCATGATCTGGTCTTTCATCTGCCGGGGCGTGGCCTCCTTACCAAAAAACTTTTCCAGTTCAGCGCCAGTAATAATCACGTCACGATCCTCCTTTTTCTTTTCTTCACACAAAATACCGTCGATCACGTCCGGGGAGAGCTTGTTTTCCTTGTCCAGCTCACGGAGCCGCTTTGCCTGACCCTTGGAGGGCGAAGCCTGCTGGCCCTCAATGGACACGGCGATATACTTCTGGTGCTTGGGCCGCACACGGGAAATTTCCACAGCCGGGGTGAAAGACAACTTTCCGTCATCCATCGTCTGCTTCAACTCCGGCACAAGGTCATTGAGCCAGATATACCGCTGTACGGTTTTTACGCTCATGCCGTTGCGTTGGCCCACGCTTTCAAGTGAGAGCTTTCCGGCCTCGGCGCTGTCGCCGCGCGCCCCCTGATGCTTGATAGCCTCATACTGCATTTTCAGGGACATAGCCTTTTCGCTGGGCAAAATCGTTTCGCGCTGACGGAGGTTGTCATCCGTCATAGCGAGAATAGCCTCATCATCCGTCATATTGCGGACGATACAGGGCATATTGCGATACCCTGCAAGCTGGCTGGCCATCTGACGACGGTGGCCCGCGATGATCTCATAGCCGCCGCCCTCGCGGGGACGCACCAGCGCAGGCTGGTTGACACCGCCGTTGCGGACGCTCTCCACCAGAGATTTCATTTCCGCATCGTCACGGACGCCGAAAGGATGATCCTTGAATGGGTGCAGGTCGGAAAGGTCAAGATAGACGATTTCCTCTTTTTCGGCGCGGGTAGCGTCACGGGGCGTAGGCGGCACTTCCGGGGCCGGGGGCGCTGCCTTTTCCTCGGGGGCCGCATGGGTTTTGCCAGCCTTGGGCGGCTTGGTCTGCTCCGGGGCCGCTTTTTCCGTTTTGGATGGCTTGACCTTATTGGGCGTGGCTCTGCTCTCCTTGGGTGGACGGCCTCTGCCGGGTTTGGCGGCCTTATCCTTTTCGGTGGGCGGCTTCTGCTTGACCGCCTTTTTCTCTTCCTTGGCCGCCTCGTCACGGGCGGCGGCAAAATCAACCACCTTGCCGGAATGTGCCGGGGCGGGGTCATCCCTGCCGGGATCAGGCGGCTGTGCCTGCTCCTTTTCAGCCTTGGGGACTTCGGGGGCAGTAGGCTCCTCCACCTCGGCGTGGGTAACAGCGTCGGCGGGATCGGGTACGGCCTCGCCCATTTCAAAGAGCGCCGCCTGCCCCTCCTGTTCCAGCATAACTGCCTCCGCATCAGTCAGCACAGGCTCGGGAGCGAGTTGCTCCGGCACGGTAGCAGTTTCTGCTGTGGGAGCGGACGTCTCAGTAGGTGGGGCTACATCGGGAATGTTTTTCTTATCATCTGCCATTTGCAAACCTCCTTTTTGTGGCATGAAAAAAGCCAGTCCGATGGCTGGTTCGTAAAAACCTCCTTTCTATCGATAGATAAAATACCGCTTATAGTCCCTTCATGCAATATGTTCACCTAAAATATAATTGCAAAATAATATACGATGATTCAGGAAAATACTTAACTTGCTGTGATTCGACAAATACAATTTGATTATATACCGAAAGTGTTGTATAATTGTCACAAGTTGTATTCCCAGTTTTCAATAAGGGGGAAACATAAATGCAAAGAGATTTTCGATACCTTAGAGACCAATATGGCGATGCTGGAGCAAGGGACATATTTGAAAGCATTTGCACCCAATTACTTCAGGCTCGGTACGGCGAGGAAGCTCATAATATTCGAGTGTCTCGAGGAGATGAAGGTATCGATATTCTTGTAGGTGATTTTCAATCTCCAATTGAGAATTATCAGTGCAAATATTTCATTGATGGAATAGATAGCTCTCAAAGAACGCAGATTAAGAATTCTTTTGATCGTGCACTTCATGCAGAAGACTATTCTATGCGAAAATGGATTTTATGTGTTCCCTGTTCACTAAGTGCATCCGAGTTCAAGTGGTGGAGTGAATGGAAAGGGCAACAACAGAAAATTCATGAAATAGAGATTTCTTTATTTGATGGAGCGTATTTGATAGCTGAGCTAAAGAAATATAACATTTATGATAAAGCATTTGACAATGATACGCAGAAAAAGCTTGATGAGATTCGTCTGACTCTGTTGTGAGAT
>UQMC01000101.1 GCA_900542115.1 uncultured Oscillibacter sp. | reverse complement strand
CGATGGAGGACAAAATCAAGCGTCTGCTCCGTGAGGAAGTCCGCAAAATGTGACTGCTTTTTGAATTTGATGAAAAAGTCCTTGACTTTTCGTCTCTGGCAAAACGGCCAAAAGCATCCTGATTTCCGCAGCGGTGCGGCTGTCCGCCTTTATCCTGCCGGAGATCCAGAATATCACCGCCAAGGACGACATGGAGCTTGAAAAAATGGGAGAGCGCAAGCAGGCCGTGTTTGCCATCATCCCGGATAATGACGGCACCTTTAATTACATCGTGGGTATGCTCTACACCTGTGCCTTTCAAAGCCTTTACTATCAGGCTGACAAGGTACACCAAGGGGCGCTGCCTGTTCCCGTGCGGATGATGATGGACGAGTTTTGTAATGTCTCCCTCCCGGATGATTTCGGCAAGCTGCAAGCGACCATGCGCAGCCGCAACATCATGTCCACCATTGTTTTGCAGAACATTTCCGCTCTCAAAGCGCTGTTCAAGGACGATTGGGAGGGCTTGATCGGTAACGCGGACACTCTATTGTACTTGGGCGGCAACGAGGTCAGCACCTTCAAATATATCTCTGAGCTACTGGGAAAGGAAACGCTGGATACCCGGACGCGCAGTGTATCCAAGGGGCGCAGCGGCTCCAGCAGCGTGAACTACCAGCAGACCGGGCGGGAGTTGATGACCCCGGACGAGGTGCGGGCGCTGGATAATGACCACTGCATTTTGTTTATCCGCGGTGAGTTGCCGGTGATGGACAGAAAGTATGACATCCTAAAGCATCCCGGCCTGAAGCTGACGGAGGATGGCGGTGCCGCACCGTATATCCACCGCCCCGGCCTGACCTATGCGCTGGAGGACTTGCCGTTGTCCACGGACAGCTGGGAGTCCATTGAAATTATTGAATGAATAGGAGAATGACACCATGAAGAAGAATCGTATTCCGTCTGAAGCCGACCGCAGGACTATCCGGGCCGGGCGCTGCTATGGGGCGCTCGTTTTGACCGTGCTGGCCTGCGCTGCTCTGACCTGTTCTGCATTGGCTGCTGACGATCCCCTCACCATCGTCAGCAACCTGTCCGACTTTGTGTTTTCCATCATCAAGGCATTGGGCGTTATCATCCTCGGCTGGGGCATCGTGCAGGTGGGTATGTCCATCCAGTCCCACGATGCCAGCCAGCGAACGCAGGGCTTTCTGTGCCTGTTCGGCGGCCTGATGATCGCCTTTGCCAAGGAAATCTTGACCGCCATTGGCGCGGTCTAACGGAAAAGGGGCAGGCCGTAGAGCCTGCCCCTCTTACTTCTCTGGAGAAATGGGGTGAAATCATTTGAATAACTGGATCGTCGGCAATCTGCAAGCGTCCTTTGATACATGGAACGAAAAGCTGACAGAGATATGGAGCCTTGTCACCACCACGCCGCAAGCCTTTCGTGGCGGCGAGATTTGGAATACCATCGTCACTATCAATGACGGTCTGAAAGCCTTCGGCTATGGCCTGCTGGTGCTGTTTTTCGCTATGAGCGTGTTCCGCTCTGCCGCCAGCTTCCGCGACCTCCAGCGCCCGGAATTTGCCCTGCGGCATTTCATTCGCTTCATAATCGCAAAGGTGGCTGTGGGAAGTGCTATGGAAATTATGACTGCCGTGTTTTCTGTGTGCGGTGGCGTGGTGCAGTCCATCATGGGCAGTATCGGCGGCATGAGCGCCGCCAGTGTGACCCTGCCGCAGGAGATCGCAGATGCCATTGAAGAAGTGGGCTTCTTTCAGTCCGTCCCTCTCTGGATGGTCACATTCTTGGGGAGCCTGTTTATCACGGTGCTGTCCTTCATCCTGATTATGACCGTCTACGGGCGCTTTTTCCGGCTGTATATGTTTACGGCGCTGGCTCCGCTGCCGTTGGCTTCCTTCGCAGGAGAGGATACCAGCTTTATGGGAAAAGCCTTTCTCAAAAGCTACATCGGCGTCTGCATGGAGGGGGCTGTCGTAGTGCTGGCCTGTCTGATTTTCTCTGCCTTTGCGTCCAGCGGCGCACCGATTGCAGATACCTCACTACCCGTTGTTACGATGAGCTGGCAGTATGTGGCGCAGACGATTTTCAATATGCTGATATTGGTTGCACTTATCAAGGGGGCGGAACGGATTGCAAAGGAGATGTTCGGGCTATAAGAAAACGGCGGGCCAAAGCCCGCCGTTTTTCAGTCCTTATATTCAGGGATGGGTACGCCGTTGCACAGCTGAAATCCGGTAATGGTGCGTCCCTCTGCATTGGCACGGTGCAGATCGTTTTTGATCTGCCGCTCGGCCAGCCGCAGCATTTGCCGTTCCTGTACCCACTCCACCACCGGGCGGAGCCAGCAGGACAGCGCCAGCAACGCGAAAAGTGCCAGGACACCGTAGAACACAAATGGATGTGCCGCCGCCCATTGGGGGTAAAGGCGGCCTACGCCCAGCCAGACCAGAATAGGCAGAAGTTGCAGGCGCAGGAGCAGAGCGAACACCAACCGGATTGCAAAGATAAACAGAACAAATGCGGCGAAAGCAAGAAGTACCTGTTGCAGGATCGTCATAGTAAAAACCTCCTATATTTGGTACTTCTATTATCTCATACCTCAAAAATCGTGTCAAAAAATCGAAAAATAAATCAATTCAGAAGAAATGCGGCTCAATTTGAGACACATTTCGACGGGAGGCAGATATATGGAAATTAAGATACCCAAAGAAGTCCGGCAGCACAGCGAGACGATTTTCTTCGGCTTGTCTACTCGGCAGTTCATCTGTGCGGTGCTGGCCGTAGGCGCCGCCATCGGCACCTACTTTTTGACGAAAGGTACTATCGGCAAAGAAACGGCCAGCTGGGTTTGCATCGTGGCCGCCGCGCCGCTGGCTGTGGCCGGCTTCTTTCGCTATAATGGCCTGACCTTTGAGCAGTTCGTGTGGGCGTTTATCAAGTCGCAGATTTTGTGTGCGGGGCCGAGGGTGTTCCGCTCTGAAAATCTGTACTGCAAAATTCTGAGTGAGAAGGAGAAGAACATTTATGATTAAGACCTTGCTTGCCGCAGACCGCAGTGAACGGGAGCGGTTCAAGATTCCCCGGAGCGTCCAGCAGTCCATTCCCATTCAGAGGATCTATCGGGACGGTATCTGGCAGACCGGCGGCAAGTTCAGCCGGACATGGCGCTTTGCGGATATTAACTATGCGCTGGCCTCCCATGACGATCAGCGGGATATGTTCACTTCCTACTGCGGTGTGCTGAACAGTCTGCCTACGGATGCCACCACAAAAATCACCATCAACAACAGACGGTTGAACGGCGCAGAGTTTCGCCGCAGTATCCTGATGCGGGAGCGGGGGGACGGTCTGGACGATTACCGCAGGGAGTACAACAGCGTCCTGACCGACAAGGCCGCAGAAAGTAATGACCTCATTCAAGACAAGTACATTACGGTTTCGGTGCCCCGGAGAAACATGGAGGAGGCCCGCACCTTCTTCCACCGGGTAGACGCTGACCTTGGGAAAAATTTTGGGCGCTTGGAGAGCGGTGCAAAAGCACTGGATAATCAGGAGCGTCTGCGAATCTTCCATGATTTTTTCCGTCCCGGCGAAGAAGAACATTTCTGGTTTGACCTGAGTGATGCCATGAAGAAAGGACATGACTTCCGGGATTACATCTGCCCGGATGGGCTGTGCTTCAAAGCAGACCACTTCGAGATGGGCGGCAAAGTTGGCCGTGTTTTGTTTTTGCGGGACTATGCCAGCTACATCAAGGACGAGATGATCTCCAAGCTGTCTGATTTCCCGCGAAACCTCATGCTGTCCATTGATATTCTCCCCATTCCCACCGATGAGGCTATCCGGGAGGTGCAGAGCCGTATCCTCGGCATCGAAGCGGATATTGCTCGGTGGCAGCAGCGCCAGAACAGCCGCAATAATTTCACGGCCAGCATCCCCTATGAGCTGGAGCAGATGAGGGAAGAGACAAAGGAATTTTTGGACGATCTGAGTACCCGCGACCAGCGGATGATTTTTGCCAATGTCACCATCGTACACATGGCGGACACGCTGGAGCAGCTGAACACCGACACGGAGACGCTACAAGCGATTGGGCTGGAGCAGGCGTGTCAGTTCTCCGTTCTGCGATACCAGCAGGAGGACGGGTTGAATACGGCACTGCCCTATGGCCTACGCCGCATCAAGACCACCCGCACACTGACAACTGAATCTACCGCCGTTTTAATGCCGTTCCGCGTTCAGGAGATCCAGGATGCAGGCGGTATTTATTATGGTGTCAATGCCGTAAGCAAAAATCTATTGATCTGCAACCGAAAGAAGCTGCTGAACCCACACGGCTTTGTGCTGGGTGTATCGGGCAGCGGCAAATCCTTCAGCATGAAGGAGGCTATCACCTTTATTGCCCTCTCTACCAATGACGATATTATTATGATCGACGCCGAGCGCGAGTATGGCGAGCTGACGCGGGCACTGCAAGGGGCGGTGCTGGAGATCTCTCCGTCCAGCCCGCACCACATCAATCCGCTGGATATTAACCGGGGCTATGGAGCCGGGGAGAACCCGGTGGCTATGAAGTCCGAATTGATGATGAGCATTTGCGAGCAGCAGATGGGTGTCGGTCAGCTGGGGGCGTTCCATAAGTCTATCATTGACCGTTGTACCGCCAATATCTATCACGATTTCATCAAGAGCGGCGGCGAAGGCAGGATTCCGACTCTCCCGGATTGGCGCAACGAGGTCAAGCGGCAGCCGGAGCGTGAAGCACAGGAATTGGCCCTTGCGTCGGAGCTGTTCGTAGAGGGCAGCTTGAATATGTTCGCCCACGAAACCAATTTTGATATTGATAACCGCATTGTCTGTTTTGACCTCTACGAGATGGGTGAACAGCTCAAGCCCACGGCGCTGAATGTGGTGCTGGAGACGATCCAGAACCGCGTGGCGGCAAATCGGCTGGCCGGAAGGTACACATGGGTATTCGTGGACGAGGTGTATTTGTTCTTCAAGTATTACTACTCCGCACAATTTCTCTACAAGTGCTGGAAACGCTTTCGCAAGTACGCTGCTGCCATGACCGCCGCCACGCAGAATATTGAGGAATGTCTGCGCTCGGAAACGGCCCGCCTGATGCTGGCCAACAGCGAGTTTTTGATCCTGCTCAATCAGGCGGCAACTGACCGGGCGGAGCTGGCGAAGCTGCTGCATATCTCGGAAACGCAGATGAGCCATGTGACGAATGTGGAGGCCGGTCACGGCCTTATGCGGATCGGCAGTTCCATCATCCCCTTCGTCAACGAGTTTCCCCGTGACGGCACCCTTTATCGCCTGATGACCACGACACCGGGGGACAAATGAGCATTGTCGAAATTCGTCTCAAATTGAGACACATTAAGGGGGCGTACCAGATTGCCGGAATTTAAGGAGAAGCCTAAAATGGGCCAGCCCAAGAGCAAGCGTACCGCTATGCTTGATCCCCGCCATCGGGCCAAACTGCTAAAGGAGAAGTACCGCCAGCAGTTGGCGGAGCGTCGGGAGCTGGAATCAGACAGCGCAGAAACGCAGGCTGTCGATGAAGTAGAGAACACGGCCAACTGGGCGGTGGACACGGTGCAGGATCGTGCGGCGCAGGTGCCGAGGGCAAGGCAAAAACCGCCGATAAAGGAAAAATCGGCTGCGAGTATTCCGCGTGAGCGTAAAGCAAATGAGCAAACCGCCGCTTCGCGGGAACCCCCTGCAAGATACACAGTGCCTAAAAATAAAAACTTCTTGGAGACTCCTTCCGCTGAAGAAGCAAGGCCACTGGATGAAAAGCAGCAGTTTGAAACCCGTCGGCAGTTCGTAGTGGACAAGCAGAAAAACAAGCTGCTTTCGGAACGGCGGGCCGTTCGTTCTGTGGAGAAGCCGCCTACTTTCTATGACGCAGAATGGGAGCCGGTTTCACCATCAAAGACGGATATGCCGAAGCACAGCGCTTTCAAAAAGCAGAAGCGTTTTGCCGTGAACGATCATAGTAGGAGTAAGCCAGAAAAGCCGCTGCCTGCTCCAAAGGTTAAGCGTACATCCTTCAAAACTGCGGCAAAGCCTATATCAGCAGCGCAGAAAACCGCTTCGCAGCAACAGATCCACCAGACTGCGGCACAGGCAAAAAAGGCCGCCAAGACAGCGGTAGAGCTGTTCAAGCGGGCAGCTGGGATGCTCCGCCGTGCCGCCGCTGCCTTGATCTCCGCACTGGCCGGTTTGGTAGGCGGGAGCGTTGTCCTGGTGGCACTGGTAGTCATTATCATCATCGCGGCTGTGGCAAGTTCCCCCTTTGGGCTGTATTTTGCGGCAGAGCGTAACGCACCGGATACTGTGTCGGTAGCTGAGGCCGTGGCGCAGGTGAATATCGCCTACAACGCAAAGCTGGAGGAGTTGCAAGCCGGGGACTATGACAGCATCGACATTCAAGGGCAGGCCCCGGACTGGCCGGAGGTGCTGGCTGTCTTTGCAGCTAAAACCGCAGGCACGGATGATGGCGTGGATGTGGCCACACTGGATGCTGACCGGGTAGCCCGTCTGACCGCTGTGTTCTGGGATATGACGGAGATCACCTCTTGGGTGGAGACAATAAACCATCCCGGAAGTGGAGACGATGATGGTTGGACGGAGTACATTTTGCATATCACCATCACGCCGAAAACAGCGGATGAAATGCGGACAATCTATGTATTTACGAAGTACCAGAATGAAGCCTTGGACGAGCTGTTAGCAGACCGGACCACGCTGGCTTCGCTGGCCTCCAGCCTGACCATCACCAATGCGGATGCAGAAGAAGTCCTTCAGAACCTCCCGGCAGACCTTTCCCCGGAGCGCCGGGCGGTCATCCAAAATGCTCTGATGCTTTACGGAAAAGTTTCGTATTTTTGGGGCGGGAAATCACTGGTGCTTGGCTGGGACAGCCGCTGGGGGCAGCTTCGTCAGGTCACAGCCGCAGGCAGCTCCACCACCGGCACCTATCGGCCTTACGGACTTGACTGCTCAGGTTTCGTCGATTGGGCCTTTTACAACGCCACGGGCGGCAGCTACATCATCGGACATGGCGGCGGCGCCACCATGCAGCACTCGTATTGCACTGATATTTCATGGTCGGATGCACAGCCCGGTGACTTGGTGTTTTACCCGGACAATTCCCATGTCGGCATTATCTGCGGCAGAAACGAGAATGGAAATCTGTTGGTGATCCACTGCGCCAGCGGCGCAAATAATGTGGTTATTACCGGCACAAAAGGCTTTGCTTCCGTTGCGTGGCCAGATTACTTTTCAGATAATTGACTTTTTTCGACGGAGAAATACATTGCAAATCGAGGGGGTATCCTATATACTATGAATATAAAAAGAACTTTTTTGGCCGACAGGAGGAGATACCAT
>UQMC01000100.1 GCA_900542115.1 uncultured Oscillibacter sp. | reverse complement strand
GCGTAAAGGTCTCAAAGCGCTCCAAGACCGGGCTCCCTCCTGTTGTAGTCATAAATGCCTGCATAGTATGGCACGGTATTGTTGATTTGTCAACAAGTTTATTTTTTATGCGCCGTTGCACGAAAATGTGCAACAAACGGCAGTTGGGAGGCGGTAGTAAAACGACAACGCGGTCTCTTGCCTTTTGGTGTGGAAAACCGTATAATATGTCGGAATGACAATAAAACAGGAGATGGCCTATGTACCGGGATCTGACCCACGGCAGCATTACCAAGGGTTTGCTGCTTTTCGCCCTGCCTATGATTGCGGGGAATCTTTTACAGCAGCTCTATAATATCGCCGACACGCTGATCGTAGGGCAGGCGTTGGGACGCAACGCACTGGCGGCAGTCGGCTCCGCCTACACGCTCATGGTCTTTCTGACCTCTATCTTTTTAGGGCTGTCCATGGGCGCGGGCGCACTGTTTTCCATCTGCCTCGGCCGCGGAGACAAAAAGGCGCTCCGGGCCGCCGTGGCCCACGCCTTTGCCCTCATCGGCGCCGTGACGCTGGTGCTGAATCTGAGCGTCTATCTGCTGGCCGATCCCATTCTCCGCTTTTTGCAGATACCGCACGAGCTGTACAGCTCCATGCGGGACTATCTGCTGATTATTTTCGGCGGACTGGCCGCCACATTTCTTTATAATTTCTTCGCCTGTTTGCTGCGGGCGGTGGGAAACTCCGTGGTGCCCTTGTGGTTCCTCGGCATCTCCGCTCTGCTGAACATCGGGCTGGACCTGCTGTTCGTGCCGGTGCTGCACTTCGGCGTGGCCGGAGCGGCAGCGGCCACGGTCATCGCGCAGTATGTTTCCGGCGGCGGACTGACCCTGTACACGATCCTGCGCTGCCGGGAGCTGCTGCCCCGGCGGGAGGACCTGCATTTCAACGGCCGCATCCTCCGTGAGCTTGCGGATTTGTCGCTTTTGACCTGCGCCCAGCAGTCCGCGATGAATTTCGGCATCTTGCTGGTACAGCGTTTGGTGGACAGCTTCGGCCCCGTTATCATGGCCGCCTTTGCGGCGGCGGTGAAAATCGATTCCTTCGCCTACCTCCCTGTTCAGGACTTCGGCAACGCCTTTTCTACTTTCGCCGCGCAGAATTACGGTGCCGGACAGACGGAGCGGCTGCGGCAGGGCTTCCGCACAGCCACAGCGGTCAGCGCCGCTTTCTCCTGCGCCATCTCGGCGATGGTGGTGCTGTTTGCCCGGCCGCTGATGCGGATTTTCGTGCAGGCCGGAGAGACGGAAGTGCTGGCGGCAGGCGTGCGCTACCTGAGAATCGAAGGTGCGTTTTATGCCGGTATCGGCTGCCTGTTCCTGCTCTATGGCTTTTATCGGGCGGTGCAGCGCCCCGGCATGAGTGTTGTCCTGACGGTGATCTCCCTTGGGACCCGCGTGGCGCTGGCCTACGCGCTGGCGGGACCGGTGGGCGAAGCCGGCATCTGGGCGGCAATTCCCATTGGCTGGTTCCTTGCCGATTTTGTGGGCTACGGCTATTATTTTCTGCGGCGGCAGCGTCTCCTTTCGCCCGCGCCGTCGGGGAAAACGGACTGAATTTTGAAAAATTTGGAAAAAATAAATCGGCGGACGAAAATTTTTCAAAAAAAGCGGAACCTTTTTTCAAATCCGTCCGTCTATTCTCACGTACCGCCGATGATGGCGGCGCATACAAACTATGATTACAAGGAGATTCAACTATGAAAAGAGCTTTGTCTCTGGCGCTGGCTTTTGTGCTGGCCCTGACCCTCACCGCCTGCGGCAAAAAGGACACCGGCACCGACAGCGATTCCAACGTCCCCACCGATGCCCTGACGCTGCTGAACACCGTTTGGGACAGCTACACGGATGACGAAAAGTTCCCCGCCGCAGGCGGCGACTATGAGCATTCCGTGGACGGTGCCCCCGGTGCTTTCGACATTTCCGACACGGATAACCTCACGTATCTTCTGAGCGTTCCCGCCGAGGATGCCGACAAGCTGGACGATGTCGCCTCCCTCATGCACATGATGAACGCCAACACCTTCACCTGCGGCGCGCTCCGCGCGGCCAACGCCGACGAGGTAGAGGGGCTTGCTCAGGATATGCGGGACGCCATTCAGTCCAAGCAGTGGATGTGCGGCTTCCCCGATAAGCTGGTGGTATTCACCTATGACCGCTACGTGGTGGCGCTTTACGGCAATGAGGACCTTGTGAACACGTTCCGGGATAAGCTCACCGCTGCCTACGGCGACGCCGTTGTGGCCTATGATGAGGCCATTATCTAACCCTCTGCCCGCTGCAGCGCCCGCGCCCTCCCGCGCGGGCGCTGTTAAATTCAAACAGGAGTCATCCGTATGCTGTTTTCCAGTATTCCCTTTCTTTATACGTTCCTCCCCTGCGTGCTGATCGTTTACTTTTTATCGCCTGACCGGCTGAAAAACACCGTTTTGCTGCTGGCAAGCCTGCTGTTCTACGCATGGGGCGAGCCGAGGTTCGTGGTGTTCATGGTCATCGCCATCGTGCAGGGCTATGTATTCGGCCTGCTGGCGGAAAAGTATCGGTCGGAACGGAAGCGGGCGCGGCTGTGCGTCTGGGGCTCCGCCGTCATCGGCCTCGGTCTGCTTGGCTATTGCAAATACACCGATTTTTTTCTTTCCGGCTTCAACCGTCTCACCGGGCTGTCCGTGCCGCTGCTCCATGTGGCGCTGCCCATCGGCATCAGCTTCTATACGTTTCAGATTCTCAGTTATGTCATTGATGTTTACCGGGGCACTGCCGCGGCCCAGCGGAGCTTCATCGACCTTGCGGCCTATGTGGCCATGTTCCCCCAGCTCATTGCCGGGCCCATTGTCCGCTATACCGACATTGCCCCCCAACTGAAGCAGCGGGTGCATACGGTGGAGGACGCTGCCCTTGGCGCACGGCGGTTTATTCTGGGCCTTGCCAAAAAGGTGCTGCTGGCCAATGTGCTCTACGAGCTGATCTCCGCCTACAAGGCGGGAACGGAAACCTCCGTGCTGTTTGTCTGGCTCTATGCTGCCGGGTTCGTGCTGCACCTCTATTTTGATTTTTCCGGGTACAGCGATATGGCCATCGGCCTTGGACGCATTTTCGGCTTCCGCTTTCCGGAAAATTTCAACTATCCCTATATCTCCGCCAGCGTGACGGAGTTCTGGCGGCGGTGGCATATAAGTCTTGGCAGCTGGTTCCGGGATTACGTATATATCCCCCTTGGGGGCAACCGGGTATCCCGCCGGAAGCAGCTGCGCAACATTTTAGTGGTCTGGCTGCTGACGGGGCTGTGGCACGGCGCCGCATGGACATTTGTTCTGTGGGGACTGCTGTTTGCAGTGCTGCTGACCATGGAAAAGCTGTGGTACGGCCGTGCGCTGACTAAAACCCATGTCATCAAGCACGCCTATGTCCTGCTGGTGATTGCGGTGAGCTTTGTGCTCTTTGACGCAGACAGCGTACTCGGTGCCATATCCACCATCGCCGCGCTGTTCGGGCTGGGCGGTCTGCCGCTGACAGACCCCTTGAGCATTTACTATCTCTGGAGCTATGCCGGGGTATTCCTCATTGCCATCTTAGGAGCCACGCCGCTGCCCGCCATCATTGTCCGGCAGCTTGCCCGGGGACGCATCACCGGGCGGGTAGTCTCCGCATTGGAGCCGGTGGTACTGCTGGCTCTGCTGGCGATTTGTACCGGGTATCTGGTGGACGGTTCCTTCAATCCCTTTTTGTATTTCCGCTTTTGAGGAGGCACCATGAAAAATGTGAAGAACATCATCACCCTGGCGCTTTTGGGTGCCTTCGTCCTTGGGCTTAGCGGCTGGGCGGCGGTAAAGCCGCCTGATGCACTGTCTGTCAGCGAGAGGCGCCCTCTCGCCCAAAGACCGGAGATGACTGCGGCAGGCGTGCTCTCCGGGCGGTTCATGTCCGACTACGAAAGCTATGCCGTTGACCAGTTTCCCCTGCGGGAGCAGTTCCGCACCCTGAAGGCCCTGACGAGCCTTTACGGCTACGGTCAGAAGGACAACAACGGCGTTTATCTTGTCGGCGGCTACGCCGCCAAACTGGATTACCCGCTGAAGGAGGCATCTTTGACACATGCGGCGGAGCGGTTCCGCTATCTCTATGAAACGCTGATGGCCGGAACGGACACGCACGTATATTTTTCTGTAATTCCCGACAAGAATCATTTTCTGGCGGAGGCCAACGGCTATCCCGCCTATGATGAACAGGCGCTGGCAGAAAAGCTGGCCGGTGAGTTGGAATTTGCGGACTATATCGACCTGTTCGGCAGTCTGAGCCTTGACAATTACTACCGCACGGATTCCCACTGGCGGCAGGAAACGCTGCTGCCCGCCGCCCATACGTTAGCAGAGGCCATGGGGGCTGTGCTGCCGGAGGACGATTACCGGCCCCAAACGCTGGAGCGGCCCTATTACGGCGTGTACTACGGCTACGCCGCGCTGCCGATGGAGCCGGATCAAATCACCTATCTCACATCCGATACGCTGGAGGCGTGCAGCGTTTATAATTACGAGTCCGACAAAAACGGTTCCGTATATGACTTGGAAAAGGGCGTGGGAAAGGACCCCTACGAGTTGTTCCTCTCCGGCTCCGTGTCCCTGCTAACCGTGGAAAATCCCCATGCAGAAACGGACCGGGAGTTGATAATCTTCCGGGACTCCTTTGCAAGCTCCCTTGCCCCGCTGCTCGTTTCCGGCTACGCCCGGGTGACGCTGGCGGATATCCGTTATCTGCCGGCCAGCCAGATAGGAAAATACCTGACGTTTGATAACCAAGATGTGCTGTTCCTCTACAGCGCGTCCGTGCTGAACAACAGCGAAACGCTGAAATAATAAAAAGCGTCTGCCGGTGGGCGGGCGCTTTTTCCTGTTTTTCTGCCCGGTTCGGGCCTAATGGCGTTTTTATGGCGTTTTTACTCTTGTACTTTTGTGAAAAGTCATATATAATAATAGCCTGATAACTATGCCCGGAGGGAGGCTTCCCCGGGCCCACGGAAAGGAAGGTTATCCAATTATGTTGAAATTCCATTCGGAACAGGGGGAGATCACCGTCTCCAGCGCTGTTTTTTCCAACATCACCGGCATGGCCGCCACCAACTGCTTCGGCGTGAAGGGCATGGCCTACCGCTCCATGACGGACGGTCTTGTGCACCTGCTGCGGCGGGAGGCCATGAGCAAGGGCGTCAACGTGATCTACCACGAGGATGAGTCCATCACTATTGAGCTTCACATCATTGTGGAAAACGGCGTGAATATCCCGGCTGTATGCCGCTCCATCATGAACGAGGTTCGCTATGTGGTCAATAAGAACACCGGCGCGGAGGTCCGCTCCGTGGATGTATTCGTGGATTCCATGATCCTGTGAGGAGGGCTTCAGAGAAATGTATCAGGAAATTACCGGTGCGCTGTTCAAGCAGATGATTCTGCACGGCGCCGCCGCCATCACGGCCCAGAAGCAGGCCATCAACGATTTGAATGTGTTCCCCGTCCCGGACGGTGACACCGGCACCAATATGTCCATGACCATCGCAGCGGCCGCGGACGCGCTACGGAAGACCTCCCCCACCTCTGTGGGACAGGCGTCCTCTGTCACGGCCTCCGCTTTGCTGCAGGGCGCCCGGGGTAACTCCGGCGTGATTCTCTCCCTGCTGTTCCGCGGACTTTCCAAGTCCCTCAAGAGCATGGAGACCGCCGATGCCGCCGCCTTCGCCGCCGCAATGCAGGAGGGTGTGGGGGCAGCCTACAAGGCTGTTATGAAGCCCGCCGAGGGCACGGTGCTGACTGTATCCCGTCTTGCCGCCAAGCGTGCGGTGGACACCGCCGCAGAGTGTGCGGACATTGAAGAAGTGCTTGCCGCCGCCATTGCGGAGGGCTATGATGCGCTATCTCAAACCACGGATATGAATCCGGTTCTGAAAAAGGCCGGTGTGGTGGACGCCGGCGGCAAGGGCTATCTGCTGATTCTGGAGGGTATGCTGGCAGAGCTCCGTGGCGAGCCCATGCCGGAGCTGCGCGAGGCGGAGGATACCCACAAGGAAAAGGCCGACTTTAACATGATGGCGCAGGAAGAGATCACCTTCACCTTTGATACCGTATATGTGGTGCGGAAGGCCCGGGAGGACATCGACCTCATGCCCCTGCGGGCCTATCTCAGCAGCATCGGCGACAGTCTGGTCATCGGTGAGGATGATGAGACCTTCAAGGTCCATGTCCACACCGATATTCCCGGCGCGGCACTGACAGAATCCCAGAAATACGGCACGCTGGAGCTGGCAAAAATCGAAAATATGCGTTCTCAGGCCGATGCGCTGGCGGCAGGCCGCGAGGCTCAGTCCACCGATGACCTTGAGGCCATCGAGGAGGAGCTGGAGAGCGGGGAGCACGGCCATCAGGCAGCGGCTCCTGAAAAGGCTGTGGGCTTTTTAGCCATCTGCGCCGGTGACGGTCTGGCTGCCGTTTTCCGCGACCTTGGCTGTGACGCCGTTGTTTCCGGCGGACAGACCATGAATCCCTCCACGGAGAGCATTTTGGCCGGAATCGATCAGGTCCCCGCCGAGACCGTGTTCGTACTGCCCAACAACAGCAATATCATCATGGCCGCTCAGCAGTGTCAAGGACTGACGGAAAAGAAGGTGGTGGTCATCCCCAGCAAGACCGTGCCCCAGGGCATCACCGCCATGATGGGCGTAGACCCCGAGGGCAGTGTGGAAACCATCACCGCCGCCATGACGGAGGCGCTGTCCACCGTCACCACCTCTCAGATCACCTATGCCGCCCGCAATTCTGACTTTGACGGTTTTGAAATTCACGAGGGCGATTATCTGGCGCTGAAGGAGGGCAAGCTGTTCGGCACCGACTCGCAACTGGACGCTCTGCTGGAAAAGCTGGCGGAGGAGGGCAAGAACGCCTCCTTCATCGCTCTGTATTACGGCAAGGATGTGTCCGAGGCGGACGCACAGGCCGCAGGCGCTAAATTTCAGGCAATCTGTCCCGATGCGGAGATCAGCGTGCTCTCTGGCGGACAACCGGTCGATTACTACATTATCTCGTTTGAATGAGCTATCTTCAGGCGGGGCAGTTCTTGTAACTGCCCCGTTTTTTGAAAATTGAAAGGAGAACCCTATGCTGTTTTTATGCTACCCCAAGTGCTCCACCTGCCAGAAGGCGAAGGCGTGGCTGCAGGAGCGCGGCGTGGCGTTTGACGAGCGTGATATCAAGCAGGACAATCCGACCGAGCAGGAGCTGCGTGCGTGGCACGAAAAGAGCGGTCTGCCGCTTAAGCGGTTCTTTAATACGAGCGGCCTGCAGTATAAGGCGCTGGGGCTCAAGGATAAGCTGCCGGCCATGACCGAGGACGAGCAGTATGCGCTGCTCGCGACCGATGGCATGCTAGATCGGAAGAGCACACGTCTGAACTCCAGTCACGGCTACATCTCGTATGC
>UQMC01000099.1 GCA_900542115.1 uncultured Oscillibacter sp. | reverse complement strand
CTATGCTATAATTTTTGCTGACGTATATTATATTGAGCAGTTATGGAGGGATACCTGTGCAGATCAAGCGCCTATCCGCTGTTTTCGGGCGGCTGCGAAGTGAAACAATTCAATTCAGCGATGGATTGAATATTATAGAGGCTCCCAACGAATCCGGCAAATCTACATGGTGCGCGTTTCTGACCGCCATGCTCTACGGCATCAACAGCCGGGAGCGGGACCGTGCCGACTATATCGCCGACAAGAATCGTTACGCGCCATGGGACGGAACCGTCATGGCCGGTTCCATGGATTGCCGATCGGAAGGCCGCGACATCACCATTTCCCGGGACACCCGCCGCCAGACCGCGCCGATGGCCGAGTTTCGGGCGGTCTATAGCGGCACCAATATCGCCATTGACGGTCTCACCGGCCAGAATTGCGGTGAAGCATTGCTGGGCGTCACGCGGGAGGTATTTGAACGCAGCGCTTTCATCCGTCAGAGCGGCCTCGCTATCAGTCAGGACGCTGGCCTCGAGCGCCGCGTCGCCGCTCTGATCTCCTCCGGAGAGGAGGACACCTCTTATACAGAGGCATACGATGCCTTGAAAAAACAGTTGAACCGCCGCCGCTATAATAAAAGCGGTCTGCTCCCCGCTTTAGAGGCCCAGCAGGCCGAGACGCAGGCGCAGCTCAACCGCGTTCAACAGCTTCGGCAGCAGGAAACAGCCCTTCATGCTCAGCTTCAAGACTTAATTCAGCAGCAAGCGGCCCTTTCCGACGAGCTGGAGCAGTGTGACCGCTGGGAGGCCGCACAAAAGCAGCGCCAACTGTCAGACCTCACCGCCGCCGCGCAGCAGGCAGCACAGCGGGCGCAGGCGATGGAGGATCAGCTCCAAGCCGACCATGTGCCGGACACGGAAACCATTGGCCGCCTCCGCGGCGCCATCGTCAATCTGGAAACGGTGCGGAAAAGCGTGGACAAGGCTCGTGCCGACCGGGATGAAGCCATGAAAACACTGCTGCGGGCCGAAAAGGCGGTCAATGACAGTCCCTTTGCCGGTCAGACCGTTGAAGAAGCTCGAAAAGAAGCAGCCGTGCCCCCAAAGATATCCTTCAACGCTGCACCCGCTCTGGCTGTATTTTTCCTAATGCTGGCCGCCGCTATCGGAGTCACCGCATTTACTCTTTCCCGATATAGCGTATATCTCTCCGGCTGGCAAACGATACTGCCTTGGAGCATCTTCGCCGTAATCATTGCCGCCGGCGCAGTCATTTCCCGTCAAATGCAGAAACGTGCCCTGAAGGCCGCGCAGAATACCGCTTTATGCAAGCGCTTCGGCACTGCGGATGCAGACGAGATTGCCGCCCTTGTGGAGGCCTACGCCAAGGCCGTGGAAACGCGGGACGCCGCGCAAGCCGACTTGAACGCTAAATCCGGCACCGCCGAGGCGCTCTATAGTTCCCTTACTAATAATGAACAGGGTATTTTGCTGGAAGTCCGGCGCTTCGCCCCCTCCGCCTTCGATATCCCCACCGCCGATCAGGTGCTTCAGAACGCCGCGCGGCAGCGCCGCGCACTGACCGAGGCCCGCACCGCCGCTGCGGAGGCGCAGGCACGGCAGTCCTTTGCGGCGGAGCAAACACCTTCCGAAGCACCGCAGGAGATGGTCCCCCAGCCTGCCCGGAGCCGGGAACGTGCTGCTGCGGAATACGCGCAGGTGCAATCCCGCGCCGCTGCTGTGCAGTCCGAGCTGGACCGGCTCTCCGGCCAGCTTCATGTCATGGGAGACTCCTCTGAACTTCAGGCCGGTCTGGAACGCACACAGGATGAAATCAGCACACTGCAAAGCGAGTATGACGCGCTGCGTCTGGCCATGGATACCCTCACCGCCGCTAACAGCATCCTTCAAAACCGCTTTTCTCCCCAGTTGAGCCGTCGGACAGCGGAGCTTTTCCAGGAGCTGAGCATGGGCCGCTATACCGGCGCCGCACTGGACCGCAGCTTCCATCTGACCGCCCAGCCCACCGGCGATCCCCTACAGCGGGACATTCAGCTTCTCTCCGCCGGAGCCGCCGACCAGCTCTACCTCGCCGCACGTCTGGCTATCTGCCAACTGGTGCTGCCCGAAGAAAAGCAGGTCCCCATCATTTTAGATGATGCGCTGACGAATTTCGATGACGAACGCTGCGCCGCCGCCCTTCGGCTTTTGAAGCAGGAGGCCGCCCACCGGCAGATTTTGCTCTTTACCTGCCACAGCCGGGAAGCCGCGCTCCTTGCCGGAGACCCTGCCGTAACTGTTTTTCATCTTGGAAACAGCCGCTCCGTTGCTTCTGAGTGTTGACGAAATCCCGCAAAGGGGTATAATAGTCTTTGAGCATTTGGCCGCGCCGCAAAGGGCGGCCCCCGAAATAGGAAAAGGAGATTCTGACAATATGAGCGAATGTACGCACGATTGCTCCACCTGCGGTGAGAGCTGTGCTTCCCGTGAGCCTCAGTCCCTGCTGAAGGCCCACCATCCCGAAGCCCATGTAGGCAAGGTCTACGGCATCGTTTCCGGTAAGGGCGGTGTCGGTAAGTCCATGGTTACCAGCCAGTTGGCTGTGGCCATGCGCCGCCGGGGCTACAATGTCGGCATTATGGACGCCGACATCACCGGCCCCTCCATCCCCAAGGCTTTCGGTATCCATGACCATGCCAGAGGCTATGAAAACACGCTGCTGCCCGTGGAATCCAAGACCGGGATTCAGGTCATGTCCATCAACTTGCTGCTGGAAAACGAAACGGACCCTGTTATCTGGCGCGGCCCTGTCATTTCCGGCGTAGTACAGCAGTTCTGGACGGAGGTGCTCTGGAACTGCGACTATCTGTTTGTGGATATGCCACCGGGAACCGGCGATGTCTCCCTGTCCGTGTTCCAGTCCATCCCGCTGGACGGTATCATCATCGTTGCCTCTCCGCAGGAGCTTGTGAGCATGGTGGTGGAAAAGGCCGTAAGAATGGCGGAGATGATGGAGGTCCCCATCGTCGGCCTCGTGGAGAACATGAGCTACGTGGCCTGCCCGGACTGCGGCAGGAAAATCTACCTCTTCGGTCAGGGCAAGACTGCCGAGGCTGCGAAGGCCCACAAGCTGCCCCTGCTGGCGGAAATGCCCATCGACCCGGCTCTGGCGGCGCTGGTGGACGCCGGTGACATCGAGTCCTTTAAGGGCGACTGGCTCAAGGGCGTGGCCGACCGGCTGGAGAACAAATGATTGTCCCGCACCGCGCCGCAAAAATGCGGCGCGGTGCCTTTTTCGCCTCCGGCGCGTATTTCCACAAAGGACATACCTCTAACAATTTGCTTTTTGTTGGGAAAAGCACTTGCAAAACGCGGCAAAATCCATGATAATAGCAGTATCTGATTTTTTCGGCAAAAACCGAGCATCAATCATACAAGGGAGAGAACGATATGCAGGAGTTGAAAGAGCGCATCGTCAAGGAGGGCAAGGTTCTGCCCGGCAACATCATCAAGGTGGACGGTTTTCTGAATCACCGCATCGACACGGAGCTGTTGGGCCATATTGCCGAGGAATTCGGCAAATATTTCAATATGGATGAGGTCACCATGATTCTCACCGCCGAGGCCAGCGGCATTGCTCTTGCCACTGCCGTTGCCTCCCGTTTCCATAAGCCCATGATCTTCGCCAAGAAGGCCAAGAGCGACAATATTGAGGGCGGCCTGTATCAAAGTGACATCTATTCCTACACCTATAAGAAAAAGGTCACGCTGCTGGTGAGCAAGGAATGGCTGTCCTCCGATGACAAGGTCCTTGTTATTGACGATTTCATGGCCAACGGCGAGGCCATGCGGGGTCTGTGCGACATTGTCACCGCTGCCGGCGCCACGCTGGTGGGTATCGGCTGCGCCGTGGAAAAGGGCTTTCAGGGCGGCGGCGACCGTCTCCGGGCCGCCGGTGTCAATCTGAAGTCTCTGGCTATCATCGAATCCGCCGAGCCGGGCCATATCGTGTTCCGGGACGATGACTGATTTTCATTTTTCAATCAATATATCAAAGGAAGCGGCACATAAGTGCCGCTTCCTTTTTGTTTTTTCTCTGTTCAGCGTTATTCCGCGCCGCCGGCCAGCTCTTGTGCCTCAGCAATATACTGCTCTACCAGATTCTGCTCCGCCATTTCCGCGATGATACCGTTGAAATACTCCACAAGGTCTTCCTTGCCCTTCTGGACCGCACCGGCAAAGCCATCATCCTCATAGGGGATACCCACATCCTGAATCATCAGGTCCGGGTTCTGCGCCACATAGCCGGCAGCCACAAGGCTGTTGGTGAATACCATATCCACCTTGCCGCTCTTGAGCTCCATGATCTCGTCCTGGAATTTGACCAGACCCACGGTATTCTCCTCGCCGATGGCGTCATGGGCGATCTGCTCCTGAACAGTGCCGGTCTGCACAGCGCCCTTGTGGCCTACGAGATCCTCCATGGTCTGGAACTTATCGGCGTCCTCCGTGCGGATGAGCACGATCTGCTTATTGCGGTAGAACACATCCGTGAAGTCCACGGCCTTTTTTCTCTCCTCATTGGGGGTCATACCGGCCATCACCAAATCAAAGTCGCCCTTAGCCAGACTGATGAGCAGGCTGTTAAAGCTCATATCCACAACCTTCAGCTCCACGCCCATCTGATCCGCAAAATACTGGGCGATGGCAATGTCGAAGCCCACGATGGTGTCCTTACCGTCAATCTCCGTATGGAACTCATAGGGCGGATAGTCAGCGGAGGTGCCTACCACCAGCACACCGGCCTTCTTGATGGCGTCCACATTGGGCGTGGAGGAGGTCTCCTCCTGCGCGGTGTCTCCGGCCGGGTCGGAAGTGGTATCCGCCGCAGCGTCATCCTTTTTCGCGCCGCAGGCGGCGAGGCTGAGAACAGTCATGACAGCCAGCAGCAGGGCCAGCGCCTTTTTCATCTTTTTCATATCAATATTCCTCTTTGTTGTTCTATTTTATTCCCACAGCGGCTTGTCCCACAGCTTGACCTTGGTGCCGATGCCCATTTTCGCGGCATTTTGATAAAGCTGATAGCCGATCATGATGTCCAGCGCGCCGATACCCATGGAGGTAGCGAACACGAACTGATCGTCAGAGGTACGGCCGGTCTTCTTACCCAGCACCAGATCGCCCAGTTCGGAAACGCCGTTCTCGTCGATCTCGCCGTTGTTGTAGAGCTGTGCCACCGCCTTGCCGTCATAGGTGATCATCTGCTTCCAGTAGTCGATGCAGATGACATCCGCGCTGCGGACCACATCCAGATCAACTTCGTTGGAGGCCATGGACACCAGACCGCAGCCGGGGGTCAGCCAGCTCTTGTCCACAAAGGGCTTTGCCGCCGTGGTCTCCGTCACGATAAGCTGGGACTTCTGCGCCGCGCCCTTGCTGTCCTTGGTGGGGATGATCTTCACATTGGGATACTTGGGCTGCAGCTCTGCGGCCACGGCCTCCGCCTTGGGTACATCCAGATCGCACAGATACATGGTCTTCACCGTGGGGATAGCCTCCGCAATGGCCATGACCATCGTCCGGCCGATGACGCCGGCGCCCACAAGGCAGGCAGTCTCGGTGTTGGAGGGAGCGGTGTATTTTGCCAGCAGGCCGCCCACAGCGGAGGTCCGCATAGCGGTGACCAGCGTACCGTCCAGAATGCAGAATGGCAGCACGGTCTCGGGGTCACTGAGGATGGTGATGTCAATGCCGTAGGGGATGCCCGGCGTGTGAGCATTCTTCTTGGACTCCGCCGCCCACTTAATACCGCCGATGTTCACATCGCCGCCGATGTAGCAGGGCATGGAGTTGAAGAAGCTCTGCCAGTTGTCATCATCAGGGATGCGGGTGCGGACCTTGGGCGGGTTCTTGATAAGGCCCTGACCCATGAGCTCATAGGTCTTTTCCGTGACCTTCAAAATCTGCTTCATGTCCAGCAGACCGGCCTTGATAACGTCCTCCTGCTTCAGAAACAGGATCTCAGAGTCGATAGAATGCAGCATAATTAGTTCCTCCCGAATAGCTTTATTTTTATATTTGATTTCAAATCACATTGATGACCTTGGATAAAAATTCCTTTGTGCGGGGATTCTGGGGATGCTCAAAAATTTGCTCCGGCGTCCCCTCTTCGGCGATCTGGCCCCCGTCCATGAACAGAACCCGGGTCCCCACCTTGCGGGCAAAGCCCATCTCGTGGGTCACCACCACCATGGTGATACCGTCCTTCGCCAAATCGGAAATGACCTGCAGAACCTCGCCTACCATCTCCGGGTCCAACGCGGAGGTGGGCTCGTCAAAGAGAAGCACATCCGGCTCCATGGCCAGCGCCCGGACAATGGCAATTCGCTGCTTTTGTCCGCCGGAGAGCTGACTGGGATAGGACCCCGCCTTATCGTCAAGGCCCACCCGCTTCAAAAGCGTCATGGCCTTGGCCTCGCTCTCCGCCTGGGACAGTCCCTTGACCTTGATCTGGGAAATGGTGATGTTCTCCAGCACCGTCAGGTTGTTGAACAGGTTGAACTGCTGGAATACCATCCCCACCTTCTGTCGGTGCCGGTTCACATCAAAGCCCTTGGCCGTGATGTCCTGTCCTTCAAAGAGAATGGTGCCCGCTGTGGGCTGCTCCAACAAATTCAGGCATCGGATAAATGTGGATTTGCCGCCGCCGGAGGGGCCGATGATGACCACCACATCCCCCTTGGAAATGGTTTCGTCCAACCCGTCGAACACTGTCAGCTCGCCGAACTTTTTCTGAAGGCCCTTGATTTCAAACAGAACATTATCGTTCACTTTTTTTCATTCTCCCTTCAAAAATGTTCAGCCCCTTGCCGAGGCAAATGTTCAGCGTCAGGTAGATCAGTGCGGAAATGTAATAGCAGGGCAGCGGGTTATAGGTCGCCGTAATCACGATGCCGTTGTTGTACATCAGATCGCTGATGCCTAAGTATTGGATAATGGAGGTCTCCTTCACCATGGTCACGAACTCGTTGCCGATGGCCGGCAGGATGTTTTTCACCGCCTGCGGCATGATGATGTACCGCATGGCCTGACTGCCGTTCATGCCGCAGGACCGGGCCGCCTCCATCTGGCCCTTATCCACTGCCTGAATGCCCGCCCGGATGATTTCCGCGATGTAGGCCGCCGAGTTCATGGACAGTGCAATGATACAGGGGATGGCCCGTTCCAGATCCACGCCGAAAATGCTGCCGGAGGGGTACTTGATGAAGTCCAGTTGGAAATATACGATGTATAGCTGCACCAGCATAGGCGTGCCGCGAATCACGGTGATGTACAGCCGGCTGAACCAGTTCAGCACCTTGATTTTGGAAAGCCGCATCAGAGCGATGGCGCAGCCCAGCAGTGCGCCGCAGAAAACAGTGACCAGCGCCACTAAAATGGTTGTGCGGGTGCCTCGCAGAAAGTATTGGTAATAATTGGCTGCGATCTCCAGAATGCTCATGTCATTCACTCCGTTGCTCTCTTGATGTTGCTATTGTATATTTATTCATTTCATTTGTCAATATCCGAATAAATATTCATTTTTATTTTGTAGCTGCGCATAAAGAAAAGGTCGGCCTATTTCCTTTCCCCTGTGAATCTGCACAGATACGCTTCGGCGGCCGCTGCCCGCTCCGGCTGTAACCGTTTTTTAACC
>UQMC01000098.1 GCA_900542115.1 uncultured Oscillibacter sp. | reverse complement strand
CATACGAGATGTAGCCGTGACTGGAGTTCAGACGTGTGCTCTTCCGATCTACCAGCACATAACCCGTCAGGACCGCCGCCAGTGTAAACGGCACGCCAATGCGGACAAATTGCCCGGTTGTGACCTCATAGCCCTCCCGGCGTAGGATGCCGCAGGCGGCAATGTTGGCGCTGGCCCCCACCGGCGTCAGGTTTCCGCCCAGCGTGGCGCCGGTCAGCAGTCCGAAGCACAGCACCGCCTGATTGACGCCCAGCGACGCCGCCACACCGCCTACCACCGGTAGCATTGTCGCCGTATAGGGAATGTTATCCACAAAGGCGGAAATCAGTACCGACGCCCATACGATGATGGTGTACGTCCAGAACAGGCTGCCGCCGCCCATGCGGGAGATTGCGCGGCTGAGCTCATCGATGATGCCCACCCGCTCAATGCCCCGAATCACGATAAACAGCCCTGCCAGCAGGCCCAGCGTTTCATAGTCAATGGCCTTCAGCACATCGGCTGTCAGGGATTTTTCCTTGCTTTTTCCGCTCTCCAGCAGCAATCCCACCAAAAAGAACGCCATGCAGATCACGCCGTTGGTGATGTCCGGCTTGTTGGGGATAAAGGACGCCGCGATCAGGCTCAGGACCGTTCCCAGCAGCAGCCATGTGGGCAGATAGTCTGTCACCGGCGTCAGGCGGTCCGCCCGCAGTTTTCCCTTCTCTCTGCGGAACAGCACCAGCATCACCGGCACCGTCACCAGCGCCCCCGCTTCCACAACCCAGAACATTCCCGGACGCCCCCGGTAGACAAAAAAGTCCATGAAATCCAGTCCCATGTGGCCCGCCAGCAAAATCGAGGTGGTGTCCCCCACCAGTGTCGCCGCCCCCTGCAAATTGGAGCTGACCGCAATGGCCAGAATGGGCTGCACCGGGGAAATATTCAGCTTTTTGGAGATGGCAAGTCCCACCGGAGCCAGCATCAGCACCGTGGCTACATTATCTACAAAGGCGGAGACCAGTCCCGCAAACAGCGCCAGCGCGATGATGAGCCATTTTACGCTTGGCAGCACCGACACCAGCCTGTCGGACAGGCGGTTCGGCATATTGGAACGGATGAACAGGTCCACCGTTCCCATCGTCCCCGCCAGCATCAGCAGCACATTCCAGTCCACCGCGCCGGCCACCTCTCCCACCGGGACAATGCCTATCAGCACAAAGGCCGCTGCCGCCGCCAACGCCGCGGCGGCGCGCCATGTTGGCAGCAGGAGCATCAGCGCATAAACGGCAATGAAAATCAGCAGTGCGATCAGTTTCAAAATAATTCCCCCTATTGTGTCTGATTCGCCCAAATACGACAAAAGCGAGACTCTCGCCGTACCGAAACGGCAAAAGTCTCGCCTCTTCCTACACGATCCGGGCCACAGGCTGGGATGACGAACCGTACAACGCCCCGCAGGGCGTGAGCTACTCCCTTTTACAGGTAACAGCATAGCAGACACCGCCCAGTCCCGTCAAGACAAACCTTTGTTAAGGCAGCCGTGAAATCCGCGCCGCCTCAAAAGCTCCGCCAAAAGGAAGCACGTTCACTGCCGCCGCGCGGTACGGTATTCATCTCCGAGGCGATAAAACGGACAGGCATCGTTGGCAGCGCGGAGAAAGCGCTCCATCTCATCCTCGTCCAGATCCGCCTCGCAGAAATTCGTATCCGTTTCCGGGTCATAATCGTAATAGGCACATTCTTCGCAGTTGGTCATAGCGTCTCCCTTACCGCTCCGGCACGATCTCGATCCAGTAACCATCCGGATCAGAAATAAAATAGATGCCCATAGCCGGATTTTCATAGCAGATGCAGCCTAGCTTCTCGTGAAGCGCATGGGCCTTGTCCATATCCGGCACGCTGAGGGCCAGATGGAACTCACACTCTCCCAGATCATACTTCTGCGGATGGTCCCGGAGCCATGTCAACTCCAGACGGAAATCCGTTTTCCCGTCTCCTAAAAACGTCAGGACAAAGCTGCCATCCTCCGCCTCCTTCCGGCGCACCGACTCCAGTCCCAGCGCGTCATGATAAAACTGAATGGACTTGTCCAAATCCGCCACATTAAAATTAAAATGGTTAAAGGTGAACATTCTGCTTTCCTCCTGTTTTTCTTTCTCTTGGTCCGAAGCCGTCCTATCAGCATCGAGCCTTCTGTGCTGCGGACACTGCAGCCATTATACTGTATCCGTCCGCCCTGTGCAAGCGGTTCCCGGGGAGAACTTTTCTTCTTCCTTCGTCATTTTGTGCAAATCATTGCCATTTATTTGTATACAGCGTCATATCTTTATCCATTTTGCCCCGTGTCCCCCTGTTGACATTTCCGCTTTGCGGCGATAAAATAAGCCCAACATTCGACAGAAAGGAGCGGTCCATGATGTTCCATCGTTTTTCTCATAACCATACTATGATGTCTATGTCTGCGTCCGCTTCCTGCGCGAACGCGAATCGTTCCTGCGCTCGTTCTGCTTCTGCCAATCGTTCCATCATTGCCGTTCTGGACGCCATTATTATGGCGTCCTTTATTATTTTGTCCCTGCACGGCATTCTGGGACTGGCTTTGATTTGCCTGCCGGTCATTATTCTGCTGGTATCCGTACTTGTACTGGTACGTCTGGTTGTACGCAAGCCCATATCGCTCTGGCAGCTTGAACCTGCGATGTAACTGTTTGATACAGTAAAGCGGTTCCGCCAGCGGCGGGACCGCTTTTTTGTATGGCTTCTCCGCACCTCACACGATTGTGAAGCGCGGCGGGAGTACCTATATAACATTGTCAATTTTTGATGAAAAGGAGAACTTCAAATGAAAACGAAGAAATTACTTGCCTTTGTCATGGCCTCTGCCATGGTCCTCAGCATGGCGGCCTGCGGCGGCTCCAGCAGCTCCGGCAATTCCGGCAGCTCTGACGCTGCGGCCGACAACTCCGGCAGCACCGACACCGCCGATACCCAGACCTTCAAGCTGGGCTCCATCGGCCCCCTGACCGGTGACTACGCCATCTACGGCATGGCCGTGGTTCAGGGCGCGGAGCTGGCCGTCAATGAGATCAACGCCAGCGATTCCAAGATCAAGTTCGAGTTCCAGAAGCAGGACGATGAGGGCGATGGCGAGAAGGCCGTCAACGCCTACAACACCATGATGGACCATGGCCTGCAGGTCCTGGTTGGCCCCACCACCACCGGCGCGTCCATCGCTGTGGCCGACGTCTGCTACAATGACCGCACCTTCATGCTGACCCCCTCCGCCTCCTCTACCGACGTGACCGCCAATAAAGACAATGTGTTCCAGGTCTGCTTCACCGACCCCAATCAGGGAATTTCCTCCGCTGACTACATCTTCGAGCATATGCCCGAGAGCAAGCTGGCTGTGATCTACCGCAACGATGACGCCTATTCTCAGGGCATCCGCGATACCTTCGTTCAGGAGGCCGCCGATAAGGGTATGGAGGTCGTCTATCAGGGCACCTTCACCAATGACACTGCCTCCGATTTCACCGTTCAGCTCACCGGTGCCCAGAAAGCCGGCGCCGATCTGGTGTTCATGCCCATCTACTATCAGCCCGCTTCCATCATTCTGGCTCAGGCCAAGCAGATGGGCTATGCTCCCACCTTCTTCGGCGTGGATGGTATGGATGGCATCCTGACCATGGAGAACTTTGACGCTTCTCTGGCTGAGGGCCTGATGCTCCTGACCCCCTTCTCCGCTACCGTTCCCGAAACCCAGTCCTTCGTGGATGCTTACACCGCTGCTTATACCATCGAGCCCAACCAGTTCGCCGCTGACGCTTATGACGGTGTCTACATTGTCAAGGAAGCTCTGGAAAAGGCTGGCTGCACCGCTGATATGAGCAACTCCGACATCTGCGACGCCCTCGTGGCTCAGCTCACCAGCTCCGACTTTTCCTACTCCGGCCTCACCGGCAAGGACATGACCTGGAATGCTGAGGGTCAGGTCTCCAAGGCTCCTACCGCTTATGTCATCAAGGACGGCGAGTACGTTCTGCCCGAGGACTAAGCTGCCTTTTGAACCTTTACGCCCTGCGGCGGCCGCCGGGAATCTCCCCGGCAGCCCCGCGGCGTTGGGACGTCTGTCCTTTCCGCTTCCATAGCGGAAATCCGGGCAGAGGCAGCCCCTCCGTCCGGATTTCTGCCATGGAAATCCATTCATTCTATTTGGAAAAGAGGTTTGCCCCATGGAATTTCTCTCCTATCTGATCAGCGGCATCAGTCTTGGCAGCATTTACGCCATTATCGCGCTGGGCTACACCATGGTGTACGGCATCGCCAAAATGCTGAACTTCGCCCACGGCGACATCATCATGATCGGCGGCTATGTTTCCTTCTGCGCCATGTACTATATGAATCTTCCCCCCATCGTGGCGACGCTGCTGGCAGTCATTGCCTGCACGGCGCTGGGTATCATCATTGAGCGGCTGGCCTATAAGCCCCTCCGCTCCGCGCCCTCTCTGGCCGTGCTCATCACCGCCATCGGCGTCAGCTATTTCCTCCAGAACTCCGCTCTGCTGATCTGGAAGGCCGCCGCCAAGACCTATCCCCCTGTTGTGGAGGGCTCTGTGAAGCTCTTTGACGGTCAGCTCACCATCCCCTATATTTCCCTTTTGACCATTGCTGCCTGCATCGTCATCATGCTGGCCCTGACCACCTTCGTCAGCAAGAGCAAAATAGGTAAAGCCATGCGTGCCTGCTCCGAGGATAAGGGCGCGGCGCAGCTCATGGGTATCGACGTCAACACTACCATTTCCGTGACGTTTGCCATCGGCTCCGCGCTGGCTGCCATCGCCGGTGTGCTGCTGTGCTCCTTCAACACCTCTCTGATGCCCACCACCGGCTCTATGCCCGGCATCAAGGCGTTTACCGCTGCCGTGTTCGGCGGCATCGGCTCCATTCCCGGCGCGTTCCTCGGCGGTCTGCTGCTGGGAATCATCGAGGCGCTGGCTAAGGCCTATATTTCCACGCAGCTTGCAAACTCCATCGTGTTCGCCGTTTTGATCGTGGTGCTGCTGGTGAAGCCCGCCGGCCTGCTGGGCAAGATCATGCCCGAGAAAGTGTAAGGTGACCGGAATGAAACTTCAGAAACTCAGTCGGACCAATGCCGTGAATTTCTCCACCTATCTCGGTGTTGTGGTCTTCTATGTGGCCGTCACGCTGCTCAGCGGCGCCGGAGTCCTGAACCGCTCCATGACCGGCCTGCTGGTCCCCATCTGTTGCTATATGTCCATGGCCGTATCCCTGAACCTCACCGTGGGTATCCTCGGTGAGCTGAGTCTGGGCCACGCCGGCTTTATGAGCGTGGGTGCCTTCGCCGGTGTGATTGCCTCCCAGAGCTTGATAGACACCATCCCCTCCGCCGGTGTGCGTCTGGCCATCGACATGATCGTCGGCGCTGTCTTTGCCACCATCGCGGGCTTCATTGTGGGCGCGCCTGTGCTGCGGCTTCAGGGCGACTATCTTGCCATTGTGACGCTGGCCTTTGGTGAGATCATCAAGGAGCTGGTGACCTGCCTCATTGTGGGCCATGATGAAAACGGTCTCCACATTCTCTTTAACCTCACCGGCAATAAGACGGTAGACGATCTGCACCTGACTGAGACCGGCACCGCCATCATCAAGGGCGCGCAGGGCACGGCCAATGTCAAAACCATCGCCTCCTTTACCGCCGGCTTTATTCTGGTGATGCTCACGCTGGTCATCGTCCTGAACCTGAAGCACAGCCGTGCCGGCCGGGCCATCATGGCCATGCGGGATAACCGCATTGCCACGGAGAGCATCGGCATCAACGTCACGAAGTACAAGCTTATGGCTTTTGTCACCTCCGCCGCGTTGGCCGGTGCCGCCGGTGCGCTGTACGGTCTGAACTACTCCTCCCTGCAGGCGTCCAAGTTCAACTTCAACACCTCTATTCTGGTGCTGGTGTTCGTGGTGCTGGGCGGTCTCGGCAACATCTGGGGCAGCCTCATTGCCGCTGCCGCGCTGACCATTCTGCCCGAGGCGCTGCGTCAGTTTGCGGATTACCGGATGCTGGTGTACGCCATCGTGCTGATTCTGGTGATGCTCATTACCAATAATCCCACGCTGAAGAATTTCTTCCTCCGGCTGAAGCCCGGCAAGAAAAACGAAAAGGAGGCCGCCTGATATGTTTGGAAAGCTGGTTCCTGTTCCCTCCGGCGCCATGATTCCGGAGCGGGACATTGATAAGCGGCCCATCCTCAACTGCGTGAATCTGGGCGTTACCTTCGGCGGCCTGAAGGCCGTGGACGATTTCAACCTCATGATCGGCCGCACGGAGATTGCCGGTCTCATCGGCCCCAACGGTGCCGGTAAGACCACGGTTTTCAATCTGCTGACCAAGGTTTACCAGCCCACTCACGGCACAATTCTGCTGGATGGCCGGGATACCCACGATATGTCCACCGCGCAGGTGAACCGGGCGGGTATCGCCCGTACCTTCCAGAATATTCGCCTGTTTGACAACCTGACCGTAGAGGAAAATGTCACTGCCGCCATGGATTCTCAGATGAAGTACAGCATGGTCAGCGGCATTCTCCGCCTCCCCGGCTTCTGGAAAGAAGAAAAGATTGCCCACGAGCGGGCGCTGGAGCTTTTGAGCCTGTTCCACATGGAGGACGTCGCAAACGTCAAGGCCGGTTCCCTGCCTTACGGTGCACAGCGCCGTTTGGAGATCGTCCGGGCGCTGGCCACCAACCCCTCTCTGCTGCTGCTGGACGAGCCTGCCGCCGGTATGAACCCCTCGGAAACGGCAGAGCTGATGGAAAATATCCGTAAAATTCGTGATACGTTCCAGATTGCCATTCTCCTCATCGAGCATGACATGAATCTGGTCATGAACATCTGCGAGGGCATCTGCGTGCTGAACTTCGGCAAGGTCATCGCCAAGGGCAGCCCCGCGGAAATTCAATCCAACCCGGTGGTCATTGAGGCCTATCTGGGTAAGCAAAAGGAGGCGTGAGCATGAGCACCATTTTGAAGGTTGATGACATCAACGTCTATTACGGCAGCATCCACGCCATCAAGGGTATCTCCTTTGAGGTCAACGAGGGCGAGATCGTTACTCTGATCGGCGCCAACGGTGCCGGTAAGTCCACAACGCTGAACACCATCGCCTGCCTGCTGCGGAGCAAGACCGGCCATATCGACTTCATGGGCCAGCCCTTGAACCACGTTCCCAGCCACAAGGTTGTCTCCAAGGGGCTTGCACTGGTCCCGGAGGGACGCCGGGTGTTCCTGCAGATGACCGTTCAGGAAAATCTGGACATGGGCGCGTTCTCCCGCAAGGGCGGCGATATTGAGGGCGACATGGAGCGCGTGTTTGAGCAGTTCCCCCGCCTGAAGGAGCGCCGCCGCCAAATCGCCGGAACGCTTTCCGGCGGCGAGCAGCAAATGCTGGCGATGGGCCGCGCTTTGATGAGCAACCCCAAGCTGCTGATGCTGGACGAGCCTTCCATGGGCCTTGCCCCGATTTTGGTGGAACAGATTTTTGACATTATCAAGGAACTGCACAAAGCGGGCACCACGATCCTTCTCGTGGAGCAGAATGCACAGGCGGCCCTTTCCGTGGCCGACCGCGGCTACGTGCTGGAAACCGGCAAGATAGATCGGAAGAGCGTCGTGTAGGGAAAGAGTGTAGATCTCGGTGGTCGCC
>UQMC01000097.1 GCA_900542115.1 uncultured Oscillibacter sp. | reverse complement strand
TATGTGGAGACCTGCCCGCAATATCTGCTTTTGGATGACAGCGTTTACTATAACCCCGATTATTCGCAAGCCGCCCGATATGTCTGCGCGCCCCCCATCCGCAGCAAGGAAAATCAGGAGGCGCTGTGGCGAGGACTGCGCCGTGGTGAGATTCAAACCGTTTCCACGGACCACTGCTCCTTTACGCTTGAACAAAAGGAAATGGGCCGGGAGGATTTTACAAAAATCCCCGGCGGACTTCCCGGCGTGGAAACCCGCGGCGAGCTGATTTACTCCTACGGCGTTGCGGCCAAAAAGCTGTCGCTTTCGCAGATGTGCAGAGTTCTCTGCGAAAATCCCGCAAAGCTGTACGGTCTCTATCCCCGCAAGGGCATTCTGGCCCCCGGCAGCGACGGTGATATTGTGGTCTATGATCCCGGCGACAGCCATGTGATTCGTGGCGAGGACTGCATTTCCAAGGCTGGCTACACGCCCTATGAGGGCTTTGTCACCGCAGGCGGCATCCGCTCTGTCTGGCTCCGGGGCCGCAAGGTTGTGGAGCACGGCACTGTCTTGGAAGACGCCCCCACCGGAATGTATCTTTCCCGTGGAAAATACAGTCTATAATGTCATTTGCTTTTACAGCATTGATGCGGTAAAAAAGAGGAACACGGCCCCATAGCCGCGTTCCTCTTTTCTTTTATCACGCTTCAGCAGCATCCGAGAGCAGGCGAAGCAACTGGTCTCGGCCCTCGCCCTTTTCGGCAGAAAACGGCAGCAGAATATCTCGCTCCGTCAGCTCCAGCGTTTCCCGAATCAGAGCCAGCGCCGGTTCTACCTGACTTTTTTTCAGCTTGTCCAGCTTATTGACCACCACGATCTCCGGGCAGCCGGTTTGGCGGAACCAATCGTGCATGGTCAAATCGTTTTCCGTAGGCCTGTGGCGGATGTCCACAATCAGAACGCCTGTGGTGATGGCGTCCGCCTCCCGCTGGAAATACGTTTCCATCAGCCGCGCCCAGCGCTCCTTTTCCGAGCGAGCCACCTTTGCATAACCATAGCCCGGCAGATCAACAAGATATGCCCTTCCATCCAGTCGGAAATAGTTGATATGCGTCGTTTTTCCCGGGGAAGAACCCACATAGGCCAAATTTTTCCGGCCCACAAGACGGTTGATAACGGAGGATTTTCCCACGTTGGACCGTCCCGCAAAGGCAAACTGCGGCAGACCGTCCCGTAGGAAATCTTTCGGCTCGCCCGCAGAGCGCACAAACTCCGCTTTATTGAAATTCAGTGCCATCGCCTCTCCTTACTGCCGCAGGGCCGCTTCTGTGCCGCTTTCCACCGGAAGGAAGGCCGGTATCGCCTCTGCCTTCTTCTCCGCTTCTCGGCAGAATACCTCGTCAAATACCTGATCCACGGTTTCTACCGGCACAAACCGCAGGGCGGCGCGCACCGTCTGGTCGATTTCCTCTAAATCGCGGACATTGTCCTGGGGAATCAGTACGGTTCGGATGCCGTACCGCTTCGCCGCCATAGTTTTTTCCTTCAGGCCGCCGATGGGGAGCACGCGGCCTCGTAAAGTAATTTCGCCTGTCATAGCAATTCCGGCCTTAATTTTACGGTCTGTCAATACCGAAAGCATGGCAGTCGCCATGGCAATACCGGCAGAGGGGCCGTCCTTAGGAACTGCCCCCTCCGGGAAATGGACATGGATATCTCTGTTCTTATAGAAATCCGGGTCGATACCCAATGCCTTTGCCCGGCTTCGCAGGCAGCTATAGGCCGCTTGAGCGGATTCCTTCATCACATCACCCAGGTTTCCGGTCAGCTCCAGCTTGCCGGAGCCCTCCATTACATTGACCTCTACTTCCAGAATTTCGCCGCCGGCCTCTGTCCATGCAAGGCCGTTCACCACGCCGATTTCCTCCCGGTCCACATGGACCGTCGGCGGATAGGGCTGCATATTCAGCAGCTTTGGCAGGTCTTTTTCTGTAACAGTCACTCGCTTTACAGCTTTTGTTAAAAGCTGTATATCCGCTTTTCGGCACAGTGCAGCCAGACGCCGCTCCAACTGACGGACACCGGACTCCCGAGTATAGTCCCGAATCACCGCCCGAACTGCTTCATCATCGATTCGCAGTACGCCCTTTTTCAGTCCGTGCTCCTTCATCTGCTTTGGCAGCAGATGATTCTTCGCGATTTGAATTTTCTCCTCATCGGTGTAGCTGGAAAGCTGAATGACTTCCATCCGATCCAGCAGAGGCCGTGGAATCGTATCCAGTGAGTTAGCCGTGGTAATGAACATCACTTGCGAGAGGTCCAGCGGCACCTCCAGAAAATGATCCCGGAAAGCGTGGTTCTGCTCGCTGTCCAGCACCTCCAACAGCGCCGAGGCCGGGTCGCCCCGGTAATCTCCGCTGAGCTTGTCGATCTCATCCAGCACCAGCAGCGGGTTCATGGTGCCGCTGCGACTGATGCCCTCTACGATACGTCCCGGCATGGCGCCGATATAGGTCTTGCGGTGGCCGCGGATATCCGCTTCATCCCGCACGCCGCCAAGAGAGATTCTGTCCAGCTTGCGGTTCAATGCCTTGGCAACAGACAGAGCAATCGAGGTCTTGCCCACGCCCGGAGGGCCCACAAGGCAGATGATCTGCCCCTTCCCTTCCGGGTTCATCTGGCGAACGGCAATGCTCTCTAAAATCCGCTCCTTCACCTTCTCCATGCCGAAGTGGTCACGGTCCAGCGCCCTGCGAACGGCGTCCACATTGACGCGCTCCTTAGTATATGTACCCCACGGCAGCTCAAGACATACATCCAGATAATTGCGAATCACAGACGCCTCCGCACTGACGTATGGCTGCTTTGCCAGCTTGTTGATCTCCTTTTCAAGATGCTGCCGCGTCTCGTCCTCCAGCTTCAGGCTCTCCAGCTTTTGACGGTACTCGTCGATCTCGCTGTCCTCGTCCTCGCCAAGCTCACCCTGAAGGACCCGAATCTGCGTCCGCAGAATTTGCTCCTTCTGCTGCTGAGCAAGCTCGTCCCGGACCTTGCCCTCCATCTGCCGCTCATAGCTCAGCACATCCCGCTCCCGGGCCAAGAAACCGTTGAGCTTCCGTAGCCGCACCAGCGGAGACAGCTCCTCCAAAATAGCCTGCTTATCATCATAGCGCAGCGCCGTGTTCTGGGCGATAAAGTCCGCTAAAAAGCCTGGATCCTGGCTGTCCAGCACCGTTGCCGTAACCTCCTCCGCCACATTACCGGCAAGCTGGGCGTAATCCTGAAACAGTCCGCAGGTCTGCCGGAGCAGCGCCTCCGTTCTGGGGGTATTGCTTACACCGGCGTTCTCCTCCACCAGCTCTACATGGCCCTGAAGATACGGCTCCGTCTGCCACAGGCGGCGCAGGCAGGCACGGCGTCCACCCTCCACCATGACCCGCAGAGAGCTTTTTCCCAGCCGCAATATCTGCGTCACACGGGAGACCGTTCCCATGGTGTAGAGGTCCTTTTCCGTTGGCTTTTCCACGCCGATCTCCCGCTGCGTCACCAAAAAGATCTCCTGTCCGGTCTCCATGGCGACCTCCAGCGCCTTAATGGAAATGCGGCGCTCAACGTCAAAGGTGAGATTTGTATGCGGAAATACCGTCAGGCCCCGAAGGGCCAGTACGGGAATATTCAAAGTATTGGGTTCCATAGTTCGCTCCTTTCAGGAGAATAAAGCAGGGGAAGCCGCGTGTCAACGCCCTCCCCCTGTTGGCTGTGCGTATCACACAGGTTAAGATGCCGACATCGGCGTATCCGCCTCGTTCCGCGCCTCGGACTTTCCGGTATTCAGCTTCACGGAATAATTGATCTTATTGGAATCGTGCGTCAACTCCGGCTCCGCCTTCCCCTCCACACAGTCCTTTGTCACAACTGCCTTGACCACCGTTTTGTCAGAGGGAATTTCGTACATGATCTTCGTCAGCAGACCCTCCATCACGGCCCGCAGTCCCCGGGCGCCGATGTTCCGCTCAATGGCCTTGTCTGCAATGGCGTTCAGCGCGTCATCCGTAAACTCCAGATCAACGTCATCGTATTCCATCAGCTTTTTATACTGTTTGACCAGCGCGTTCTTCGGCTCCGTCAGAATGCGGACCAAATCTTCCCGCTGCAGCGCGTTCAGCGGCGCGATCACCGGCAAGCGGCCCACCAGCTCGGGAATGATACCGAACTTGAGAATGTCATGGGGCTGGACCTGCGCCAAAAGCTGGCTGACGTTCTTCTCCTTCTTGCTCTGGATATCCGCGCCAAAGCCCATGGTTTTCTGGTCCAACCGCTGCTCAATGATCTTTTCAAGACCGTCAAAGGCACCGCCGCAGATGAACAGAATGTTTTTGGTGTTCATCTGAATGAACTCCTGATGGGGGTGCTTGCGTCCGCCCTGCGGCGGCACGTTGGCTACCGTACCCTCCACGATTTTCAAAAGCGCCTGCTGTACGCCCTCACCGGAAACATCCCGGGTGATAGAGGTGTTCTCACTCTTACGGGCAATTTTGTCGATCTCATCGACATAAATGATGCCGTGCTCCGCGCGCTCCACATCAAAATCCGCCGCCTGCAGCAGTCGCAGCAGGATATTTTCCACATCGTCGCCTACATAGCCCGCCTCTGTCAGCGTGGTAGCGTCGGCAATAGCGAAGGGAACCTTCAAAATTCGGGCCAGCGTTTGTGCAAACAGCGTCTTGCCGGAGCCGGTGGGGCCCAGCATCAGGATGTTGCTCTTTTGCAGCTCCACATCGTCCCCGCCGCCGAAATAAATGCGCTTATAGTGGTTGTATACCGCCACGGACAGCGCCACCTTCGCGGCCTCCTGCCCGATGACATATTCATCCAGCACCGTCCGAATTTCCCTCGGTGTCGGCAGCTGGTCGGGAATATCCTCCAGTGGTTCGGTCTCCGGGCCATCAAAGCCCTCATCCAGAATGCTCATGCAAAGCTGCACGCACTCATCGCAGATGCGGACACCGGGGCCCTGAATCATACGGTGGACCTGCTGCTCCCGCTTACCGCAAAAGGAACAGCGCAGGGCCTTCTTGCCTTCATCGCTCATGGTATTACCTCTTTTATCTCTTAGCAGTGATGATCTTATCCACCAGACCGAAGCTCCTGGCTTCCTCCGCGGTCATCCAGTGGTCCCGCTCGGAAGCAGCCTTGACCTCCTCGGCGGTCTTTCCGGTGTTGGACGCCAGAATCTCATTCAGGTTTTTCTTAATGCGGAGGAAATGCTCCACATCGATTTCCATGTCCGTCACCTTGCCCTGTGTACCGGCAGAGGGCTGATGAATCATGATCTCGGCGTTCGGCAGCGCAATGCGCTTGCCCTTGGCGCCGGAGGACAGCAGAAACGCGCCCATGGACGCGGCCATGCCTACGCAGATGGTGGACACATCACACTTGACATACTGCATGGTATCGTAAATCGCCATGCCATCCGTAACGGAGCCGCCGGGACTGTTGATATAAAGCTGGATATCCTTATCCGGGTCCTGCGCCTCCAGATACAATAACTGCGCCACCACCAGACTTGCCGTGGTCGCATTGACCTCCTCACCCAAGAAGATGATGCGGTCATTCAGCAAACGGGAAAAAATGTCATAGGACCGCTCACCGCGGTTCGTCTGCTCTACAACATAGGGTACTAAGCTCATAAAGATGACCTCCTTTTGTAACGCGGCACATATACAAGTGGGGTTGTAAAGGTGCCTGATAAACCATTCTCTCATGATACCACGGGTACCATGAGAGAATGTGTCGAATCTGTAAAATGTACCGTGATTCCTGTGAGAAAAAGTTTCGCCCTTATTCGGCGTCTTTCTTGGCGGTCTTCTTCGCGGCAGTCTTCTTGGCAGGCTTCTTTTCCTCGTCCTCGGCGGCCTCAGCCTTTTTGGCAGTCTTCTTGGCAGGCTTCTTCTCCTCACCCTCGGCAGCATCTTCCTTCTTGGCAGCGGCCTTCTTGGGCTTTTCGGCAGTCGCGCTGTCCACCACCACGGCCACGGCCTTCTGGGTCAGAATCTGATCGTGGACCTGCTCCTTGGAAAGATACTTCTTCACCATGTCCACATCCATGCCGAACTGCTCGGCCAGCTTCTTGAACTCGGCCTCAACATCCTCATCGGATGCCTCGATGTTCTCGGCCTTGATGATGGCAGCGGTGGCCAGATCCATCTTCACCTGACGCAGCGCGGGCTCCTTGGCATCCTCCAGCAGCTTGGCGTCATCCATGCCGGTCATCTTCTTGTATTCCTCATAGGGGAACTGGCGGCTGATCTGGGCCTTGAAATTCTCAAGATACTGATGTGCCTGACTTTCCACCATAACATCGGGGATATCAGCGGTGATATTCTCAGCCACCTGCGTCATCAGGTTCTCCTCGAACACGCGGTCGGCGTCCTTCTGGCGCTCCTCGGTGATCTTCTTCTTCAGATCGGCCTTGAGCTCCTTGAGGGTATCAAACTCTGAAACGTCCTTGGCGAACTCATCGTCCATGGCGGGGACTTCCTTCTCCTTGACCTCGTGGACCTTCACCTTGAACACAACGGACTTGCCGGCAAGGTCGGCGTGGTAATTCTCGGGGAAGGTGATATCGATGTCCTTCTCCTCACCGGCCTTCATGCCGATGACCTGATCCTCAAAGCCGGGCACAAAGCTGCCGGAACCCAGCTCCAGACTGTGATTGGTGCCTTTACCGCCCTCAAAGGGAACACCGTCCTTGAAGCCCTCAAAGTCGATGACAGCAGTATCGCCACTCTTGGCCTCGCGCTCCACACTGACAAGACGGGTATTGCGGTCAGCCAACTGCTTCAAGCGCTCTTCCACATCGGCGGCAGTGACCTTCACCTCGGGCTTCTCAGCCTTCAGGCCCTTGTACTCGCCCAGCGTCACCTCGGGATACACGGGAGCGGTCGCCTTGAACGTAAAGCCGTCCTTCGTGACCTCACCCACCATTTCAACAGCGGGATAGCCGATAACCTGCAGCTTCTCCTGCTCCACAGCAGCCTCATAGGCCTCGGGGAACGCAATATTGATGGCCTCCTCGAAAAACACCTCGGCGCCATACATCCGCTCGATCATCTTGCGGGGGGCCTTGCCGGGGCGGAAGCCCGGAATACTGATCTTCCGGCGCATCTTCTGATATGCCTTTTCAACAGCAGCCTCAAACGCGGCAGCGTCCACCTCGATGGTCAGCGCCACCATGCTCTTTTCAAGTTTTTCGCAGCTCTTAACAGTCATGTTTGTTTATTCCTCCGTTCATCATGGGTGTATGACCCATATCCATGGGCGTGTTCACCCATACGTTTTTGTATTTTACCAGAAATATTTTGAAATTACCAGTCTTTTTTCTATAAATCGCAAATTTTTTTCGGTTCAAAGCCCAGATAGTCCCCCGAGATGAGCGAAAACACTGTTTTCCCGTATTTTCCCTCCATCCGGCGGCGAATCGCAGGGCCGTGCAGATGCCCGTAGCAGCAGAGCTCCACATTGTATTGCTCCAGCAGCGCCAGTATTTCCGGGCATTGATACCCCTGATACATGGGCGGATAATGCAAAAAGCAGTAGATAGGCTTGTCTCCCGCCGCCTTTAAAGAGGTCTCCAACCGCAAAAGCTCCCGGTTCAGCACCTTCGCGTCATGAGGCTTCTGTTCCTCCTCCAAAAACCAGCCGCGGGTGCCGCAGATGGCGTACCCCTCCACGCTGTAAGAATTATTATGCAGGA
>UQMC01000096.1 GCA_900542115.1 uncultured Oscillibacter sp. | reverse complement strand
CGTTGCGGAGGATTTACCACTTTATCGACAGTCTCAAGTACCGCATTCCTTTTGGAATGCGGTACTTTTCTTAATTTCTTAACCTTTAAACGTTTTTAACTTCAGCCCTGCTCCGAAGCATTCAACATTCGTTCAACGCACTCCAAAATCCGCCACACACATTTACCCTAAAGCAGCATTTTTTCGGGCCGCGGTCAGGAAATCTGCTTTGATTGCATCCTGAAAGGCTTTGTTCCTCAATGCTCACATCTTGCTCTGCTCACATAGATTTGATTTTTGCGCCGCAGGCTTATACCTGCGGCGGTCTATTTTAGCAAGGTGAAAAAGCAGCGCCGCACTTCCTTGGAAGCGCGGCGCTGCTTTTATTTTTCAATTTGCCGAAGCCCACTTTGCCAAAAAACTGCGGCCCGCTGTCAAGACAGCTCCGCCTGACCGGTATAGAGCTGGTAATAGCGGCCATGCTGGGCAATCAGCTCGTCATGGCTGCCCCGCTCCATGATACGTCCCTGCTCCAGCACCATGATAGCCTGAGAATTGCGGACGGTGGAGAGCCGGTGGGCGATGACGAACACCGTGCGCCCCGCCATCAGGCGGTCCATGCCCTTTTCAATGAGCTTTTCCGTCCGGGTGTCGATGGAGCTGGTGGCCTCATCCAAAATCAGCACCGGGGGATTGGCACAGGCGGCACGGGCGATATTCAAAAGCTGCCGTTCGCCTTGACTGAGGCTCTCGCCCTCGCCGGTGAGCACGGTCTCGTAGCCGTGGGGCAGATGGCGGATGAAGGTATCCGCCCCCGCCAGACGGGCCGCGGCCTCCACCTCCTCATCCGTAGCCTCCAAGCGGCCATAGCGGATATTGTCCGCCACCGTGCCGGTAAAGAGGTGGGTGTCCTGCAGCACCGCGCCCAGGGATCGCCGCAAGGAATCCTTTTGAATGTCCCGGACATCGATACCGTCATAGGTGATGGTGCCGGACTGAATTTCATAGAAGCGGTTGATGAGGCTGGTAATGGTGGTCTTGCCCGCGCCGGTGGAGCCTACGAAGGCGATCTTCTGGCCCGGCTTTGCGAACAGGGAAATATCGTGAAGGATGATCTTGCGGTCATCGTAGCCGAACACCACATGGTCAAACCGCACATCGCCCCGGAGGGGGACCAACGTACCGTCCGGCTTTTTCCAAGCCCACGCGCCAGTATCGAAGGATGCCTCGCTCAGCGTTCCGTCCCGGCTCTCCGTCACCCGTACCAGCGTTACGGTGCCGTTGTCGATTTCCGGGGTCTCCTCCAAAATCTCAAAGACGCGCTCCGCGCCGGCCACAGCGGAGAGGATGGTATTCACCTGCTGGGAGATCTGCGTGATAGGCTGGCTCACCTGCTTTGTGTAATTCAAAAACGCCGCAAGACCGCCTAAATCACCGCTGCGGATGGCCAGCAGGCCGCCAATGCAGCAGGTGAGCGCATAGTTAATGTGACCGAGGTTCCCCATGGCGGGCATCATGGCACCGGCGTATGCCTGCGCCCGGGTAGCCGCATCCCGGTACGTTTCATTCAGCCCATTGAAGCCCGCCTTAGCGGCGTCCTCATGGTTGAAAACCTTAATGACCTTCTGGCCCTCGATCATCTCCTCGATATAGCCGTTGACATCGCCGATAGCCTTCTGCTGGGCGGCGAAGTACCGGCGGCTGCGGCTGCCGATGGTTTTGACCACCAGCAGCATCACCGCCAGCATCAAAAACGTTACAGCAGTGAGGATGGGGCTGAGGACGATCATCATTGCCACGGTGCCAAGGAACGTCAGCGAGCAGGAAATGAGGCTTGCAAAGCTGTTATTCAGCGCTTCGGACACTGTTTCAATATCGTTGGTATACCGACTCATCAGCTCGCCGTGGGTGTGGGTATCGAAAAACTTCAGGGGGAGGCGCTGCATTTTGTCAAACAGGTCCGCCCGGAGCTTTGCCACGGTATTCTGCGCCACATGGACCATGATGCGGGCGTAGCCATAGGAGCACAGGGCGCCCACAGCGTACACGCCGCCCATGACTGCCAGCATTTTCGCAAGCCCCGAAAAATCGCCGGGGAGAATATAATCGTTGATGAGGGGCTTAATGAGGTACGAGCCCGCCACGGAGCAGGCGGAGCTGATGAACAGCAGCACCACCACGATCATCAGCAGCGGCTTATACCGCCCCAGATAGCCCATGAGCTTTTTCAGCGTACCCCGCAGGTCCTTGGGCTTGCGGAAGCCGCCCCGAGGGCCGCTGCCGGGACCGCCGGGTCCCCGTCTTGTCTGTCTTTCAGCCACCGATGCTCACTCCTTCCTGTTGGGATTCATAGACCTCGCGGTAAATATCGCAGGCCTTCATCAATTCCTCATGGGTACCCTGTGCCACCACGGCGCCGTCGTTCATCACTAAAATCAGATCTGCGTCCATGACAGAGGTCACCCGCTGGGCAATGATGAGCTTCGTGGTACCCGGTAGGTCCTGCCGGAACGCCTGCCGGATTTTCGCATCCGTGGCAGTATCCACGGCACTGGTGGAATCATCTAAGATCAGCACCTTCGGTCTTTTCAAAATAGCACGGGCAATGCACAGCCGCTGCTTCTGTCCGCCGGAGACGTTGACACCCCCCTGTCCCAGATCGGTGTCCAGACCGTCGGGCATTCGCTCCAGAAACTCATCGGCGCAGGCGGCGCGGCACGCTGCCCACAGCTCCTCCTCCGTGGCGTTGGGAGCGCCCCAAAGCAGATTTTCCCGGATGGTACCGGAAAACAAGGTATTCTTTTGCAGTACCACGCTGACGGACTCCCGCAAATGCTCCATAGTGTAGTCCGCTACCGGACGTCCGCCTACGGATACGGTGCCCTCCTGCGCCTCATACAGCCGCGGAATCAGGCTCACAAGGCTGGTCTTGCCGCTGCCGGTGCCGCCTAAGATGCCTACGGTTGCCCCGCTGGGAATGTGCAGACTGACGTCCCGCAGCACCCACTCCGGGCTGGTTTCACTGTACTTGAAAAACACATGGTCAAAGTCGATGCTGCCGTTTTCCACAACGGCGTCCGCCTTGGCGGTGTCATTGGTGATGGCGGGCTTTTCATCCAGCACCTCCGCGATACGCTTGGCGCAGGCAATGGAGCGGGTCATCATCATGAACATCATGGAAACCATCATCAAGGACATCAAAATCTGGGTAATATAGGTAAAGAAGGCGGTGAGGTCACCCACCGGCAGTGTCCCGGCGTAGACCATTTTGCCGCCGAACCACATGACGGCGATGATGGTGCTGTAAACAATGAGCATCATCACCGGCATATTGATGACCACCATGCCGAAGGCCCGCATGGAGCTATTTTTCAGGCCGTTGTTCTTCTCGGCAAACTTTTCCTCCTCATGGGCCTCCCGGACGAAGGACTTCACCACCCGGATGCCGGTGAGATTTTCCTGCACCACTAAGTTCAATGCATCCGTTCGCTCCTGAAGCGCCCGGAACAGCGGTCCCGCCTTGGTCAAGATCAGGGCGATGAACACCAGCAGCAGCGGAATGGCCGCTAAAAACACGTTGCTCAGCTGGCGGCTCAGCCGGATGGACAGCACCAGCGCCGCCACCAGCATCACCGGGGCCCGCACCAGCAGGCGCATTCCCATCATGAGGGTCATCTGCATATTGTTCACATCGTTGGTGAGCCGGGTCACAAGGGATGCGGTGGAGAATTTTTCGATGTTGGAAAAGGCGAAGTCCTGAATGTGCTCATACTCCGCCCGCCGCAGCTCCGCGCCGAAACCCTGTCCTGCGATGGAGGAAAATGCGGCGCTGCCGAGGCCGAAGCACAGCGAGACCAGCGCCATCCCCGCCATCAGCGCACCCTTTCGCAGAATATAATTCTGGTCGGCTGTTTCGATGCCGATGTTCACGATGTCCGCCATTACCAGCGGAATCAGCAGCTCAAAAATCGCCTCGGCGGCGCTGCACGCAACGCCCAGTACGATCCACTTGGAATAGGGCCTTGCGTATGGTCCAAGTTTTTTCAGCATGAGATACGATCCTCCTCTAAGTTTTGGATAATGCGATTCAAAAGCCCCCGCAGCACTGCGGTCTCCTCCTCGCTGAGACCGTGGAGCGTCAGCGCCGCTCCTTCTTGAAAGGCGTTCTGTAGGCGCACGCGCAGTTCCCGGCCCTTTTCCGTCAGGCACACCCGCTTTTGCCGCAGGTCCTCCGGGTCCGCCCTGCGGCAGATCAGCTTCTTTTCCTCCAGACGGTCAAGAATACCGTTGGCCGTCGGCGGCTTGACCCGCAGATGCTCTACAACGTCCCGCTGGGGCGTCGGTCCAGACTGCTCTCCCAGATACAGCAGCACATGGGTCTGCGCCGGGGTCACATCGTACCGGGCCAGACGGACATCCATCCGCTCCCGGGCCAGATGGGCCGCATGGCCCAGCAGCGGCCCGATGGGCGCGTTTTCCCACGAGAGGTATTGGCAGTCCTTTTCCATGTCAGTCCCTCCATTCGTTAGTCTGCTAATTATTAGCGTGTTAAATATTAACATGATTTCCAGCGAATGTCAATCACCAAATCTCATGATATTTTTGAACGTTTTATGAACGAAAGCTGCGGTTCATCCCTGACTTGTGAACAATTTATGAAGGTTTTCTTTCACCTGTTGACTTTTGGATATTCCACTTGTATGATGAACTCACGAAGCAAGTTTAACCAATATCTATTTTCCCTCTCTTTTCTCTATCTTACACGGAAAGGCGAACGGCTGATGCCGTTCGCCTTTCTGCTTTTTCCCGCTGCGCGGGATTTTATTTTGTTCCCCGCCGCTTTCGGCGGGCGGAGGCGGTGCCGATGCCCAGCTCCATGCGGTACTTTGCCACTGTGCGGCGGGCCACGGAAATGCCCTCCCCGGTCAGCAGAGCGCAAAGGGCCTGATCACTGAGGGGATGGGCCGGGTCCTCGTCCTTCAGCCGCAGCAGCAGGCGCTGCTTCACCGCCTGCCGGGACATATCCCGCTGCCCCACGGCGCGGTTAAAGAAATAGCGCAGAGGATACGTCCCCTGCCGGCATTGCAGGTACTTATCCCGCACGGCCCGGGAGACGGTAGAGGGGTGCAGCGACAGAGCCTCTGCCAGCGTGGTGAGCTTCATGGGGGCCAGCTCCGTAGTCTTTCCCTCGAAAAAAGCCCGCTGGGTCTCCAAAATTGCCTCCGCGCAGCGGCGCAGCGTGCTGCCCCGGCGCTCCATGCTCTCCAGCAGCCATTTTGTCTGCCGCAGCTTTTCCCTTAAATAGGTCCGGGCCTCCGCGTCATCGCCGTTGCGGGCCATATTTTCATAATAGGGGTTCACGGAGATTTTCGGCAGATAGTATTCGTTCAGCACCACCCGCAATTCTCCGTCCAGTTCCACCACGAATACGTCCGGCCGCACGTAGACTGTCGGCTCCGCCGGCTCAAAGGCCCGGCCGGGATGGGGGGCCAGCGCGGCAATGGCCTTCTCCGCCGCCTGAATTTCCGCCATATCAGCCCCCAGTGCCTTTGCGATAGGGCCGTAGTGGCCCCGACCCAGCTCTGTCAGGAACCGGGCAGCGATGTCCATGGCATAGGGAACGGGCTGCTTCTGGCGGCTGAGCTGAAGCACCAGGCACTCCGATAGGTCCCGGGCGCCTACACCGGCAGGCTCCAGCGATTGCAGCGTATCCAGCGCCCGCTCCACCATATCTGCCGGTATCTTCAGCTCCGTCAGACCGTCCAGATCCTCCTGCGCCAGATAACCGTCCTCATCCACCAGCTCCGCCATATATTTGCACAGGGCCAGCATGGGCTTTGGCAGCCGCTTACGCTCCAACTGGTCGCAGAGGAACGCGCTGAGGCTCTCCAGCGCCCGGTCCACGGCTCCCGGCTCCGGCGGCCCATCCTCCTCATGGGCAAAGGAGCTGCCGAACGTCCCGGCGTCCAGCCAGCTTGCCCGCTGCCGCAGGCTCTCATAGGCGGAGCGGAGGTCGGCGGAATCGGACAGATCCAGCGTTGGATTTTCCTCCGACAGCCGCCCCAGATAGTCCAGAAGCTCCTGCGAGTTCATCTGCAGGACCTCCATGGACTGCAAAAGCTGGGGCGTCAGCTTCAGCTCCTGCCGTAATTCTGTTTTTAAGGACAGCAGGCTCATGATGCGCTCCTTTCAGCCGTTGGTTTTCCGATTTTACGGCGTTTTCACGTATTTTGCGATTTTGCGGGCCGCGGTGGCCTGTGAGATTCCCAGCTCCTTAGCCACAGCCACGGTGGTGCCGCAGCGGCGGTAGGAGTCCCGAATGATCTGCCCCTCAAAGGCGTCCATCCGCTCCGCCAGCGTGCCGGTGGGAGCCGGGAGGTGCGTATCACCGCCGGTGAATTCCACCGGAAGGGCCGTAACATCCAGAATGGGGTCCTGTGCGGTGATGACCAGCCGCTCCATCAGGTTTTCCAACTGACGGACATTGCCCGGCCACGGGTACTGCTCCAAAAACGCCACGAACCGGGGACTGAGGGCCAACTGCTTGCCGTACTCCCCGCAAAAACGCTCCAAAAACTGATGAGCCAGCGGCAGAATGTCCTCCGGCCGCTGCCGCAGGGGCGGGATGTGAATGCGGATGACATTCAGCCGGTAAAAGAGGTCGGAGCGGAACAGGCCCCGCTGCACCTCCTCCTCCAAATTGCGGTTCGTGGCTACCAGCAGCCGGAAATCCAGCTCAATGCGCCGGGTGCCGGACAGCCGCTCAATGGTCTTTTCCTGAATGAGCTGCAGGAGCTTGGACTGGATATGGTGCGGCAGCTCGCCGATCTCGTCCAAAAACAGCGTGCCGTGGTTAGCCAGCTCGATCTTGCCGATCTTGCCGCCGGAGGCCGCGCCGGTGAACGCGCCCTTTTCGTAGCCGAACAGCTCGGATTCGATGAGGTTTTCATGGAGCACGGCGCAGTTGACCTCGATAAAGGGGCCGTTGGCCCGGCTGCTCATATTATGAATCGCCTTGGCGATAGCGCTCTTACCCACGCCGGTCTCGCCGGTGATGAGAATGTTGGCCTTTGTGTTGGCCGTGTTTTGAATTAGTGTCCACAGCCGCTGCATGGCGGCGCTTTTCACCACGATGGAGGTGGAGGTAGCCCGAATACGCAGCTCCGCGATCTCCTGCGTGTACTGCTGCAAGGAATTTTGCAGATTGCGGTAATTCTGCTGGATAACGTTGATCTGCTCCATGGACACCGTGTTGAAGCACACGGCGTATTTCAGCGCCCCCGCCTTGTCAAACAGCGGGATGCCCACAGTCATCACGTTTTTGTGAACACGGTTGATGGTCTGGGTTGTGGTGATCTTCTTTTTCTGCCGCAGCACCTCCGCTGTAATACAGGGATCGAACGTGCCGTCCTGCTCCAGGTCAAAGGCGGATTTTCCCACAATGGAGCCATGGGCGAAGCCGAAGTTCTTTTCATAATTCTCGCTGACCCAGAGAATGACGCCCTCCGCGTCGGAGAGCATCATGTCATCCGCAAGGACCAGATTGTTTTCCGGGTTTAAAATATCAAACAGGCCGTTGAGATTGATGTCATCCTCAAACAGTTGGGGCAATTCCGGGGAATTGGTCATGAAGCCTACCTCCTGAAGTCGATATCTATTCATTTGTGATTATAGCATATTCATTTTTGAATAAAAAGGCCCTTTTCAAAAATTCAAAGGTGAATTTTGTCAAAAAATTGCGGCTGTCTTTTTGTAGTTCTGCCAAAAGGATAGGATTTCCATGGGTTCACTTGTCTATTCAAAAATGAATA
>UQMC01000095.1 GCA_900542115.1 uncultured Oscillibacter sp. | reverse complement strand
AAGTTTGCGCAGCAAACCTCCGCCAAAAAGGAACACCACCCATCAGGGTGGTGTTCCTTTTTGGCGGAGATGGAGAGATTCGAACTCTCGCGCGCTTTTAAGGCGCCTACCGCATTTCGAGTGCGGACCCTTCAACCGCTTGGGTACATCTCCGAATATAAAATTGTGCGCTTGCACGCTGCGGGAAATGCTTTCCGGCGGACATCGCTTTACAGAGTACTTATTATGCCACACTTTTTCCTGTTTTGCAAGAGAAAAGCGCCGCCGTGGCCGCAAAGGACCGATTTTCAAAAAAATGATCGGAAAATTGAAGAATTTTCTTGACATTTCCCGGATTTCTTATATAATAATATAGCTTGCAGTATGCAGGCAAATCCTTGCTCTCATCTGAGAATGAGGGCCAATTGTCCAAAAGGAGGTGCAAATATGGCAAAGATTTCTGCCAATTATGAGGTCGTGTTCGTGCTCGACCCTGCACAGGGTGAGGAGGCTATCGCCGCTCAGGTGGCGAACTTCAAGGCTCTGGCTGAGCAGAACGGCTCCGACGTTGTTGTGGAGGAGTGGGGTACCCGCAAGCTGGCTTATCCCATCAACTACAAGACCGAAGGCTACTATGTGCTGATGACGTTCGTCAGCGGCCCGGCGTTCCCCCGCGAGCTGGATCGTAAGCTGCGGATCGCCGAAGGCGTTATGCGTTCTTTGATCGTCTGCAAGGACGAGTAAGGAGCAGCGTATGCTGAACAAAATCATTCTCATGGGCCGTTTGACCCGTGACCCCGAGCTGCGGCGCACCGGAACCGGTACCGCCGTGACGTCCTTCTCTCTGGCTGTTGACCGGGATTTCAAGTCCCAGTCCGGCGAAAAGGAGACGGATTTTATCGACATTGTGGCATGGCGCTCCACCGCCGAGTTTGTCAGCAAGTATTTCACCAAGGGCCGTATGGCCGTGGTGGAGGGCCGGCTGCAAATTCGGGACTGGACCGACAAGGACGGCGGCAAGCGCCGCAGCGCCGAGGTTGTGGCCGACAATGTCTACTTCGGGGACTCCAAGCGCGATGGCGGCGATTCCTCCGGGTACAGCGCCGCGCCCGCTTATAAAAATGCCGCCCCCAGCAATTTCAATGCAGGCGGCTCTGACTTCGCCGAGATCGGTGAGGATGACGGCGAACTGCCGTTCTGATATTACTAAAAGGAGGAAGCAATCATGGCTTTCGATCGTGAAGCTCGTCCCGCTCGCCCCGCCCGCGGCAACAAGCGCCGTAAGGTCTGCCAGTTCTGCGCCGAGAAGTGCGAGAGCATCGATTATAAGGACGCCGCCAAGCTGCGTCGTTTCGTTTCTGAGCGTTCCAAGATTCTGCCCCGTCGGACCACCGGCACCTGCGCTATGCATCAGCGTCAGCTGACTGAGGCCATCAAGCGTGCCCGTCAGATCGCTCTGCTGCCCTACGTCACCGACTAAGGTGCGGCAAGCATTGTTCTGTATTTAAGAAACCGGAAGCAACGCTTCCGGTTTCTTTTTTTGCGTTGGGGGGCTTTTTGGCCGCAGGCGGAAAAGCAGCTTTTTCTCCGCTTTGCGCGATTTTGCGGCGGGAAGAACTTGGAATCCGCTGTATTTCTTGAAATGCTTCCGGGATATGCTATAATAAAGAGCAGATGGCCTGATATCGTGGGCATAGGTGGTGAGAAGGTGGCCGGGACGCCGTATATCGTGACAAGGGGCGTGGTCCTGCGGGAAACGGAGACCCGGGACGCCGACAAAATTCTGACCGTTCTGACTGCGGAGCAGGGTAAGATCGCGGTCATTGCCCGGGGGGCGCGGCGCAAGAGCTGCAAATTTGCCGCCTGCGCCCAGCCGCTGGCCTATTCGGAGTGGACGCTCTACAAAAAGGGCGATTGGTACTACGCTAACGAGGGCACCACGCTGGATCTGTTCGCCGGATTGCGGACGGATTTGGCGGCTATGGCGCTGGGGTTTTACTTCGCGGAACTGACGGAGGCCGTTGCCACAGAGGACGCGCCCCATCAGGAGCTTTTAAGTCACCTTTTGAATGGGCTGTACGCCATCTCCGTGCTGCACAAGCCACTGCCCTTGGTGAAAGCGGCCTTTGAGTTGAAGCTATTGTGCCTTGCGGGGTATGCGCCGCTGGCGGACGCCTGCGCCTACTGCGGGCGGCAGGACCCGGAGCAGCCGTTTTTCGATGTGTTGGACGGTGTGCTCCGCTGTGGCACCTGCGGGGGCGGCGAGCGGCGGGGACTGCCGCTGTGCCCGGATTCCCTTGCGGCGCTGCGGCACATTGTCTACGGCGATGCCAAGCGGCTGTATTCCTTTACGCTGGGGTCGGAGGCCCAGAAGCGGCTGTCCGCCGCGGCGGAGGCATTCCTCGCCGCGCAGTTGGAGCGGGGCTTCAAAACGTTGGACTTTTACAAGAGCGTGCAGGGTATGGCATGAGTGAAAATTGAAATACATCGTAACTTAGGAAATTAAAAATACGATCAGGAGTAACTATGAGCGAATTATTCGATAAATCCATCCGTACATTGGAGCTGCCCCGGGTCTTGCAGCTGTTGGCGGATCAGGCGGTCAGCGAGGAGGCCAAGGCGCTGGCGCTGGCTGTCCGGCCGGAAACGGACTACGAGGATGTGCTGCGCCTGCTGGATCAGACGGACGGTGCCCGCACCATGAGCGCCCTTCACGGCGCGCCGGGCTTTTCCGGCGTGAAGCCGGTGCGGGAGCTGCTGGACCGGGCAGACCGTGGCGGCAGCCTCAATCTCCCGGAGCTGATTCGCATCGGCGATCTGCTGTATTCTGCCAGACGGGCCAAGGAGTATTTCAATGCGGATAATATGGAGTCAACAGCCCTTGATTCGCTGTTCCTGTCCCTTCACGGCAACCGTTTTTTAGAGGATAAAATTCGCCGCTGCATTCCGGATGAAAATACCGTGGCGGACGCCGCCAGCCCGGAGCTGGGGGATATCCGCCGCCACATGCGGGCGGCGCTGGCCAAAAGTCGCCAGATTTTGCAGAAAATCATTTCCTCTCCCAGCTATTCCAAGGTCTTGCAGGAGAACATCATCACCCAGCGGGACGGGCGCTTTGTGGTGCCGGTGAAGGCGGACCAGAAGGGCAATCTGCCGGGACTTGTTCACGATGTTTCCTCCACTGGAGCCACTGTGTTTGTGGAGCCTATGGGGGTGGTGCAGGCCAATAACGAGTACGCGGAGCTGCAGGCCAAGGAGCAGGCGGAGATCGACCGCATTTTAGCGGAGCTGTCCGCTGACGCTGCCGCCCACCGGGAGGATATTCTGTGGGACCATGACACGCTGGTGCGGCTGGATCTGATTTTCGCCCGGGGTGAGCTGAGCTACAAAATGAACGCTGTCCGGCCGCTGGTGCGGCGGGACGGGGCCATCCGCCTGCGGAAAGCCCGGCACCCGCTGCTGGACCCGAAAAAGGCGGTGCCCATCGATATTGAGCTGGGCGGCGCCTTTGATACACTGGTCATTACCGGCCCCAATACCGGCGGCAAGACTGTCAGTTTGAAAACGCTGGGGCTGCTGACGCTGATGACCCAGTGCGGCCTGCACATTCCAGCCGGGGACCGCAGCGAGGTGTCTGTCTATGAGCGGGTGCTGGCGGACATCGGTGATGAGCAGAGCATCGAGCAGAGCCTCTCTACCTTTTCCGCCCACATGAAAACCATTGTCTCCATTCTGGAGGAAGCGGACCGTGACAGTCTGATTCTCTTTGACGAGCTGGGGGCCGGAACGGACCCCATTGAGGGCGCGGCACTGGCCATTGCCATCATCCAGCACGTGCGGGCACTGGGAGCGAAGTCTGCCGCCACCACGCACTATGCGGAGCTGAAGACCTTTGCCATGACCACGCCGGGGGTGGAAAACGCCTCCTGTGAGTTCAATGTAGAGACCCTGAGCCCCACGTACCGGCTGCTCATCGGCATTCCCGGCAAGTCCAACGCCTTTGCCATCTCCCGGCGGCTTGGACTGCCGGAGGCTGTCATCACGGACGCACAGAGTCAGATCAGCGGAGATACCGTGCGGTTCGAGGATGTGCTGACGCAGTTGGAGGAAAAGCGGCAGGCATTGGAAAAGCGGGAGCAGGAGGCGGACCGCCTCTACCGCCAGCGGGAGGAGGACGCACGAAAGGCCCGGGAGTTCCGGGAGCAGATGCAGCGGGCCAAGGACAATGCCCGCAGCCGGGGCGAGGCCGAGGCCAAGCGCATTCTGCGGGATGCCCGCTCCGCGTCCGACGCCGTGTTTGCCGAGCTGGAGAAAATGCGGAAGGAGCAAGCTAAGGCCGAGCGGACCATAAATGCCAACGAGGCCCGGGCGGAGCTGCGCCGCCAGCTCAACGAGGCGGAGGAGGCTGTGGACAAATACGATGCCCGGCAGGCCCCCATCCCCAAGCCCAGCCGCCCCATTCAAAAGGGCGACCTTGTGGAGATTCCCGGCATCAGCACCCCGGCGGAGGTGGTGAGCGTCGGCAGTGACGGAACGCTGCAGCTCAAGGCGGGCATTCTGAAGATGAAGGCCAAGGCCAATGAGGTGCGGCTCATTGAGGACGATGAGCGGGCGGCCATAAAGAAAAAGGCCCCGAGACCGGTGCGGAGCAGCGTAATGGGGCTGCACACCGCCGCCAGCCGGGAGCTGGACATCCGGGGCATGGAGACACTGGAGGCGGAGAGCGTAGTGGAAACGTTCCTCTCCAGCGCGGTGATGGGCCATCTGGAGACCGTCACCATTATCCACGGCAAGGGCACCGGCGCACTGCGGAAGGCGGTGCATGAGATTCTGCGGCGGAACAAGAACGTGAAGTCCTTCCGCCTCGGCGTTTACGGCGAGGGCGAGAGCGGCGTCACGGTGGTGACGATGAAATAACGTACCGCCCTTGGCAAGAGGGCAGAGACTGTGATAAAATAGGCGAAAATACGGCGATATGGCCGGTGAGACTTGCGGGGGGGGACAACCCATGGAACGAATCAGTAAGGAAAATTATTATCTGGATATTGCCGAAACCGTTTTGGAGCGGGCTACCTGCCTGCGGCGGGTCTACGGCGCTATTATCGTGAAAAACGATGAGATCATCTCCACCGGGTACAACGGCGCGCCACGGGGGCGGGCCAACTGCGTGGATATGGGCTATTGCTCCCGGGAGGCCATGAACGTCCCCCGTGGGGAGCGGTACGAGCTGTGCCGCAGCGTCCATGCCGAGGCCAACGCCATCATTTCCGCTTCCCGGCGGGATATGGTAGGCGGCACCATTTATCTGGTGGGGCGTAACGCCGCCACCGGGGAGCTGCTGCCGGATGCCACCTCCTGCCTTATGTGCCGCCGCATGGTCATCAATGCGGGGCTTGAGCGGGTGGTCATCCGCCGGACGAAAACGGAGTTTGAGGTGGTGCCTGTGGAGACGTGGATCGCCGAGGACGACCTCATGACCCCAGAAAATGTGGTCATGGACTTGAAGTAACGGAAAGGAAGTAGCTTTTTGAAAGCGGGACTTGTCACCTTTTACCATATCCACCACTACGGCGCGCTGCTTCAGGCTGCCGCCACGGAGCGGGCTGTGGAGTCGCTGGGGTGGGACTGCGAGATCGTGGACTACTATGTCAATCAGGACAACGCGCTGTTCCGACGGCTCACAGGGCTTGGCTCTGCCGCTCATGACGCCCACACGGCCCTGCACTATGGGGCGCTCTCGGAGCGCTACCGGCGGTTTGAGCAGTTCAGCCGGGAGCGGCTGCACATCTCGGCGCGGCACTATCGGAGCTGGGACGAGCTGGCGGCGGGGGCACCGCCCTACGATGTGCTTCTCTCCGGCAGCGACCAGATCTGGAACCCGAAAATTTTCCCGGATGGGCGCTTTGACCCGGTGTTTTTCGGCACGTTTTCCCAAAAGCGCCGCATTGCCTACGCGCCCTCCTTCGGCATCCCGGTTATCCCGGAGGGGATGCAGACGGAGCTGAAGGGCTATTTAGAGGGCTTTTCCCATCTTTCCGCCCGGGAGCGGCAGGGCTGCGCCATTATCGCGGACACGGCCGGCCGAGAGGCGGCGGAGGTACTGGACCCCACGCTGCTGCTGACAGCGGAGCAGTGGGCCGCCATGGCAAACCACCCGGCGGACTATCCCGCCGGCGGGTACATTCTCTGCTACTGCATCAGTGCTCCCGGCGCCCTGACGCCCTATGTGGAGCGTCTGGCGGCGGAGACGGGGCTGCCGGTGGTGCAGCTCTGCGGCATTCGCCGAAGGGTTCACCCCAAGGCCCGGCAGATCTTGGATGCGGGCCCGGCGGAGTTTCTGAGCCTGTTCCGAAATGCTGCCTATGTGGTGACCAATTCCTTCCATGGGACAGTATTTTCCGTTCAGTTCCACCGGCCGTTTTTCACCACGGTGTCTCCGGCAGAGCTGGCGGCGCCGGAGCGCTCCCGAACGGCAAGCATCCTTGGCCGCTTGGGGCTGACGGACCGGGTCATCGGCACAGGCAGCACCGCGGCGCTGGACGCTTCTATCGACTGGGAAAGGGTGGAGGCGGCGCTGACCGCCGCCCGGGGGGCTTCCTTTGCGTATCTTTCCGCCGCGCTGGAAAACCGGCTCTATGCGCCGGAAAAGCAGACAGAGCAGGGCGCGGCAAGCGTTCCGAGGCTGGCGGACCGAAGCCACTGTACCGGCTGCACAGCCTGCGCTGCCGGGTGCCCTAAGAATGCTATCCGCATGGTGCGGGACCGGACGGGATTTGATTTCCCGGAGGTCGATTTGAATCAATGCGTCCACTGCGGGCGTTGCACAAGCATCTGCCCGCTGCTCCATGAACGGGGACCGGCGCATCTGCCGGCGGCCTTTGCTGCGTGGAACCGGGACGCGGCCGTGCGGCGAGATTCTACCTCCGGCGGCGCTTTTACCGCTATTGCGGACTATGTGCTGGAGGGCGGCGGCGTGGTATTCGGCGCGGCGCTGGACGGACAGCAGCATTTGCGGCACGTTGCCTGCTTCCGCAAGGAGGACCTGTGGCGGCTGCGGGGGGCCAAATATGTCCAGAGCGATCTTTCCGGCGTGTTCCGGGAGGTGAAGGAGGCCCTGAAAACAAGGCAGGTGCTGTTCACCGGCACGCCTTGTCAGGTGGACGGGCTGTACCGCTATCTTGGCGGGCGGCCGGAAAATCTGACTACCTGTGATTTGGTTTGCCATGGGGTGCCCTCTCCCGGCGTGTGGGAGGCGGAGGCACGGGCCATTGAGGCAAAAAAGCGGAAGCAGTTGGCCAATGTGCGCTTCCGCGATAAGGTGGAGGGCTGGAAAAACAGCCATTTCACCGTAGCCTATACGGACGGAACCGTGGATTCCGCGCCGCTGTTCGCCACAGGCTTTGGCCGGGCGTTCGGACGGGCGCTGTTTCTGCGGCAGAGCTGTCACTGCTGCCAATATACGAATTTGAACCGGCCCGGCGATTTTACGCTGGGAGACCTCTGGGGACTGAAGCCGGAGGAATTCGCCGAGCAGCAGCACGAGGGCATCAGCCTGCTGCTGGTGAACACGCCCCACGGCAGCTATGTCTTTGACAAGCTGGCGCTGGCCTGCCGGCCGTTCCCGGTGGAACGGGCCGTGGCGGGCAATCCCCGGCTGGCGGGGCCCATTGCCCCGGCAGCGGATCGGGCGGCGTTTTTCGCGAGCTATGCCGTGGAGCCGTTTGCGGCGGTACGGCGGCGGTTTTTCAAGCTGCCGAGCCTGCCGGTGCGGGCGGCGGGACGGCTGCTGAGCCCGGAGGTCAAGGAGAAAATCAGACGGAAATTAAAAAAATAAGGCG
>UQMC01000094.1 GCA_900542115.1 uncultured Oscillibacter sp. | reverse complement strand
CCACCGAGATCTACACTCTTTCCCTACACGACGCTCTTCCGATCTGATCCGGTAGCTCAGCCGGCAGAGCAACTGCCTTTTAAGCAGTGGGTCCGGGGTTCGAATCCCCGCCGGGTCACCAAAAGGAAGAGATACGCTTGTGCGTATCTCTTCCTCTGCTATTTCAGTCTTTTGCAAAATGCGGGAGCGGCTGCAGAGCAGCTGCTCCCGCGTCTGATTCTTCCCGCTTACTTACAGGTACTTCACCAGTTTCTCCATCGGCTCCCGCTGGGCGTGGAGCTTGGCGGGATGTGCCCCCTCCGCCGGATAGCCCAGCGGCAGCAGCGCCGTGAGTTGTACGCCCGCCATCTCCGGGAAGGCCGCCAGCATCTTCTCCGGCTCAAATATTCCCACATACGTAGTGCCAAGGCCCAGATCCGCCGCCTGCAGCATCATCTGCGTGGCGGCGATGGTAGCGTCGATCTCGCCATGGTCCTTTCCGTCGGTCTCCCGATGCCACGAAACAGCCGGGTCATAGCCCACGGCAATGATTACCGGTGGATGGAAATGACAGCCCATGCAGGCATCCGCCTTTTCCAGCGCCTCTGCGCTCTGCAGCACAAAAATGCGCTGGGGCTGTTTATTGTGGGCGGTAGGGGCATTGCGGCCCGCCTCCAAAATCAAGTCCAGCTTTTCCCGCTCTACCGGACGAGTGTCAAATTTCCGCAGAGAATAGCGCTCTGCGCAGAGCTTTGCAAAATCCATTGGGATTCCTCCTCATTTGTTTGATCGTGCTGATTGTATCACAGTGCTTTTTTCTCCGCAATCCCCTTCTGTAAACTTTTACCCCCGGTTCCAAAGGCCGTTCTGCTTCAGCATGGCCTCACACTGCTCCCGGCGGCGGGTATCGTAAAATTCGATATACTTCAGGGCGTAAATATCCGTCACGATATACCGCTCCCGCCCCGGCTGGTAGATCGTGATGAAGTCATTGCCCACGTCATAGAGGATCCCCTCCCATGACACGGTGCCCTGTGTGCCCACCAAAAAGGTGGCCACCACATAGCTGCCTTCGTTCCGGGCCAGCATCCCCTTGATGGAGCCTTTATGAGCCTCCTCCACGCTGAGGGGGTTCTGGATCATCTCCTCCGGCAGATCCGTCCGCATCCCCGGCAGATTGCCCATGGGCACCATCTGTCCGCCGGGCATGGTGACGTATTCCGAACTCTCCGGTGACTGCCAGGAGTGCGCATCACCAACGTTCCTTGTCTCCGTTTGTCCACCGCCATTGATCTCCGCCTGCCAGTCGCTCCCGCCGGACGGGGCCGGCGCTGTCGGGTAAGTATTGAAACGCTGCATAGAAAACACCTCTCAAGTCTTGTAATAGGCATCTGTGGGGTTATAGAAGCAGTGATCCCCGATACGGGTCTGCCAGTAGCCCACCTCGGAGGGGAACCTGCTCCGGCACTGAGGGCCGAAGGGATTGTAAAACCACAGGGACTCCGCCACATCCGGGATGCGGTTGCCCACAATGGCCCAGTCGGCAATGTCGAAGTGGATCTGCTCCGGCCGCATATTATAAATGTTCTGGGGGTTGTAAGCGCCGTTTTCCGTTTCCGAGGCGCACACAAACTGATAGGGCTGGAAAATGATATTGCGGATACTGCCCTGCCCCACCCGGGCGTATTCCCCGCCCCGGGCGTTGACGCGGTTCATCACCACACCCGCCACCGCCTTCATCCCGGTGTCACCCTCTCCGCCCGCCTCGCACTGAATCAGCCGCGCCAACAGCTCCCGGTCGGAATAAGCCATTGTCCATCATCCATTCCGCCGCTTCGCATCGGCACAAAATACGGCGTACCTCCGCCGCTGTCCCATTCTATGCCGCTTCTCCCGGTTCGGTGCAAAGCAGCAGCCCCGGAGCGCCAAGCGCTCCGGGGCTGTACTTCCTATTTCCTGTTTGCGAAGAATTACTTCTGGGCCAGCGCATTTTCAAGGCCCTGTGCCAACTGATCCGGGCAGGAGGTGCCACGGCCCTTGCAGTCGATGCCCCGCAGGCGGCGGACGGCCTCCTCGGCCTTCATACCTACCACCAGCGCGGAAATGCCCTTGAGGTTTCCGTCGCAGCCGCCGACAACCTCCAGCTTTTGAATCACGCCCTGATCGTCCATCTCCACCGTCATGGAGCGGGAGCAAACACCGTGAGGCTGAATCGTATACGTCATCCTTTTTTCCTTCCTTCCTCGCCCGCCCTTCCTCCAAGCAGGCAAATTATTTTTTACAGAATATCATATTTTTCATGCTCTGCCAAGAGGAAATCCACTTTTTCCTGAATTTGTTTCCGCTGCCACACCCTTCCAAATGAAACGGCAGTGGTTCTTCTATCACATTTTCCGCAAAAAAAGGGAGACCAGCAGGCCCCACCCGCCGGTCTCCCTGATAACGTTTTTTAATACTTTGACAGTGCCGTATCAGGCGCTTCTGCCGTTTTTCTGCTCTAAGGTCAGCCGGTCGGCGATCATGGCGATGAACTCGCTGTTCGTCGGCTTGCCCTTGGCGTTGGAGACTGTATATCCGAAATACTTCTGGAGTGTTTCCAAATCGCCCCGGTCCCAAGCCACTTCAATGGCATGGCGGATGGCGCGCTCCACCCGGGAGGGCGTTGTGGCATACCGCTTCGCCACCTCCGGGTATAAAACCTTCGTCACCGCGTTGATGACATCCATATCCTTCACCGTAATCATGATGGCCTCCCGCAAATACTGGTAGCCCTTGATATGAGCGGGAACGCCAATCTCATGAATCACAGAAGTCACCTTGTTTTCAGGCTGGACGGAGCCGCCTGCGGCGCCGCCAGAAACAGCCCCCGCAGCTTATCCAGCAGGATGCTCGGTTCAAAGGGCTTCAGCAGGAAATACGCCGCGCCCAGCTCCGAGATCTCCGCCAGCATCCGCTCCGAAATAAACGCGGAAATGAAAATCGTCATCGGCGCGTCACCCTGCTTTTGCAGTTGGCGCAGGACGCTGATGCCATCCATACCGGAGAGCATCACATCCATCACCAGCAGGTCCGGCCGGTTTTCCGATGCCTTTTTCAAAGCCTCGCTCCCATCCCGTGCCAGCTCTACGGAAAATTCCCCACTCTTTTCCAGTTCCTCCCGCATCAGTGTGCGGAATTCTTCACCGGCGTCAACCAGCAAAACTTTCTTGCGCTGTTCCATAACACACTTCCTTTTTTCAGTTTTTGCGACAACTTCCCAATGTTTCAGTCGCGTTTTATATAAAATAACATATACTTCCAACTTTTTCAATAAATGGTATGTAAATTTTCCAACAATCGTTCGACAATTTTCGCGGGACATCGCAATATTAAGCACCTTTTTGCTTATTCTCTGCTTATCTATGAAAAACTGCTCAAAAATTGCGCTCCCTGTTTTCTTTTTTAGTAGCTGTATTCCATCTCCGTACAAGATGTGGTATAGTAAATATGCTGGATTTTGTGTCGAACACAGGAGGCTTTTATGAATTTAACGCAGCAGTTGACGCAATACCGCCCATGGAACGAGCAGGAGGAAGCAGACCGCAGAGAGCTTCTCCGGCGGCTGGAAAGCGGCGAGGACCTCTACACCCGGAGCAACGCCGCCGCACACCTGACCGCATCGGCATGGGTGGTCAGTCCGGACCGGCAGCAGGTCCTCATGGCCTATCACAATCTCTATGATTCCTGGGCTTGGCTGGGCGGTCACGCGGACGGAGAGCGCGATTTGCTGGCGGTGGCTCTCCGGGAAGTACGGGAGGAAAGCGGCCTGACGGACGTCCGCCCGATTACGGAGGATATCTATTCCCTGGAAATTCTCTCGGTAGACGGACACGAAAAGCATGGGCGCTACGTTTCCTCCCACCTGCATCTGAACGTCACCTATCTGTTGGAGGCCGATCCCGCCGCGCACATCCGGCCCAAGCTCGATGAAAACAGCCGGGTCGGCTGGTTCACGCCGGAGGGGGCCATGGCTGCCTCCCGGGAACCATGGTACCGGGAGCGCATCTACAAAAAGCTCAACGAAAAGCTGGCGGCCTTCCGATAGCTTTTTTGCCCTGAATCCATCGGGCGGCACAAATGTGCCGCCCGATTTTTTCACGCTATGCATTCAAATATGATCCTCCAGCGGAACCCGAATCAGCGCGTCCAGCGCCACGGAGATCTCGTCCTCCACCGCCTGCGCCACCTCGGCGCGGCCCGCTGTCTGCTGATAGCCCTCCACGCCTACCAGCTCAAAGGCCGGGGCATCCACCGCCAGGATGACGCCTGCCTTCACACCATGTAGAGAGGAAACCACCAGCAAACTTGCCGCCTCGTTTTCCATGGCCACTACTCCGGCTCTGGCATACAGCTTCACCGTGGATTCCAGCAGCTCCGGGAAGAACAGCGCCTGCGTCAAAATGATCCCTTTGTGCACCGGGAGCGCCCGCTGCCGGGACGCATTCATCAGCGCTGTTACCACTTCACCGTCGGCCACCGCCGGATAAGAAAGGGGCACCATTTTCTCCGTGACGCCCTCCTCCCGGCAGGCCGCAGTGGCGACCACGATGCTGCCTGCCGTGACCTCCGGCTGCATCCCGCCGCAGGTACCCACTCGGATAATGACCCGCGCACCGGCACGCCACAGGCTCTCAAAGGCAATGGCCGCACCGCCGCTGCCAACGCCGTGGGACACCACCGCAACGGGTACACCCTGATACAGTCCCGTATACGTCCAGTATTCCCGGTTCTGCGCCAAACAGCGGGCTTCCGTCAGCCGCTTGGAAATACGCTCCGCCCGGGCGGGATCGCCGCACACCAAAACCCGGGGCGGGATGTCACCCTGAGCAAGATGGATACAGGGAAGCAATGCTTTTTCAGACATAATCGTTCACTCCTTTATCGGTTTGACAAACGGCCGGCCCCGAATGGGCCGACCGTTGTGTTCATGCTTTAAGAATTAGCCCTTCAGCTTTGTACCGCTTCGCTTGCTGAAAATGACCAGTGCCACGATGGTGGCAATATAAGGCAGCGTATTGGTCAACTGCGATTTCACAACGTTCTGGATGGCAAGACCGATGCCCTGGCACAGTCCGAAAAACAGGCTGGCTGCAATGACCAGCAGCGGGTGGGACATTCCCAGCGAGGCTGCCGCCATGGCAATAAAGCCGCGTCCGGAGGTCATGTTCTCCGTGAACATGGTCACCTGTCCCATGCTCAGCACCACGCCGCCCAAACCGCACAATGCACCGGAGAGAATGACCATCTCCATCTGAATGCGGGTAGCCTTGGTGCCAAGGCTCTCCGCCGCTGCCTTGTTGATACCCACGGACAGCGTGCGGAAGCCCGCCACGGTCTTATAGAGGTATACGAACAAAATCACGGCGATGATGTAAGAGAGGTAATCAATGATGGTCAGGTTTTCCAGCACACGGCCAATAAAGGGGATATCCCGGATAAGGGGCAGATTGATCTTCGTCAGGGACATGAGCCGGTTATCCACCAGCTTGCCCCGCAGGCCGAACAGCAGGTACAGCAAAAAGGTTGTAATGGCGCCCACCAGCAGGTTCAGTGCCGTACCGACCACCATGTCGGCCGCCTTGTACTTCACCTGCAAAACGGCTACCACCGCGCCCACCACCGCACCGGAGAGCACACCGGCCAGAACGGACAGCAGCACGCTGGAGGTGTAGTAATCCACGGCGATAGAGGTAAAGCAGGCAATGAGCATCTGTGCCTCCAGCGCCACGTTGAACACGCCTACCTGACTACACATGGCGCAGCCCAGCGCCGCCAGCAGAATCGGTGTGGTGGAGCGGAGCGTGGAATTGATAACGGAAGCGATATACGCGCTGTTCATGCCGGCTCCCCTCCTTTTTTAGCGGTCTTTGGCTTTTTGAAGCGAATGACGATCTTCACGGATACAAACAGGGTAATGCAGCACTGAATAATAGTCGCAATCTCCAGCGGGATACCCAGTGAGCGCTGGATGGCGCTGCCGCCGATCTGCAAGCCGGAAAGGAAAATGGACACAAAGAACATTCCCACCGGGTCGAGGCCCGCGATCAGCGCCGCCTGAAGGCCCGTCCACGCATAGCTGGTGGAGGAGAGCATTCCGTCCGCATAGCGGTATTTCAGGCCAAAGACCTCCGCAGAGCCGGCCATAGAGGCGATGGCACCGGCCAGTGCCATGGTGATAAGCATGACCTTCACCTGCTTCGTGCCGCCGTAGAGCGCAAAGGAGGGGTTGAAGCCGCCCATCTTGGATTCATAGCCGAACACGGTGCGGCGGGTGATGAACACCATGAACACCACCAGCAGCACCGCCACGATGAAGCCCGCGTTGAAGGTAGAGGTGGAGGACAACCGGGGCAGGCGCATCAGGGCGTCCACCTCCGGGGTCTGAAGGGCCAGTCCATCGCCGGAGGTATCCTTCAGGGGGTAGGTCACAAAATAGCTTGCGATGTAGTTTGCCACATAGTTGAGCATCAGCGTTGTGATGACCATGCTGACGTTGAATTTCCACACCAGTACGGAGGGCAGCAGCGCATACAGCGCACCGGCGGCCATACCGGCGATCCACGCGATCACGGCCACCAGCAGCGGCGGACCGGGCAGAAACAGCGCCACCACCGTCGCCACCAGCGTGCCCGTGACCATCTGGCCCTCAACGCCCAGATTGATGTAACCGGCCCGCCATGACATACCGGTGGCCATAGCGCAGATAATGATAGGCGTGGCACGGGTCAGGGTGGAGAACAGGTAGTAGGGCTTAATAAAGGACTTTTCAAACAGCTCCGCGTAGACCGCCATCGGATTTTGTCCGCAGGCCAGAATGACCACAGCGCCCACAACAAGGCCGAATATAATCGCCACCAGCGGCTGACACAGCGCCTCCCAGCCCCGCAGAAGCAGGGCCTTACGGGCCGCGCTCTGGTTCTCATTTGCTTTCATGGAGCGAGCCTCCCATCATCAGAATACCCAGAGCCTCTGCCGTGGCGTCCGCCTTGCGGAACTCACCGGCGGCGCGGCCCTCGTAAATCACGTAAATGCGGTCGGACAGGGACATGATCTCCGTCAGCTCAGAGGAGATCAGCAGCACAGCATCGCCCTTTTCCCGCTTTTCCAGCAGCTTATTGTGAATGAACTCAATGGCGCCGATATCCACGCCCCGGGTAGGCTCCGCCGCAATGAGCAGCGGGGAGTGCTGCTCCATCTCCCGGGCAACGATCAGCTTTTGGATGTTGCCGCCGGAAAGCTCGCCCGCCTTCTGGTTCTGGCCGCTGTTGCGGACATCGTAGTCATCCAGAAGTCTCTGCGTAAAGGTCTTGGCCCCCTTGCTGTTCAAAAGGCCGTGGCTGGAAAGCTCCAGCTTATGCTGATGGGCCATGATGGCGGTCTCCGTCAACGTGGCCTGCTTGGCACAGCCCCAAAGATAGCGGTCCTCCGGAATGCAGGCACACCCGGCCTGCCGGATATCGCCCACACTGCGGCCCGCCATATTCTCCCCCCGGAGCACGATCTCACCGGAGGTGGGCTGCAGCAGACCCGTCAGGCATTGAATGAGCTCAGACTGACCGTTGCCGGACACACCGGCAATGCCAACGATCTCGCCGGCGTCCACATGAATATTGAAATGGTCCAGAATATTTTTCTTGTCCGGCCCCGCCAGCACCAGATCCTTTACATCCAGCACCGTACCGGTGGTCTCCTGCGGCAGCACCTTGCGCTCCACGATATGACGCCCCACCATCAGGAAGGACATTTCCTCAATGGAGGTCTCGCTCTTCGGCATTTCCTGAATGTACTTGCCAAGGCGCATGACCATGACCCGGTCCGCTACGGCCATGACCTCATGGAGCTTATGGGTGATAATGATAATGCTCTTTCCCATGGCCGCCAGCTTCCGCATGGTGGCCAGCAGCTCGTTGACCTCCTGCGGCGTCAGCACAGAGATCGGAAGAGCGTCGTGTAGGGAAAGAGT
>UQMC01000093.1 GCA_900542115.1 uncultured Oscillibacter sp. | reverse complement strand
ACCGGGCTGCGCCCTTGAAATCATCTCTGCCAGTGCCGCAGCTCCGGCACCACGGCCTCCATGTGCGCCCGCACCTGCTCCGCGGGCCAGTCTGCGCTCGCCATGTGCTCCACGCAGAAATCAATAAGCTGCTCCCTGCTGCTGTACTTGAATTCGCCATCGGCATAGCACCACTTGCAGTATTCCTCATTAAAGGAACCATCCGGCTCCCGGCTGGTGAGAGAATCGTCCAGTGGCATTCCGCAGCATTGGCACCGGAGCTGCCGTGGCGAGCCCAGCAGCGTATTGATGGACACACCGAACAGGGCTGACAGCAGCTTCAGCGTTTCCGTGTTCGGCGTGGTCTCCCCGCTTTCCCAGCGGGACACCGCCTGTCTTGTGACAAAGACTTTCTCCGCAAGTTCAGCCTGCGACAGTCCCTTCTGCGTCCTCAAGTGATAAAGCGTCTCTTTTGCGTCCACGTATATCATCTCCTCACTCAAACCTTACCACAGACTTCCCATTCTTTGCAAGCAACTGCCGGTTGCGGCTGTTTCATGCCGCGGCGCCAGCCTTTGCGCGGCTATTCCGTTATCCATTTTCTTTGTTGTGCTGTCAATCCAGCCAAAGCACATCGCTTCTTCCACTGCATCGATGTACCAAAAGGTTTTTCCATCGCCAACAGGGCGTCCGCGCTTGACCACAACCCAGCATTCGCTTTCCTTATTGTAATTTTCCGATAGCCATTGCCGCAGCTCCTCCCGGTTTTGAGCCGGCAGCAGATTCTTAAAGTCCATATTTATCTTTCACACACCGTAAGTTGTCGGTGTTTTTTGCTTTGTTCTTTCGTGTCTTCCTTTGTGTTCTCCTTTAATGACCTGATTTCTTCTAAAATAAGCTCGGTACAAAAAACAATAAGACCTGAAAGAAGAATGATCCATTCAGATACAGCCTTACCGTCTACACGATATCTATTCTGCGGTGATTTGGGTAAAACCGTTTCTGTCCCCTCTGTCAGCGCGATTGCGCCAAAAGGTGTGCCATCTGGTTTCTCATAGAAGTTAGGTGCAGCGATATACGCGTCTTCCCAATTTCCTATTTTTTTCTTCTTTTTTAGCTTATCAAAGAAGCCCATGATCATATCTCTTTTGCAAATCCCGATTTTTATATGTTCTTTTTTATCCTATCACGCCTCCAAGTAAAACACAAGCACCCGGCCATGGCCGGGTGCTTGCGCTTATCGGGAATATCCCGCGAAATGCTGTTGTGATGCCGGAACAGACGTTTACGCCATCTCCTTGATGGCAGCCTGTGCGGCGGCGAGGCGGGCGATGGGCACCCGGAAGGGAGAGCAGGACACATAGTCCAGGCCGACCCGGTGGCAGAACTCCACAGAGGAGGGGTCGCCGCCGTGCTCGCCGCAGATACCCAGATGCAGCTCCGGGTTCACGCCGCGGCCCAGCTTGCAGGCCATATCCACCAGCTTGCCGACGCCCTTCTGGTCCAGCTTGGCGAAGGGATCGTTCTCGTAGATCTTCTTATCGTAGTAAGCGCCGAGGAACTTGCCGGCATCGTCACGGCTGAAACCGAAGGTCATCTGCGTCAGATCGTTGGTGCCGAAGGAGAAGAAGTCGGCCTCCGTGGCAATCTCATCGGCAGTCAGCGCGGCGCGGGGAATTTCGATCATGGTACCCACCAGATACTTCATGTCGGAGCCAGCGGCCTTGATCAACTCGTCCGCAGTCTTGACCACGATATCCTTAACATACTTCAGCTCCTTGACCTCGCCCACCAGCGGAATCATGATCTCAGGGACCATGGTCCACTCAGGATGACGGGCCTGCACGGCCAGCGCGGCCTTGATGATGGCCTTGGTCTGCATCACAGCAATCTCGGGATAGGTGACGTCCAAACGGCAGCCGCGGTGACCCATCATGGGGTTGAACTCATGAAGACCGGCAATGATGTTCTTAATCTCGGTCACGGTCTTACCCATATCGTGGGCCAGCTTTTCAATGTCGGCCTCCTCGGTGGGAACGAACTCGTGCAGCGGGGGATCGAGGAAGCGGATGGTGACGGGGCAGCCCTCCATGGCCTCATAGATGCCCTCAAAGTCGCTCTGCTGCATGGGCTCCAGAATGGCCAGCGCGGCCTCGCGCTGCTCCACGGTGTCGGAGCAGATCATGCGGCGGATGGCGGGAATGCGGTCCTCGTTGAAGAACATGTGCTCCGTGCGGCACAGGCCGATGCCCTGCGCGCCGAAGGTGCGGGCCTGCGCGGCGTCATGAGGCGTATCCGCGTTGGTGCGGACCTTCAGGCGGCGATACTTGTCCGCCCAGCCCATGACCCGGCCGAACTCACCGCCAATGGTGGCATCGGTGGTGGGCACAGCGCCGTCATAGATATTGCCGGTAGAACCGTCAATGCTCAGCCAGTCGCCCTCGTGGAACGTCTTGCCGGCCAAATCGAACTTTTTATTTTCCTCGTCCATCTTGATGTCGCCGCAGCCGGACACGCAGCACTTACCCATGCCGCGGGCCACAACGGCCGCATGAGAGGTCATGCCGCCGCGGACGGTCAGGATGCCCTGAGCGGCCTTCATACCCTCGATATCCTCGGGAGAGGTCTCCAGACGGACCAGAACCACCTTCTCGCCGCGCTCGGCCCACTCCTTGGCATCCTCAGCGGTAAAGACGATCTTGCCGCAGGCAGCGCCGGGAGAGGCAGGCAGTGCCTTGCCGATAACCGGGGTGGTCTTGAGCACCTTGGCATCAAACTGGGGGTGCAGCAGCGTGTCCAGAGAGCGGGGCTCGATCATGGCCACGGCCTTCTTCTCATCGATCATGCCCTCGTCCACAAGGTCACAGGCGATCTTCAGTGCGGCAGCGGGAGTGCGCTTGCCGTTGCGGGTCTGGAGCATATACAGCTTGCCGTGCTCCACGGTAAACTCCATATCCTGCATATCCCGGTAGTGATCCTCCAGCGTCTTGCAGACCTCCTGGAACTGCTTGAACGCCTCGGGGAACTTTTCAGCCATCTCGGCAATGGGCATGGGGGTGCGGACGCCGGCCACAACATCCTCGCCCTGGGCGTTGGTCAGGAACTCACCCATGAGTTTCTTCTCGCCGGTGGCGGGGTTACGGGTAAAGGCAACGCCGGTGCCGCAGTCATCGCCCATGTTGCCGAAGGCCATGGACTGAACGTTGACAGCGGTGCCCCAGGAATAGGGGATGTCATTATCCCGGCGGTAAACGTTGGCGCGGGGGTTATCCCAGGAGCGGAACACGGCCTTGATGGCGCCCATCAGCTGCTCCTTGGGGTCGGTGGGGAACTCCTCGCCGATCTTGGACTTATACTCGGCCTTGAACTGACCGGCCAGCTCCTTGAGGTCCTCGGCGGTAAGCTCCACGTCCTGCGTGACGCCCTTCTTGACCTTCATCTCGTCAATGAGCTGCTCGAAGTATTTCTTGCCGACCTCCATCACAACGTCGGAGTACATCTGGATAAAGCGGCGGTAGCAGTCCCAAGCCCAGCGGGGGTTGTTGGACTTCTTGGCGATGACGTCCACCACCTCCTCGTTCAGACCGAGGTTCAGGATAGTGTCCATCATGCCGGGCATGGAGGCCCGGGCGCCGGAGCGCACGGAGACCAGCAGGGGATTTTCATGGTCGCCGAACTTCTTGCCGGTGATCTTCTCCATTTTTTCAATATATTCCATGATCTCGGCGAAAATCTCGTCATTGATCTGGCGGCCATCCTCATAATACTGGGTGCAGGCCTCGGTGGTAATGGTGAAGCCCTGAGGCACAGGCAGGCCGATGTTGGTCATCTCAGCCAGATTCGCGCCCTTGCCGCCCAGCAGCTCGCGCATATTGGCGTTGCCCTCGGTGAACAGGTAACAATACTTCTTGCTCATGGATTCTCTCCTTCGTTTTTTGCCTCGGAAGGCAGAATAAGCAAATATGAGGCCGTTGGAACAAGCCGGGACAGCGGAAATGGCGGGCCGTCGGTCTCGAATAGCCATTCCATATTATAGTGGATTATGCATAAAAAAACAATCAATATAATTGACAAGATTTATACGTTTATTTAATCGTTTTCGCTAAAGAGACAATCGTTTTCCCCGTACATATATGAAAATTACCACAAATGCCGCGCAAAATCGCCTCCGGTTTCTCATCTCTGCGGTTTGGAAAAATCGGCAAAAAAGCGAAAAAAAGCGGCGGCCCGCAGGCCGCCTCAGCATGTCGAAAAATTCTTTTCGCCCCGCTGAACAAATTTGAGAGCTCTCAAATTTACTGATTTAAATGGTGTGGGAAACCCTTCCTACCGCTTTGAGAAATTCATCCCTTTATCGGCAGCAAAAGTTTTTCAGGCTTTGTCACGGGCCGCCGCTTTCTTTTATTTTGCAAGGTCCTGACCGAGAATGTATTTCTTCAGAGGCTTATACAGCACGGCGGCCAGCATCAGCGCGATGATGGTGTTCGGCAGCATATAGGAGCCGTTATAGACGATAGAGTAGGCGGAGGGGCTGGTGAACGTCCACTTCATGAACTCCGTGGGTGCCAAAATCTTATAGATGGTCACGCCGCTGATATAGTGGACCACAAACCGAAAGAAGCAGCCCACAATCGTCCCCACGAAAATGCCCCATTTTTTGCCCTTGAACAGTCCCGCAAGGCCCAGCGGAGTAAACGCCACCAGATAATCCAGCAGCATGGACTGCCAGCCCCATGCGTAAGCGCCGTCAAAAATGAGCTGGAGCAGGCCGAAGGTAAAGCCGGCCATCAGCCCCGGCGCAAGGCCCCAACGAACGGCAAACAGCAGAATGGGGAACATGGCCGGGGTCAGGGAGCCGCCGTTGGGCAACTCCATCAGCTTGATGTAGCTGAGCACCTGTGCCAGCGCCACCATCATGGCGCCCTCGCACAGCATCCGGATTTTCAGATGAGAAGCGGAAGAATTTGCGGACATAAAAAGTCCCTCCTAAGAAAAAAGTACCGCAGGCCACTTAAACGGGCTTGCGGTACGGAAAGACAGTATATCCACTTCCTACGCCGGCATTACCCGGATCAGGTCAAGGGACAGAGGGCGGTCATAGCCCTGCATCTCAGCCGGATTTCGCATCCAGCGCCCCTGTGTTCAGTTGTCTGCGGTCAAGCTGAATTATAGCAGATAGCGGCGGTTTGTCAATAGCGGCTGTCCAAAATTGAAACCACGTCAGCCAGCGTATCGTGGTCGCAGTCCGCCACCAGCGTGGCGCCGCTCTGCCGCACCGCCTCGGCGCAGTTGCCGGGGGCAAAGCCCTCCGCCGCCGCCTGAAGCATGGAGAGATCGTTGGCCTCGTCCCCAACGCAGTAGGTATGCGCCATGGAAATCCCCAGCCGTGCAGCCAGACGCCGGACCATCGCACCCTTTCCGGCCCCTTTTCCGGTGATCTCCAGCAGCGTTGGGTTGGAGAAGAACACCTCGTAGCGCTCGCTCCACGGCTGGGCAAATATCCAGTCCCGCAGCGGCAGCAGCCGGGTGTGCTCATCCTCGAACATGAGCTTCACCAGCGGCAGCGGCACGGCCCACAGGTCATCCACCGCCTCCACACCGGCATGGGTCACGTGCTGGTGCTGCCGGGTAAATTCATTGGGCCGCACGGCATGAATCACATTGTCCAGATGATACGCCTCCGCCGCCGCGGTGGGAAAGCGGTCCAGCACCGCCTGTCCCTGTGCCCGGACCTCCTCCGGCAGCAGAATGCTATCCAAATAGGTCTCCGCTTCAAAGTCATACAGCGCCGCGCCGTTGCACACGATGGCCGGGGCGTTCATCGGCACCTTGTCCGCAAACATCCGGAACGCCGGCAGCGCCCGGCCGGTGGCCACGGCAAAGCGGCCGCCCTCCGCCATAAAATAGCGGATAGCCGTAAGGTTCCCCTGAGAGACCGGCGGAATAGGACCACCTGTGCGGCGGGGACGCTCCGTATTCAAAATCGTATTGTCAAAATCGCTGGCCAGCAGCACATCGTCAAATTTCCCCATAAACTCTCCTCTCTAAAAGCAGGCGGAGCGGAAACAATTCCGCTCCGCCTGAGATCATATCCTCAGCCTTATTCAGCGGTGGGCGTTCCCGCTCCGCCGTTTCCGCCCCGATGGCGGCGTCCGCCCCGGTGACGCCGGCGGTTCTTGCTCTCGCCGCCCTCCTGCGGGGCTCTCGGCTCGCTTACCGGCGCGGCGTTTTCCCGCGGCTGCGTCTTATTGGGACGCTCCTGCCGGGGACGCTGGGGTCTGGGGCCCCGCTCCGCGCTCTGTCCGGCAGCGGACTTGGGCGGCTCCCGGCGCGTAGCTTCGCCCGCATTCGAAGCCTCGCCGCCGTTTCTGCGGCGTCCGCCCCGGTGGCGGCGGCGAGTCCTGTTCTCTCCGCCCTCTGCGTCCTCCTCGCCGACAGGCCGTTCCCGTACCGGCGCGGGCCGCTCCGGGAGGGTCCTGTCTTCAAAGGCCGAGGTGAGCACCGGCACCGGCAGCTCCTCCGTCTGCTCCTCCACGTACCGGGCAGGACGCTGGGCCGGAATTTCAATTCCCTCCCGGCTGCCCTTGCCGTTGCGGAGCACGCAAAGCTCGCAGTTATGATAGCACTTCTGGGTCTCCGGCGCGCTGTCCAGACTGACCTTCACGGTCTCCCGCAGCAGGTCCACGGACTTCACGTTGCCGGGACCATCCGGTGTCTGGACAAAGGACTCCTGCTTTGGCATCCGCTTCTGGGCGTCCTCATAGGCGTTCTGCTCGTATTTCAGGCAGCACATCAGCCGCCCGCAGGTACCGGAAATTTTTGTGGGATTCAGGCTGAGGTTCTGGGTCTTGGCCATTTTGATGGACACCGGCAGGAAGCCGTTTAAAAACTGAGAGCAGCAGAAGGGCCGCCCGCAGATGCCAAGACCGCCCACCATCTTCGCCTCGTCCCGGACGCCGATCTGCCGCAGCTCAATGCGGGCCCGGAATACGCTGGCAAGATCCCGCACCAGCTCCCGGAAGTCCACCCGCCCATCGGCGGTGAAGAAGAAAATGATCTTACTTCCGTCAAAGCTGGCGGAGACGTTCACCAGCTTCATCTCCAGACCGTGAGCGGCGATCTTTTTCTCGCAGATGTCAAAGGCGTCGCTTTCCTTTTTGCGGTTATACTCCACCGTGCGGCGGTCGGCGTCCGTTGCCAGCCGCAGCACCGCGCACAAGGGCTGCACAACAGCCTCGTCCGCAATGTCATGATTTCCCTGTGTGCAGGTGCCGAACTCCGGCCCCTGCGCCGTTTCCACAATGACCTGATCCCCCATTTTCACCTGCATACCCTTGGGGTCAAAGTCATAATTCTTGCAGCCGCCACGAAAGCGGACGCTGATCACTTCAGTCAAAGGAGTTCCTCCAATTCCACCGCCAGAGCCCCCAGCACATGGCTGACGCCCACATTGTAGGCACAGGCCCCCCGGTATGTTTGTAGCATTTGAATCGTATTGATGAGCTTTTGTCTGCCAAGACGCCGGCCAAGCTGGCGGCACAGCTCCGCGTCCGGTCCCTCCGGCGGCTTGCCGTAAAGCGCCAGCAGCGCGGCGGCTAAAATGTGCCGGCTCCCGTCCAGCAGCGCGGAGAGCGCGTCCCGATCCGTCCGCTTTTTCTCCAGCCGGACCATCAGCTCCGTCACGGAGCCGCGCTTACCCTCCGCCAGCAGGCGGCACAGCTCCCGCCCGCTCTCCGGCGGCGCGTCCCCGGCCTCTCCCGCCGGACGGAGCTTCAGCTCCACGCACCGGGAACGAAGCGTCTGCAAAACCACGGAGGGATTTTCCGCGCAGAACAGGAAGGCCGCATAGGGCGGCCCCTCCTCCACCAGCTTCAAAAGGACGTTCTGGTCCTGCTCCGTTAAAATCCCGCAGTCCGGGAAGATGTACACCTTCCGCGCCCCCTCGTTGGGCTGCACGTAGGCGTCCGCGCGCATCTGGCGAATCGTGTCCACCGACAGGTTCTTGTGGGCCTCGTCCCGGACGGTGACAACGTCCGGGTGAATATCGGCAAAG
>UQMC01000092.1 GCA_900542115.1 uncultured Oscillibacter sp. | reverse complement strand
TTTCCCTACACGACGCTCTTCCGATCTCTTTATCTCAATCATTGTTCCACGTATTGATTAAAATAAATCATATCACAGTGGACCGAGAAATACAAGGTAGACAGATAGAACATTTGTTTTTCCTGTTGCGATTTGGACTAAAATTTGATATACTACTTTCATTAGTATGAAAAGCGAGGGAGACTGTGCGGATTTTAGGAATCGACCCCGGTTATGCTACTATCGGTTTTGGGCTGATTGAAGGGGAGCGGGGACAATATAAAATGGTGACCTATGGGGCCGTTACTACCTCCGCCGGGCTGCCGCTTTCAAAGCGCCTTTATCAGATCGACCGGGATATGGAAGGTTTGATCGGACAGCTGAAGCCAGACGCAATCTCTATTGAGGAGCTGTTTTTCAATACGAATATTACGACGGGTATCGCAGTGGCCCATGGACGGGGCGTACTTCTTTGCGCCGCAGAGCGGTGCGGAGTGCCATTGTATGAATATACGCCCGGACAGGTGAAGATGGCCGTTACCGGCTACGGAAAGGCGGAGAAGCGGCAAGTCATGGATATGACAAAGCGGCTGCTGAAGCTGACAAAGGTTCCACGGCCGGACGATGCCGCCGATGCGCTGGCCTTGGCGCTTTGCCACGCACGCAGCTTTACCTCCCGCCTTCCGCAGATCAGGCCGGAAAAGGAAACCGTATAAGGAGAATCGCTTATGTTTTATTATCTGGACGGTACAGTGGCGGAGATTCTTCCGGGGCTGGCCGTGATTGACTGCGGCGGTGTCGGCTACGCCTGTATGGCGACAAACAATACGCTGTCTCAGCTGAAGCGGGGAGAACGGAAAAAGCTCTTTACGTATCTGAATGTGGGCGAAAGCGTGTTTGACCTTTACGGTTTTGCCAGCCAAAATGAGCTGAACAGCTTCAAACTGCTGCTGGGAGTTTCCGGCGTGGGACCAAAGGCGGCGCTGGCGATTTTATCCGCCAATACACCAGAGGCATTGGCTATGTCCATTGTGACCGGGGACGAAAAGGCTTTGACTGCCGCGCAGGGAATTGGAAAGAAAATCGCACAGCGCATCATTCTGGAGCTGAAGGACAAGATGGCGAAGGAAACGGCTGCCGGACTGGACTTTTCCGGCGGCAAGGGTGTTTCCGCCCCTGCCATGTTCTCCAGTAAAGCTGCGGAGGCCGCCGCCGCGCTGGGGGTGCTGGGCTATTCCGGTCAGGAGGTTCAGATTGCTTTAAAGGGTGTGGACGTAGAAAATCTGCCGCTGGAGGAGATCATCCGTCAGAGCCTGAAAAAAATGGTGAAGTGACATCGGCTGGACGCGGCGTGGATTTGACAGCATAGGGAAGTGACATTTTGAGCATTGACTTTGGTAATGATATTTATGAGGAGCCGATAGTCGCCAAGACCTTTTTAACGGAGGACGCGCAGGAGGGATCCCTGCGACCGAAAACGCTGGCGGAGTATATCGGTCAGGAAAAGGCAAAGGACAACCTGAGCGTCTTTATTCAGGCTGCAAAAAAGCGGCAGGAGTCACTGGACCATGTGCTGCTCCACGGCCCTCCGGGACTTGGAAAAACAACGTTGGCCGGTATTATTGCGCAGGAGATGGGCGTCAATATCCGCATCACTTCCGGGCCAGCCATTGAAAAGCCGGGGGACCTTGCGGCGTTGCTGACAAATCTCAACGAGGGGGACATCCTCTTTGTCGACGAAATTCACCGGCTGAACCGCTCTGTGGAGGAGATTTTATATCCGGCTATGGAGGATTACGCCATTGACATCATTGTAGGCAAGGGTCCCTCGGCGAACTCTATTCGGTTGGATCTGCCGCATTTTACGCTCATCGGCGCCACCACGCGGGCAGGGCAGTTGTCCGCTCCGCTGCGGGACCGCTTTGGCGTGACGCTGCGCTTGGAGCTTTACACGCCAGAGGAGTTGACGAAAATCGTGACCCGCTCCGCCGGAATTTTGGGATGTTCAATCATGCCGGAGGGTGCCTATGAGATCGCACGGCGCAGCCGCGGCACGCCGCGTATCGCTAACCGAATGCTCCGCCGTGTGAGGGATTTCGCGGATGTGAGAGCGGATGGCGTCATTACAAAGGACGTTGCGGACGAGGCCCTCTGTGCGCTGGAAATCGACCATTTGGGCTTGGACCCCATTGACAGGCGCATGATGACCGCTATCATTGAAAACTACAATGGCGGCCCTGTGGGGTTGGAAACGCTGGCGGCGACTATCGGCGAGGAATCCGTTACGCTGGAGGATGTCTATGAGCCGTATCTGATGCAGCTCGGCTTTCTGACAAGAACGCCAAGGGGGCGCTGCGTGACACAGAAGGCATATCAGCACCTTCATAGACCTGTCCCGGGTGGGCTGACGCCGGAGCCGCCTATGGAGCAGCTGACGCTGTCATAAATGGCCGAAAGGCAACGAATGAGCACGAATAAACGGCTATTTTATAAAATAACTAAAAAGTTCATGATGTTTTCATGAAAATTCTATATTTTGCTTGACATTTTATACGTTTGATAGGTATAATAGCTTATGTGCAAAGCTCCGAATAAAGTTGCAATGTCCATGGATACTCTGACAGATGAGGCCCTGTGCCGTTTGGCCGCTTCCGGTGACCGGCGGGCGGAGGAGACTCTGGTGTCCCGGTATACCCGGTTAGTTCGCTCCTGTGCCCGGCCTTACTTCCTGGCCGGCGGAGACAGTGAGGATCTGACACAGGAGGGAATGCTGGGACTCATCAAGGCCGTTCGGGAGTTTCAGGCGGACAAGGATACGTCCTTTCGGACCTTTGCTGAGATTTGTATTCGAAGTCGGCTGTATTCTGCTCTGCGGTCTGCGGGGCGTGAAAAGCATCAGGTTTTGAATCAATCGATCTCCTTGGATACTCCCGATTTTGACAGCAATTCCTACACCTCTGGCACCAATTGTCTGGCGCAGCGCGGCCCTGAAGATGAACTCATCGACAGGGAGCATACAGCAGCCCTCTTATCCGGTGTCCGGAAACAGTTGTCCGAATTTGAAGCAAAGATTTTGGGGTACTATTTGAACGGACTTTCATGCCGGGAAATCGCTCAGGAAGTGGAGCGGCCCGTGAAGTCTGTGGACAACGCTGTGCAGCGTATCCGGCGCAAGGTGGCACAGCAAATTCTTTCCGGCGAATTCAGCACGCGCTGAACGCAATATATTTTCTTTTCAAAGAGAGGGTAAAATCATGTACGAAGACAAGACCTTAGTGTGCAAAGAGTGTGGTCAGGCGTTCGTGTTCACCGCTGGTGAGCAGGAGTTCTATGCTGAGCGCGGCTTCCAGAACGAGCCCCAGCGCTGCAAGGCCTGCCGCGATGCTCGCAAGAACGCTGCCCGCGGTCCCCGCGAGTACTTCACCGCTGTTTGCGCTGCCTGCGGCGGCGAGGCCAAGGTTCCCTTTGAGCCCAAGTCCGACCGTCCTGTCTATTGCAGCGAGTGCTTCGCTAAGATGCGTGAGCAGGGCTAATTGAACGATTATTTCGTTTTGTTTCTTGCACCGAAAATCCGGCGTCTGTCATAAGACAGACGCCGGATTTATTAGCGTGAAAATGAGTGTGTTGGAGGAAGCACTGCGAGCGGGTGGTTACGCTATAGAATTTTACCTCACAGCATTTCAATGCTAAAAATAAAATACTTTTTTGAAAAAAGCTATTGACAAATTTCGCTTATGCGATATAATAATATTCGTTCGTGTGACACGAACAATGAATATAGCGGGTTTGTGTAAAGGTAGCACAGCAGACTCTGACTCTGTATGTGAGGGTTCGAATCCTTCACCCGCTGCCAGCTTTAAAAGACTGCAATCATTGTGATTGCGGTCTTTTTTATATTTCGACAGCTACAGCCGTTTTGCCGTGGTAAAAATATTTTCTATACAGTATATGGAAATCACTTTTTAAAGAGGTTTTATCTTAAATTTTACTCACGAAATTACTCACAGCTTTTTGCGTGGAATAAAGGTTGCTGCTTTTCTGCGATGCCGGTTCCCGCTTTTTCTGATATGGTGAAACAGTCGGTACTGTGCTACAATAAATATGTAAAGCCCATGCAAAAAAATGCAGATGCAAAGGAGGTTGCGTATGGAACGCAATGCAATTTTAAAGCTCGCAGAGTCTTACGATAGCTTTTACCTCTATGAAGAAGCGGTGATTTTGAGGAATATCAATCGTTTGAAGGCGGATTTCCCCGGTGTATCGTTTCTCTACTCCGCGAAATGCAATCCCTATCCCAAGGTGCTGGAGTGTGTGCTGGCGCAAGGCTTCGGCATTGACGCGGCCAGTGCGGCGGAATGTGTAATGGGGCAGCGGGCCGGTTTGGAGCCGAATCAGATTTTGTATTCGGCACCCGGAAAAACGTTGGCGGACATCAAGTCTGCACTTCCCATTGCAACGGTGATCGCCGACAGCGCAGGCGAGGTGGGAAGAATCCAGCAGGCGGCTGCGGAGTTGGGAATAACCGCGGACATCGGCCTGCGCGTCAACCCGGACTTCAGCTATGGCACCGACAGCGGTGCCGCTTCCAAGTTCGGCATTGACGAGGCGCAGATCTATGCGAAGCTGCCGGAGTGGAAGCAACTTCCCAATATTCGCATCGTGGGCATTCATACGCACCTGAAAAGTCAGGAGCTAAGTGTAGAGGTGCTGAAAAGCTACTATCAAAAGATGTTCCGTCTGGCGGTGTCCATGCGGGAGGTATTCGGAATACTGAAATTCCTGAATTTGGGCTCTGGCATGGGGATTCCCATGCGGGAAACGGAGCAGCCCTTTGATACCGCTGCGCTGGGGCAGGAGGCTCAACGGCTGATGACTGCGTTCCGGGAAAAGCTGCCGGAAACGCGGGTCTGCATTGAAACTGGACGGTACGTATCCGGCACGGCGGGCACCTATGCTGCCCGGGTTGTGGACAAAAAGATCTCTTACGGCAAGACCTTTGTACTGCTGAACAACACGCTCAACGGCTTTGCCCGTCCCTCCATAGTGGCGATGATGCAGCATTTCATGGGCGATGGTCCAATCGCCGGGTGGGAGCCGATTTATACAGGCGATCATACGGTTCAAATCATTCCGCTGGTAGAAACACGAGAGCGGGAGACAGTCACGGTAGCAGGCAACCTCTGTACCGGTACGGATGTTGTGTTGGCCGATGCGGAGCTGCCCCGTATGGAGGTGGGGGACGTAGTGGCCATCCCGAATGCGGGGGCCTATGCGGCGGTTATAACGCCTATGCAGTTCGCGTCATTGAAGCGCCCGGCGCAGCTGTTCCTCCGCACGAATGGTACAGTGGTAGATACCGATTTTTAAGTGTGCCGTGCCGCTTTCAAGCGGGGCATCAGAGTGCACGCAAAGGTTTCCACGTAGCGCTGGGTCTGCGGGGAAGTGACGTTGAGGGTATCACAGAGGGACCGGGCGGTGTTGGATAGAAATGCCTGACAGCTATCCGGCGGCTGACTGAGAAAAAGGCGCTTCAGACGTTGGCGCTGGGGAGGGGACAGCGGCAGCAGCCGTGCATCCTCCCCCAGCGCTGCCAGAGCGATAGCATGAGAGAGCGGCAGCTCTAAGAGATTGATACAGAGGGTTTGGTAATCGGGACGGAATTCGGAGAGAACAGTGTGTACCGCTGCTGCGTCAAAGCGGCTCAAAATGTCCAGCTCTATACAGAGCCGCCGCAGCCACTCCAAAACATAATCAACACCGACCAACGTCTCCGGGACCGGTAGGAATAGTTGATAGTCAATGCTGCACGGAATTTCCTGTGCGAAAAAGCGCCAGTCATAGCGCGCCGGAAAATCGCGCAGGCTGTGCAGTGTGTCTTGCAGAAAGCAGTGCTTCGGCGGTGGCTGCATTGCAGTGGCCCGCTTCCAAAGCACATGGGCAAGAGCGGCCTTTTGACGAAGCCGCCGCTGCCCTTGCCGAAACAGTGCATCTAAGTCCGGGGCCAGCAAAATGGCCGGGTTTTGCGCTGCGTTCAGCGTCAGAAGGACGGATTTCGTTAAGGCGGTCACGGTTTCTATTGGCAGGGAGCTGCTCTCCGGGGCATAGAGCATAGCCTGCCGGCGCACAATACGCCAGAGGGCCTCCTGCGCCCGGAGCGTGTCCTCGGCGCTGAGTGTGATGGAGAAAGACGATTCACAGCTCATCCAAATCCCCTCCTTCGGCGGCGTGTCGGAGCCATTCCGGCGGCGTGCCTGCCAGTGCGTCCATATCGCCGCCGACACTGTGAAAACGTAGGTACATGGCGTTAATGAGCGCCGTATCCCCGATGTGGTCAGCGGTTTCATTTTTCAGCGCATAGAACAGGGAGAGAAGCTGCGCCAGCATATCCGGCCAGTCTGCGCGGAGAATATAAGGAGAGTCGCAGAATATCAGTGCTAACTGCTTTACAGCGCCTCCGCTCAAGTCGATGCGCCCGCTGCTCCGCAGGGCGGCGGACTGCTGCTCCGCCAGCGCGGCGGTCTCGGCAGGGGAGAGCACCATGCCGAATTTTTCCAAAATGGGCGCACAGGCTGCCAGCTCTCGGTAAATGACCGAGGGAGAGGAAATAGGGAAAAGAGAATTCATGAAATCACCTCAGAGATTCTATACACCCGGAGCCGAGAGCGGAACAAGACTTGAATTTTTTCGGTTTTTGTGGTAATATAAGAGTTGAAAATTCTTGAAAGATTTGCGGAATGCAAATCTTTTTCCTTGTAAGGAGCTTGTATGGAGAACCATTTTGAAATTCAGATGACGGAGGACCAGCTGCGGGGCATCAGCTCCATTGGACTTGCTCACATGGGGGACGCGGTTTTTGAGCTGCTGGTGCGCGGCTGGCTGTGCGCCCACGGTAAGGCCACCGGGAAGGGGCTCCATCAGGCGACGATTCAACTGGTACGGGCGGAAAAGCAGGCGGAGTATGCCGAAAAGATTTTGCCGCTGCTGACGGAGGAGGAGACCGCCGTGTTCCGGCGGGGCAGAAACGCGCAGGTGCATTCCGTCCCCCACCATGCCAGCCGCGCACAGTACAGCACGGCTACGGCGCTGGAGGCACTGTTTGGCTGGTTGTATCTTAGCGGGCAGCGTCAGCGGGTCAGTGAGCTGTTTGACAAAATGATGGAGGAATAAGCCATGCCATTAGACGCCATCACGCTCCGGGCGCTGACAGAGGAGCTGCGCCCGCAGCTTTTGAATTTACGAATTGACAAGGTGCAGCAGCCTGCTCGGGATCAGGTCATTCTGCTTCTGCGGGGCAATAAGCGGCTTTTGCTGAACGCCGGCGCCAACGCACCCCGCCTTCAGTTGACAGAGCTGCTGCGGGATAATCCGGCGGAGCCGCCGATGTTTTGTATGCTGCTGCGAAAGCACTTGGTAGGAGCCAGAGTTGCGGACATTACCCAGCCGGGGCTGGAGCGGCTTGTCCGCATTGAGCTGGATGTAACGGATGATTTTGGTCAGCCGGGACACCGGACATTGGTATTGGAGGCCATGGGGCGCAGGTCTAACCTGATTTTATTGGACGGAGAGGGCCGCATCATCGACTGTATGCGCCGGGTGGATGTGGAAATGTCCGCGCAGCGGCAGGTGCTTCCGGGGTTATTCTACGAGCAGCCCGCCTCCACCGGGCGTCTGCCGCTTTTGGAGGAAACCGAGGCGGGCTTTGATGAGCATTTGGCAGATGTGCCGCAGGAAACCCAACTTGACCGCTTTTTGCTGGACACCTATTTTGGAATCTCGCCCTTGATGGCCCGGGAGCTGGCCTTCCGGGTCTGCGGGGAAACAGATGGCCGGGTGTGCCAACTGGATGAAGCCGGGCGGGTATACTTCAAGAATGTTTTCTTTTCATTTATAAGCACTATAAAGGAAAATAACTTCACAGCAACGCTGCTGAAGCGAAACGGCGAGCTGTTCGATTTTGCGGCGCTGCCCATTCACCAGTATGGCGCGGCGGTGGAATCGGAAACCTTTGGCAGCTTTTCAGAGCTGCTGGACCACTTTTACGAAGCCAAGGAAAAGCAGGAGCGGGT
>UQMC01000091.1 GCA_900542115.1 uncultured Oscillibacter sp. | reverse complement strand
ACAGCCTTGTCCATATCCTGCATCAGCATGGGGGATAGCGTCCGCGTGGTCTCCCGCTCCAGCGCCTCTGCGGCGGCCTCCGCCGTGGTGATGCCCCGGGAGGCCAAGACGGTAGCAAGCAGGCCGGGATAGCCCGCCTCCCGCAAAAGGGCGGTGTCTCCCTCTGCCGCCGTGCCGATATGCCATTTTTGATACTTCATAGGGACACACCTCCTTAATAGAAACAATTCAACAAAGATATAGTATAGCAGGAATCCGCCCAAAGGTAAAGAATAGATTGCGGTTTCAGATGTAAAAAATATAAAAACGCCGCGTTTTGGCATAAGGAAATCCCCCCTGACCGGTATCAGGGGGGATTTTTTATTCCTCGTTGGGTAAGGCGTAGCGCTTGAGGTCCTGTTGGAACCGCAGATTAAACTCCTGATCCTTTTTCAGACTGTGGACATAAGCGTGGGAATCGGCCTCGTCCGTCTGCTCCTCGATCACGCTGAGGGCGATGTTGGAGCAGTGGTCGCCCACGCGCTCAAGGTTGTTAAGCAGATCGTTGAGCACAAAGCCCAGTTGAATGGTACACTGCCCATTCTGGAGGCGTCGGATATGGCGGCTGCGAATCTCCTCCGTCAGATAGTCCATGGTCTCCTCCAGCGGCTCAACGCCCCGAGCAGCCCGAACATCGTCATTTTCAAAGCAATCCAGCGCGCCATCCAGCAAATCAGTCGTCAGGTGAATCAGCACATCGGCCTCCACTCCGGCGATGTGGGAAAAGGACAGGCCCTTGTCGTGGAGCTCCTTAGCGGATTCCAGCAGGTTCAGGGCGTGGTCGCCGATGCGCTCAAAGTCGCCGATGGCATGGAGCAGCCGGGAAACTGTATTCATGTCATCCGCCGAAGTGCCATGCTGGGAAAGCTGGACAAGATAGCTGCCGAGGCGGTCCTCGTAAACATCCAGCTTGTCCTCATTGGCTCGGATAATTTCCTCCTGTTCTTCACTGTAACGGTCGAACTGCTCCAGCGCAAGGCGGATATTCTCCCGGGCCAGCTCGCCCATGCGGTTGGTCATAGCCGCGCACTCACTGACAGCCACGCCGGGCGTCCGCAGCAGCCGGGGGTCCAGAAAGGCAAAGTCGGAGGGCTTGTCCTCTGTAGAAATGACCCTTTTCGCCAGCGCCTCCAGCTGGCGGGTAAAGGGCAGCAGCAAAATAGTGGTGCAGACATTGAACACTGTGTGGCACAGCGCCACACCCACAGCGTTCACCGGCTGGGTCAAAAACGGCATATCGAACAGCAGCCCGCCGCCGCAGATCACAAGCAGGCCCACCGCCGTACCGATGAGGTTGAAGGAAATGTGGATCACGGACACCTGCTTTGCGCTGCGGCTGACGCCAATGGAGGACAGCAGCGCCGTGACACAGGTGCCGATATTCTGGCCCATGATAATGGGAATCGCCATGCCGTAGGTCACAGAGCCGGTCATGGCCAGCGCCTGCAAAATACCCACGGACGCGGCAGAGGACTGGATGATGCCCGTAAAGGCCGCGCCCACCAGCACACCGAGGAAAGGATTGGTAAAGGCGGTCATCAGGCCGGAAAATCCCGGCATATCCGCCAGCGGCGCCACCGCGCCGCTCATGAGCTCCATGCCGTACATCAGGATGGAAAAGCCCATCATGACCCGGCCCACGTCCCGGCGGCGCTGCTTTTTTGAGCCCATGATCAGCAGGATTCCCGCCAGCGCCAGCAAGGGGGAGAAATTCTTGGGCTTGAGAAGATTGACAAAAAAGCTGTCACTTTCAATTCCGGTGAGGGACAGCAGCCACGCTGTCAGCGTGGTGCCGATATTGGAGCCCATAATAACGCCGATGGTCTGCCGCAGCTCCATAACGCCGGAGTTCACAAGGCCCACCAGCATCACCGTCATAGCGGAGGAGGACTGGATGGCAATGGTGATTCCCGCGCCCAGTAAAAGGCTTTTGATAGGGTTGGAGGTCATGCGCTTGAGCAGCTTTTCCAGCTTGCCGCCGGCCATTTTCTCCAGACTTTTGGACATCACGGTCATGCCGTAGAGGAAAAACGCCAATCCTCCGCAGAGCGTGAACAGTGAAAAAATATTCATTCGAAATTCCTTTCTGCCCCGTGCTTCACAGGCCGGGTACACGGAAATAGTATGCAGACTATCTTTTATTATAAACAGTCGGCCCGTGAAAAGCATATTGACAGAGCAGAGAAAATTATAGGGAAATTTTGGAGGAATTCATATCATGTATGTAAAAGTGCACAGAGCTGTCCGTTTTCTGCGGACAGCTCTGCTGCATTTCATAACTTCCCGGCGGCCATGCGGCGCTTTTCACCGAAAAAGAGACAGGACGCAGAAACCGCGTCCTGTCTCTTTTCTTGCGTTACTGCTTGGAATGGCAGTGTCCGGAACAACCGGCACAGCCACCGCCGCAACTGCCACCGCAGGTGCTCTTTCCCTGCTTCTTTTGGCGGATGAGATACCGGATAATGGAGATGACAACTGCTAAAAGAACTGCGGAGATGAGGATGGTCGCAAGATTGGCACTCAACCATGTCAGCATGGAAAATCACTCCTTTGGCAAAGATTGGAAATAGATAGGGATGAGCAAAACGCAAGTTTTGCAAAGTCGAATCACAATATATAGGCCGCAGCCAAGTCGGATGGCACTATTTATTGTGTGGTCTTATGAGCAAATCGGAGTTTTGCTCATCCCTATGGAAATAGAGTAAATGGAGGTGAGAAAGGGGAAAATCAGACTTTGGTGGACAGCTTGGTGGCTTCCTTGTAGGGGCGCACCAGCATATAGATGATGAGCACCAGCGCAGCGATGGCGGCCACAAGGCCGATAACGTTGAGGCTGCCGGTGAAGACGTTGCCGAACTGGTTGACCATCAGGGCGCACAGATAGGCGAAGCCGCACTGATAGCCGATAGCGAACCAGGTCCACTTGCCGTTGTTCATCTCACGCTTGATGGCGCCGATAGCAGCAAAGCAGGGGGCGCACAGCAGGTTGAACACGAGGAAGGAGTAGCCGCTGACTGCGGTAAAGGCAGCGCCCAGATTCTGGTACACGGTGCCGTCGCCGCCGCCATAGAGGATACCCAGGGTGCCGACGATGTTTTCCTTGGCCACCAGACCGGTGATGGAAGCCACAGCGGCCTGCCAGTTGCCCCAACCAAGAGGCGCGAAGATCCAAGCGATCAGGCTGCCGATGCGGGCAAGGATGGAGTAATCGATCTCCTCCTCGGAGAGCATCCGGAAGCCGTCCTCAGCCCAGCCGAAGTAGGTGGTGAACCAGACGAAGATGGTGGACAGCAGAATGATGGTACCGGCCTTCTTGATGAAGGACCAGCCGCGCTCCCACATGCTGCGCAGCACGTTGCCCAGAGTGGGCCAGTGATAGGCGGGCAGCTCCATAACGAAAGGAGCGGGATCGCCGGAGAACATCTTGGTCTTCTTCAGCATGATGCCGGAGACGATGATGGCAGCCATGCCCACGAAGTAGGCGGAGGTAGCCACCCAAGCGGCGCCGCCGAAGATAGCGCCGGCTACCATGGAGATAAAGGGCACCTTAGCGCCGCAGGGGATGAAGGTGGTGGTCATGATCGTCATACGGCGGTCACGTTCATTTTCAATGGTACGGGAAGCCATGATGCCGGGCACGCCGCAGCCAGTGCCGATGAGCATGGGGATGAAGGACTTACCGGACAGGCCGAACTTACGGAAGATACGGTCCAGAACGAAGGCGATACGGGCCATATAGCCGCAGGCCTCGAGGAACGCCAGCATCAGGAACAGCACCAGCATCTGAGGCACGAAGCCCAGAACGGCGCCGACACCGGCCACGATACCATCGTTGATCAGGCCGCTCAGCCAATCGGCAGCACCGGCGGCCTCCAGAGCGTTGCCAACCAGCACGGGGATACCGGGGACCCACACGCCGTAATCGGCGGGATCAGGCTCATCAAAGCCATTTTCCTCAAAATAGCTGACGGCGTCCAGATAGCTCATGCCAACGGTGGTGTCCTCGTCAGCGTCATCGGGAACAGCGTCATAGTAAACGGTCATCTCGTTCTGAGCCAGAGTCTCCTCGTCCTCCACCTCAATGGTGGCGGTGTCGGAATCGGGCTGAACAGCCTTCATCTCGGCCAGAGCGGCATCGGGATCGAAGTCATCGGCTTCGGTATCCAGATCGTAGTAAGCACTGATGGCCTCGGAGGCGGCGGTGTAGTCATCGGCCACCTCAGTGTATTCAGAGGTGCCCATGCCGAACAGGTGCCAGCCATCACCGAACAGACCATCGTTGGCCCAGTCGGTAGCGGGAGCGCCCACGCCCACCATGGCGATCCAGTACACCAGATACATGACCACGGCGAAGATAGGCAGGCCCAGCCAACGGTTCGTAACGATCTTATCGATCTTATCGGAGGCGGAGAGCTGACCGGCATTCTGCTTCTTGTAGCAGTGCTTGATGATCTCCGCGATGTACACATAGCGCTCGTTGGTGATAATGCTCTCGGCATCGTCATCCAGCTCGGTCTCGGCAGCCTTGATGTCCGTCTCGATGTGGCTCATGACATCGGAGGGAATGTGCAACTGCTCCAGCACCTTATCGTCGCGCTCGAAAATCTTGATGGCATACCAACGCTGCTGATCCTCGGGCAGATCGTTCAGCGCGGCCTCCTCGATATGGGCAATGGCGTGCTCCACAGGGCCGGAGAACGTGTGCATGGGGACGGTCTTGGTGCCCTCGGCAGCCTTCACGGCGGCCTCGGCGGCCTCCATGACACCGTCGCCCTTCAGCGCGGAGATTTCAATGATGCGGACGCCCAGCTCCCGGGACAGCTCCGCCACATTGATCTGGTCGCCGTTCTTGCGGACAACATCCATCATGTTGATGGCGATGACCACAGGAATACCCAGCTCGGTGAGCTGCGTGGTCAGGTACAGGTTACGCTCAAGGTTCGTGCCATCGATGATGTTCAGGATGGCATCGGGACGCTCGGTGATGAGGTAGTTACGGGAAACGACCTCCTCCAGCGTGTAGGGGGACAGAGAGTAGATGCCCGGCAGGTCCATGATGATGACGTTGTCGTGCTTCTTCAGCTTGCCCTCTTTCTTTTCAACGGTAACGCCGGGCCAGTTACCTACGAACTGGTTGGAGCCGGTCAGCGCGTTGAAAAGAGTGGTCTTGCCGCAGTTAGGGTTGCCCGCGAGGGCAATTTTGATCTGCTTATCCATTTGACTGCTCCTTCTGGTTCAAGTGCTCGAACCGTATTTTAAAAATTTTATTCGACCTCGATCATTTCGGTGTCCGCTTTCCGCAGGCTCAGCTCGTAGCCCCGGACAGTGACCTCCATTGGATCGCCCAGAGGAGCGACCTTGCGGACAAAGATCTCAACGCCCTTGGTGATGCCCATGTCCATGATCCGGCGCTTAATGGGACCCTCACCGTGGAGCTTGACAACCTTGACTGTCTCGCCGATCTTGACTTCTCGCAGTGTTTTCATGCTTGTTTCCTCCCTCTATACTAAAATTGATCAAACCATGATCTTGCGGGCCATCTCATCACTGATGGCCACCCGGGATTCCTTCACCTTCACGATGATGTTGCCGCCCAGAGCGGATACCACCGTGACCGATCCCCCGGCCACAAAGCCCAGATCCTCAAGATGCTTTTTGGTCTCCGGGTTTCCACTCACCTTGCGGATCATGTACTCCTCACCGATATTTGCCAGTGCCAGCGGCATCATGGAAAATCCCTCCAAATCTGTGAATGTCAGAGTTAGAGCCTGCTAACCCGTTGTGAAAATAAAAACAAGGCGCAGTATGCCCTGTAGATGTTAGTTCTCTCTAACCACTGTGTAGTTTAACATCTCTAACATTTGGTGTCAACTATCTTATCAGAAAATTTTGTTGAAAATTTGGGAAAGGCTCCGCCTTGCATTTGTGCGAAAACTATGATAACATGAATCATTAGAACCGGCTATGCCGGAAAACCAAAAAGGCCGGTGATACTGCTATGCAAATACTCAAGGCATCCGAGGATTATCTGGAAACCATGCTGATGCTGCGTAATTCTTTGGGGTACGTCCGCTCCGTGGATGTGGCGGAGCACCTTGGCGTAACAAAGCCCAGCGTGACGTATGCCACAAAGCGTCTGCGGGAAAACGGATATATTGAAATGGATAAAGACGGGCTCATCACCCTGACAGACAGCGGCATGGAGATCGCCGCCAAAATGCTCCAGCGCCACCACACCCTCACAAACTTTTTAGTGGAGCTTGGCGTGGATCCGGTGACAGCCGAGGAGGACGCCTGCAAAATGGAGCATGACATCAGCGACCAGACGTTCCGCGCCATCTGCGACCTTGCGCGGCATCATCTGGAAAATGACTGAAGCCTAAGAAAACCGCCCCGGAGCACAGCTCCGGGGCGGTTTTTTCATTTTGAAGCAGCATTTTCTATCTTTACGGCGTTCTGCTCACACGCCCAGCAGCCGGAGCATCTCCTGCGCCGGGTCTAAAATCGGCAGGCGGGTCCTGCGGCCCAGTGCCTCCTTGAAGTATGGGAAGTGCGTGCAGCCCAGCAGCAGCGCCTCCGCCCCCTGTGCGGCAAACCAGTCCGCCAGCTCCGGCAGACGGTGGCGCTCCACCAGCTCCTCCGGCGCCTCGCCCCGCTCAATGGCCAGCACCACCGGCAGAATCCCGGCGCTCCGCAGCGTCAAATCCGGGTTGGACAGCAGCAGCGTCCGCTCGATACCGGCGGCGCCCTGCGCGTTGGCGGCAATGACCGCAAGGGAGCGGTACTGCGGCGCCAACGCTCTGTAAACGTCCAGCGGCGTCACCACCGCCACGCCGGTCTCCCGGGCAATGGCGTCAAAATCCACGGAGCCGGACAGAGAATTGCAGTAGATGAACGCCTGCTCACAGCCGTGCGCCGCCTGTGCCTCCCGGAACAGGGCGGTGACCACCGCCGCCTTTTCCCGCTCTGAGGAGATCTGAAACGCGGTCTGCTCCACCGGGTCCTTTGAAATGGAGCAGAAAACGCCCTCCACGCCCTGCGCTGCAAGACAGTCCATTCCCATCTGCGTGTCCACCGGCGTCCCGGCCATTACGATCACAGGTCTCATCATGTCCGTGCTCCTTCCATATTTGGGGCCCGTCCAATGCGGGACCGGCCCGTATTCTGCCCTCATTATATCGGCTTTTTCCCGGTACCGCAAGCAAAAGCGCAAATTTTCCTACAGCATGAAGCGCAGCGAGCGGTACAGCCGCTCCCGGGCCCGGTGAATCGTCCGGCAGACCGTGGAGCGGTTCAGCCCCAGCCGTTCCCCGATCTGGCTCATGGTCAGTCCCTCATCATAATATAATCCCAAAATCTCCCGCTGCCGGGGCGTCAAAACCTGTCTGCGGGCGGTTCGCAGCTTTTGGCGGAGCTGCTCCAGCTGGCGACGGTTGTCCGGCGCGCCGCTTCGGCCCCACTCCGCCAGATCGGCCAACCATTGTCCCCCCTTGGCGTCCAGACTCAGATGTGCCATCCAAACGCCTCCCTGTCATAGTAATGAGCCGTGATTCGCGCAAGGCTCCGCGCCTCCCGCCACAGCGGCAGCAGCGCCTCCACCCGCCTTTGCAGTGCCCGGGCAGTCTCCCGGTCCGGCTCCAGCCGTACCATGCGCCGCAGCTCTGTGATTCGGCCGTGCAGCACGGCGGCATTCTCCGCGTAAACCGCGGACAGCTCCAGCAGCGTCATATCCGCGCCTCCCTTCCCCGTATCTCCCGGCAGGGCCAAAGCTCCTGCCGCGCCAGCTCCGGCAGGCACCCGGCGCAGACCCGGCTGCCGTTGCAGCACCAATATTCCTCTCCCGCCGTGATCTCCCGTCCGCACAGCGTACAGCGAACGAGGCGGTCACGAACGCCTCCACAACCGCGTTCCATTCCATCCCCTCCTCAGAAAAAAGCGAAAAACGCAAAAAATGTGTTGACAAAAGCGCCGCTCTCTGCTATCATAAACCATGCTGTTGGAACTGCTGGTGTAGCTCAGCTGGTAGAGCAGCTGATTTGTAATCAGCAGGTCGGGGGTTCGAATCCGTCCAAGATCGGAAGAGCACACGTCTGAACTCCAGTCACGGCTACATCT
>UQMC01000090.1 GCA_900542115.1 uncultured Oscillibacter sp. | reverse complement strand
ATCTCTACACCCTCCGGCAGCAGGCCTGCCAGACAGTCACGAATCGCATTCTCCTGCCCTACCAGTACAATTTCGGCGCCGGTTTGGGTGTGGGCCGCCAATGCACCCTCTACGATCGCTTTAGGCGCGTTGTCGCCGCCCATGGCGTCTATGATAATTTTCATTGCTTCCTCCTTTCAGGGGAACACGCTCCGTCCAATGGCCGAAGCATTTTCTTTTCGCTCAGGCCAGAATATCGGCCTTTTTCATTTCCAGAATTTCCAGTGCACGCTGGGAAATTTCAGCGTTCTTGTTCCGCTTGCCCTTTACAAAGTGGTCCAGCGGCGGGATGATGCCGAAGTTGATATTCATGGGCTGGAACTGAGTGACAGACTCGTTGGAAATATACAGCGCCAAGGCTCCAACGGCCATCTCCCGGGGGAAATCCACCGGAGGCTGGCCCTTCAGCCGCCGGGCCATTTCAATGCCCACCAAGAAGCCACTGGCGGCGGACTCCACGTAGCCCTCCACGCCGGTCATCTGTCCGGCAAAGGCAATGCGGGGTTCCTTTTTCAGCCGGTAATACCGGTCCAGCAGCCGAGGGGAATCCAAAAATGTATTGCGGTGCATCACACCGTAGCGCAGAAATTCCGCGTTATGCAGCGCCGGGATCATGGAGAACACCCGCTTCTGCTCCGGAAATTTCAGGTGGGTCTGGAAGCCCACCAGATTATAAACGCTGCCCTCGGCATTGTCCCGCCGCAGCTGCACCACAGCATAGGGCCAGCGGCCCGTCCGGGGATCGTCCAGTCCACGGGATTTCAGCGGACCGTACAGCAGCGTATCATGGCCCCGGCGGGCCATGACCTCCACCGGCATACAGCCCTCAAAAACCTGACTGTCCTCAAAGCCGTGGACCTCCGCCTCCTGCGCCGCTGTCAGCTCCTTCCAGAAAGCGTCATACTCCTCCTGATTCATAGGGCAGTTTACATAATCATCTGTGCCCTTGTCATAGCGGGAGCCCATCCACGCATAATTCATATCCACACTTTCGGAAGACACCAGCGGCGCCGCCGCATCAAAAAAGTGGAGGTCGCTGTTCGCGCCCAACAGCGTTTGCAGCTTTTCCGCCAGTGCATCGGAAGTCAGCGGACCGGAGGCAATGATGACCTCTCCCTCCGGAATGTCCGTCACCTCGCCGGGGACTACCGTGATATTGGGATGGCTGCGAATTTTCTCCGTAACCAGCTTGGCAAAGCCGTGGCGATCCACCGCCAGAGCACCGCCGGCCTCCACACGGGTCGCATCGGCACATTGGAGAATGAGACTGTCCAGCCGCCGCAGTTCTTCTTTCAAAAGGCCCACGGCATTTTCCAGCGCAGCGCCCCGCAGAGAGTTGGAGCAGCAAAGCTCCGCGAAATATTCCGTTGTATGGGCGGGCGTCATTTTTTCCGGCTTCATTTCACAAAGCCGCACCTGTATTCCCCGCTGGGCCAACTGCCACGCGCATTCACTGCCGGCAAGTCCCGCGCCGATCACTGTTACCTTCATTTGCAAAGTCCTTTATTTCATTCTTGCGGAAAGCCGGTCACTCCCCGGCCTCCGCAGTTTTTTTCGTTGTCTTTTTCGTTGTTGTTTTCTTTGCGACAGTTTTGGCAACGGCTTTCTTGGCAGTTGTCTTTTTCGCCGCAGGCTTCTTCTCTGCCGCTTCGCCCTCTGTCTTTTTCACCGCCGTTTTTCTTGCGGCGGCTTTCTTTTCAGCGGCCTTGGCGGCAGACTTCTTCGCCGTCGTTTTCTTAGCAGGCTTCTCCTCTGCCGGTGTGTCAGACTCGCCGGGAGCCTCCTCCGCGTTGGCGGACGCCTCTGCCTGCTTCTTGGGGTAGCCGCGCTTGTCCTCCGGCAGGAAGTTGGGACATTCCGGGTTGATGCAGTAGGGCCGCTTGTAGCCCTTGCCTGCCCGCTTGAACATGGTCTTGCCGCAAATCGGACAATCATCCTTTACCGGCACATCCCATGTCATGAAATCGCAGGTCGCGCCGCCGGCTACCCGGTTATTGGTGTGCTCGCAGCAGTAATAGGTGTACTGCTTACCGGATTTTCGACTGGTGCCGGTACGCTTGAACAGCCGCCCGCCGCACTTGGGACAGCGGCCCGGCATCTCCACCACCAGCGGCATGGTGAAATTACACTCCGGGAAACCGGGGCACGCCAAAAAGCGCCCGAAGCGTCCGGATTTCACCACCAAATTCCGTCCGCAGACCGGGCAGACCTCCTCGGAGACCTCATCGGGCACCTTGATATAAACGCCCTCCAAGTCCTTTTCCGCCTTTTTGAGGTTCTCGGCAAAATTGCCGTAAAAATCCCGAAGCACGGACTTCCACTTCACAGAGCCGGTCTCCACATCGTCCAGCTTCTTTTCCATATTGGCCGTGAATTTCAAATCGGCAATGTCACTGAACCGCTCCTCCATGAGCTGCGTCACTACCCGGCCCAGATTGGTGATGTGGAGGTACTTTCCCTCCTTCACCACATACTCACGGTCCAGAATGGTGGACACCGTGGGGGCATAGGTAGAGGGACGGCCGATGCCCTGCTCCTCCATGGCGCGAATCAGCGTGGCGTCGGTATAGTGGGCCGGGGGCTGGGTGAAGTGCTGGTCCCGGCCAAAGCTCTTGAGGTCCAGCGTCTCCCCTTCCGTCAGCGGCGGCAGGGTGGGTTCCTTTTCCTCCTTATCATCGTCCTTGCCCTCCTCGTACACGGCTGTGTAGCCGGCAAATTTCAGACTGGAGGAGCTGGTACGGAAGCTGTGTCCCGCGGCATCGATCTCCACGGAGACACTGTCGTACACAGCGTTGGCCATCTGACAGGCCACAAAGCGGCTCCACACCAGTCGGTACAGACGGTACTGCTCGCCGGTGAGGTCCTTTTTCAGCATCTCCGGCGTCCAGTTCACATTGCTGGGGCGGATAGCTTCGTGGGCGTCCTGGGCGTTGGCCTTGGCCTTATAGTGGTTAGCTCCCTTGGCAGGATAGTACTGCTGACCGTAGCGGCCCACGATAAATTCCTTGGCGGCGGCGACAGCCTCCTCGCTGATGCGGAGAGAGTCGGTACGCATATAGGTGATCAGACCCACGGTGCCCTCGCCCTCAATATCCACGCCCTCGTAAAGCTGCTGGGCAATGGCCATGGTGCGGCGGGGGGTCATGGACAGCTTGCGGCTGGCCTCCTGCTGCATGGTGGAGGTGGTAAAGGGGGGCGAGGGAGAACGGTTCTTATCCGTCCGCTTCACGGACTTGACGGTAAAGACGGCGTTTTGCGTCTCCTCTACCACGGCTTCCACCTCGGCGGCGGATTTCAGTTCTGCCTTCTTGCCGTTCTTTCCGTGATACCGGGCGGAGAAGGGCAGCTTTTTCACGTCATTGCCGGTGAGGTTGGCGTCCAGCGTCCAATATTCCTCCGGCTTGAAGTTTTCGATCTCCCGGTCCCGGTCATCCACCATTCGGGTGGCAACAGACTGGACCCGTCCTGCGGACAGGCCCCGTTTGATTTTCTTCCACAGCAGGGGACTGAGCTGATAGCCCACCAGCCGGTCCAGAATACGCCGGGCCTGCTGGGCGTCCACCAGATTTTGGTCGATGTCCCGGGGATGTTCAATGCTCTGCCGCACCACATTCTTCGTGATCTCATTGAATGTGACACGGTGCGTCTTTTCATCCGGCAAATTCAAAAGGCTTTTCAGATGCCAGCTGATGGCCTCGCCCTCGCGGTCCGGGTCGGTTGCGAGGTACACGGTATCCGCCGCCTTGGCAGATTTTTTCAGGTCGGAGATAATGGTCTCCTTGCCCTTGATTGGCTTGTAGACCGGTTCAAAATCGTTGTCCACATCCACGCTGAGATTGCTTTTCTGCAAGTCCCGGAGGTGGCCCATGCAGGCCTTTACCTCATAGTCCTTGCCCAAATATTTTCCAATGGTTTTGGCCTTCGCGGGAGACTCCACGATGACCAGGCTGTGTTTTGCCATAGCTACCTCCAACGGCCCTTTCAGCCGCATTTTTAATTCCAGCAATGCCCGTCCGGGCAAATTTTATTCCGTAAGGGTCACAGCGCGGGTATAGTGCTTGCCCGCGTGCTGGACCACATATTGGTCGATTTCAAGGACCGTCAGGGCGGAGAGCACCCTCCGGGTGGGGATGCCGGTCTGCTCGATCAGATCGTCCACCAGCATGGGCTCCTCTTCCGGCAGCGCACGCAGCAAAGCGATCTGGTCGTCCGTCAGCTCCACATCGCTGCGGGACAGGCTGACAGCAGGGGCCACGGGCTTCGGCTCCGGCACCATCCGGGCCTGATAGCCCAGGGTCTCCGGCTCCTCCCGCGCCTCTTTCAGATTCAAAGTGAAGCGGCCCTCATACTCCCGCAAAATGTCGGACGCATCCGTTACCAGCCCCGCGCCGTCCCGGATCAGACGGTTGCAGCCCACGCTGGTAGGTGCGTCGATGGGACCGGGGACCGCAAATACATCCCGGCCCTGCTCTAAGGCCGTCATAGCGGTGATCAGCGCGCCGCTCCGTTCCGGCGCTTCCACCACCAGAGCCGCTAAGGACAGACCGGAAAGAATACGGTTGCGGATTGGGAAATGCGCCGGGGCAGGCTCCGTTCCCGGCGGATACTCCGATAGCAGTACGCCGGATGCTGCCACATCCTCGTAAAGATACCGACTTTCATAGGGATAGTGCACATCCAGACCGTTGCCTGTAACGCCGATGGTAATGCCGCCGGCACGCAGAGCGCCACGTGTTGCCGCGGCGTCGATGCCCTTTGCAAGTCCGCTCACCACCACGGCCCCGCCGGAGGCAAGTCCGAAGCCCAGCTTCTCCGCGCAGTTCACGCCGTAGGGCGTACAGTCCCGGGTGCCTACCACCGCCACGGACATCAGATCGTCCAGCAGCGGCAGCTTACCCTTATAGTACAGCAGCACCGGCGGGTCATAGATATTCTTCAGCCGCCCCGGATAGGCCGCGTCGGAAAATGTCAGCAATCCGATATCCAATCGCTGGCAATCCGCCAGAATGCGGTCTGCCTGTGCAAGCTCGTGATTTTCCAGCAGCTTTAGCTGACTGAGGTCGGCCCCTTCTGTCAGGGAAAGCTCATCGGGGTCCGTGTAGAATATGCTCTCCGGGTCGCCAAAGCGGCGCAGCAACGCCAAGCGGGTCTGATTCCGCAGGCCCTTCAGCTCCGACAGCCATACCCAGTATTTCAGCATTTTCCCTGTCCCCCTTTCAGTCTTTACGTGCTGCCTCCCACAAAAGCACCGTCGCCGCAGCCGCCGCGTTCAGCGACTCGCAATGTTCGCTCATGGGAATTTTGATGGTACGGTCGCAGACAGCAAGCACTGCGTCCGTCAATCCGCGTCCCTCGCTGCCGATGGCAATGGCGCACCGGCTGTAGTCCGCCTGCCGTGCGTCCAGTGTGTCCTCCCGCAGTGCCGCGCCGTAAAGGGGGATGCCGCTCCTTTTCAGCAGAGCGGACAGTTCCTCCACCCCAACCGTCCACACCGGGCAGCGGAACACCGCCCCCATGGTGGCCCGGAGGGTCTTGGGGTTATAGAGATCCGCGCAGCCGTTCACCAAAAACATTCCATCGGCATGGAAGGCGTCCGCCGTGCGGAGGATGGTACCCACGTTGCCGGGGTCCTGCAAGGTGTCCAGCACCACATAGCGGCGGCCCGCCAGCATTTCCGGCAGCGGCTCCGTGTGGATGGCGCAGATGAACAGCGTCCCCTGAGGGGTCTCCATAGGCGAAACGGACTTCATTACATCCGCCGGGACCTCAACCAGCCGTACACCCTTCGGCAGCGGCGGAGCTTCCGTCCCCGCCGTGACCACCACGGTATGGAGCTCTGAACCCCAAAGCAGCGCCTCCTGAAGCAGCTTGGGGCTGTCACAGAGGAACTCTCCGCACTGGCGCCGGTAGGCGGCGGAGGACGATAGTTTCCGCAAATGGGTACACAGCGGATTTTGTCTGCTTGTAATGGTCTCCATCAGCCGCCTCCCTTCCCCAAAACGCTATTACGCCTCAAACAGCAGAGTATCACATCTTAAACGCATATATCATAAAGGTATCCGACTGGATTGTCAAGCAAACTTTCCGCGATACATTATAAAATAAAAAACATTTCCCCCTCAAAGCCACCCTGCCCTCCCGGAAAGCAGACCGCATCTGTCCGGCAAGCCCAATCATACCCTCCAAACGTTGGAATACATTCGAATCTGCCTGCAAAACACAGAAACAGCAGCGGGCCGATACAACTGTATCGGCCTGCTGCTGTAATAGCGATTTTCAGTTTTTTCTATGCAATCACAGAATGGACATAAACCACTCCACGGCTTCAATTTTCTGCTCCGCTCGGAGCTCGGCTTCTGGGACACCATTTGCCGCGAAAAAATGCCTGTCTCCAAATTTCTGGTCCAGACAGACGCCGATGTATTTAACGAGGTTGTCTGCGCCTCCTCGCTGCCATGCTTTACTACTGACTATGGCCAGCTTCAGGGCGGCTATCCGAACCGCGTCAATATCCCACTGACAGATGCCGAGGCCGACGTAATCTTTTATCTGGCAAGCAGAAATACTGACAAATGATATCACTTTACAATCTTTCCAAATTCAGTATTTTTCGTCTCTTTTAGTCTTCGGTCAAAATGAAGCTATTTTACAAGCCTTTTTAATCGGGCGGGTGATAAAATATGACGCGGGAGGGCGATATGAAAAAAGGAATACGAACCGCCGTTTATGACACGGCGCTGCAATTAGAGGTCTTTCGCTTTCAGGGAATCGCGCAGCCCTTTCCAAGTCACTTCCACGCATATTATGTCATCGGCCTCATAGAGAAGGGGCGCCGCAGTCTCTCCTGTCGAAGTACAGTCTACTCGCTGCGCCCGGGGAACATCGTGCTCTTTAATCCCAGGGATACACACGCCTGCGTGCAAAGCGATAAAGGTGCAATGGATTACCGGGGGCTTAATATCCCAAGGGAAACCATGCTCACCTTGGTGGAAGAGATAACCGGGAAACGAGCACTTCCCGCTTTTTCCCCGGCAGTCATTGCCGACAAGGAGGCCGCTCGCTGCCTACGCCGCCTGCACGAAGCAGTCATGGGGAAAGCGTGTACGCTCCATAGGGAGAAATTGCTGCTTCTGCTGATCTCGCTGCTTCTTCCCTACTGTAGCTGTCCCTTTGAAGCGCACACACCAGAATGCCGGGCGGAAATCGAAGCGGCCTGTCGGTTCATGGAACAGCATTTTGCGGAGTACATCTGTCTGAATGACATCTGCCGCTGCGCCGTTGTGAGTAATCTACACTGCTGCGGGCCTTTACTAAGTACAAGGGCTTGACTCCCTACGGCTATCTGGAGAGCGTTCGCATCGGGGCCGCAAAAAGGCTGCCGGAACAGGGAGTCTCCCCCGTTGATACCGCGCTGCAGGTCGGTTTTTCCAATCAAAGCCACTTTACCAACTGCTTCAGTCGCTTTATCGGCCTGTCACCCGGTCTTTATCAGGATAGCTTCCGGCATTAAGGGAGCAGAAAGCCTCCTTTTTCTGTGTAAAGTATCTTTCCTTTCTCACCGTTCTATTGCGGCATTTTTCATATTTTTCCTTCCCAATTCAAAGAAAAAGAGGAATCGTATGAGCTTAGAAAATGAAAAATGCGTGATTGTTATGGACGAGGGGCTACCATTGGGTCTGATTGCAAATACCGCAGCCATTTTGGGAATTACCCTTGGGAAAACACTGCCGGAAGTTGTCGGCGCAGCGGTCGAGGATGCAAGCGGCCAAAGCCATCTCGGAATTATCGAATTCCCTGTCCCTATTCTCAGAAGCACCTCGGAGGCCATCAAAGTGCTGCGCGAACGGCTGTATCTGCTGGAATTTCAGGAACTGACAGTTGTGGATTTCTCCGATTTAGCGCAAAGCTGCAAGACCTACACCGAATTTGCGGAACGGATGACACAAGCTCCCGAAAATAGTCTTAACTATCTCGGCCTTGCCATCTGCGGCGCCAAAAAGAAGGTCAATCAACTGACCGGCAGTATGCCGATGCTGCGGTGATGCGACGATCAGTGACTTTTTTGATTGTGCGGCAACAACACAATCAAAAAACCGCGTGCGTGATTTTAAAATCACGCACGCGGTTTTTGATATTTCAG
>UQMC01000089.1 GCA_900542115.1 uncultured Oscillibacter sp. | reverse complement strand
ACAACTTCTCCGTGCCCTTTAACCAGCCCATTGCCTACGCGCAGAAGGTGGGCGAGCTGACGAATATGCTGGCAAACGGACAAATTCTGGTCCAGCGCTTCGGCGATATTCTGGACGGGAAGCGGACATGGCAGAAGGAGCTGGCCCAGTCAAATATCCGGCCCACCCTGCCGGACGCCGTGGCCGGCGACATCACCGCCGCCATGCCCTACCGGGCCATGATCAACATCATCAACTTCATTCAGGCCATGGACTATGTGGTGCCGGGCTTTGCGGCCTACGAAACGCTGCTGTATTCCCCGGAGCTGAAGTTCTATTCCAACCGGGTGAAGATGGACACGGATTTCAATACCAGTCTGCAGGGCCTTCACTGTCTGGGTGACAGCTCCGGCTGGACCCGGGGACTGATGATGGCCTCCGTCATGGGTGTGCTCATGGGCCGCAAAATTGCCGAGGAGGGCTGAAGCACCGTGGGGCTTTCAACACTGCGATAGAAAAAGCACCGGCTGAAGTGAGCACTTCAGCCGATGCTTTTTATTTCAGGAGCTTTGTAAGGTCCGTTTTCATGGTGACGGTGTACCGGGGCAGGTCATGAAGACCGTCCGCAAGGTCGGCGCATCGGGGCGTTGTCATCAGCGATACCGGAAACAGCGCGTCCACCAGCGCCTTTGCGTCCGGGTCGGAGCAGCCGAAGGGATAGGCAAAGCAGGTGACGCCGCCCAGCTTTTCCACAATGCGGTCATGGCTGAGCTGAATGTCATCCAGCACCCGGGCCTTGAAATCCGCGTCGGACTCGCCTGCGCGGCGCTCCACGCCGTTGGCGCCCTTGGCGTCATAATTGCCCGAATCCTCGCCTAAATTGTGGAGCCGATAGCTGTGGGAGCCAATCTCCACCAGCCCGGAGTCCGTCATCTCCTGAAGCTCCGACCAGAAGCAGAAATTGTCCGCCGGGAGATCCGGCATGAGGACGATGATGGAAATGCAGGCCTTGACGTTGTATTCCTGCAAAATGGGGTAGAGGAGCTTATAGTTGCTGCGGTAGCCATCGTCAAAGGTGATGAGAATGGGCTTTTCCGGCAGCGGGCCGCCCGCTGCCAGTTCCCGGGGCAGCACCGGCGTGTAGCCAAGGGCTAAAATGGTCTCTAAATCGGAGCGGAGCTTGGAGGGGGTCACCGTCATGTCATTGCAGTCCTGCCCGTCCTCTACCAGATGGTGATACATCAGCACCGGCAGCGGCTCACGGACAGCCTTAGGCAGGCGGTAAATATAAACGCAGAGCAGCGCACAGAAAATCAGCATGGAAAGGGGAACGCCAAAGCGGCGGAGAAGCTGTTTCGTAGAGAATCCTTCCTTTCGGGGCCGCCGCCCGCACTCAGGCGGGCGGCGGATATTTTGATCAGCATAGCACAGCCCTGCCGAAAACTTATGCACTGGGGATGAACAAATGCGTCAGGAGGCGGTGTCGGTCTGCTCTGGCGTGTAGATTTGAAGGGCGCTTCCGTCGAAATAGACATAGCGGGTGAAAGAGGCGGCGCCCGCTTCATTGACGGCGCCGGAAACGGTCAGGCGGCGGTGGTTGAAGTCCCACGCTGCCGCGTCCCATGGGCCTATTTCGGGCCAAGCGGACTGCATCAGCGCCCTGACGTCCGCCGCGTAGAGCCGACCCTCCCGGCGGAAGAACAGTTGGGCGCTGTACGGAGAGGCCGCGCACAGCTCATTGCTCCCGTCACCGTCCAGATCGACGATCTGCGGGTCATCGCCCATGGCGCGGGCCAGCAGATAGGGCGTGCCATCAGGGTCCAGATAGTAATAGTCGGTCACGGAGACAACCTCCTGCTCCGAATCACCGTTCAGATAATCAAAGTAGGTCATGGAGAAGCCGCTGTAACCCAACAGATCGTAATAGTAGGAAAGACGGACAGCGTCCAGATCATTTTTGATGCTGCTGTCATATGGAAATACGAAAAATTCGTCTCCCTCCCACATGGCTGGCGAAGCCCCTTGCGTCTCGGAGTCCCGCAGGAGGACAGCGTGGACATGGCCGTCCTTGGAAAGATAGGGACAGACTGTAAAGCTGTCGCTGTCGATATCGATGGTGTCCACCGAAATGGCTCTGCCCCGGTCGCCGGTGCTATCCGTGTAATCGACACGGCGGGTCGCTACTCTCTGTGGCTCATAGGGGGCGATATCCCCCAGCGGGACCGTCAGCTCCGGCTCACCCTTCGGATAAGCAAGGGTGTCGGCCGGTTCCCCGTCTACCAGCAGGTGGGACACGAACCAGTAATTGCCGTTGCCCCGGTCCAGCAGCGTGACGCATTCGTCGGTCCTGCCGCCGTAATAGAAGTCCTTCCAGTAGAGGCGGACATAAATGCCCTCCCGCACACCGCCGGTAAAGGTGACAGAGCGGTAATTCGTATCGCCCCTGGAAAGATAGTATGCGTCATACTGCGGGAGATATTTGAAGTCATCTAAACCTACGCGGTTGGTCTGCGCCAGCGTCAGGCCGGTGGTTTCCAGCAGAAAGGCGTCAATGGAGGCAGTGGACATTTTCAGCGTGGGACAGATTTCCTGCCCATTGGCATCCAGCAGGGCTACCTGCTGCCGCTCGCCCTCTGTCATCTTATCGTTTCTGCCGGCGCCGTTATAGAGCAGGGAAAAGAGGTCGATCTCCTCCGGGCGCGCATACAGGCAGGAGAGGAACTGGTTGTGGAGCTTGGTGATCTCGTCGGCACTTGAATCCGTGGAAGCTACATTGAAAAATTCCTCGTTGAAAAAGGCCAGCTCGTCACCGGAGATGGGCTGCGGCTCCAGCAGTGCGTCGGGGCGGTCACAGGGCTTGTTGGAGCGGATATGGAAGCCCCCGTCCGACTGAGGCTCTACCGTGACGCAGGCCCAGGCGTCCGCCGTGGAATTGCTGGCAGGGTCCAGCACGTAGCTTGGGAGCTGGTAATAGAGGACATCTGTTTCCTCGATTCGCTCCCCGGCGTAAAAGCGGACGGAGTGGGGAATATTGGTGTCCCCGTGGTAGTGGTAATAGGCGTCATAGTCCGGGAGGTACTGAAGGTCCTCCAGCGAGACCTTGTTCGTCTGCGCCAGCGTCAGGCCCATCCACTTCTCAAGAATATCATCCGCCTGCTTTGTGGTGGTTCGGGTGAGGTCCACCTGCCAGTCCTCACCGTCAAAATAGGCGTCCGCCACAGCCTGACGCTCGGCCTGCGGCGTCTCCTGAGCGGGAGAATATCCGTTGGCGCCGTTATAGAAAAGCTGAAAGAGGTCAACGTCCTCGGGCCGGTCATAGGCGGAGAGCAAAAATGCGGCGGGACTGAAAACACAGGTGTCCCCACTGGCGTCCGTCCACATATCCTTGGAATTGAAAACCTCGGTATAGGTGTTCAGCTCCGCAGGGGTCAGAACCGGCTCCGCCGCCGGATCGCGGCCAGCGAGGGCATCGGGCGTCTTTGCACCGGTAAAGGTCGCGGCGCAGAGCAGCGCAGCGGCCGTGACCGCCGCCAGCAGCGCCGCGCCCACAGTGCGCCGGTTTTCTGCAATGCGGGTGATGCGCTCCTTCAGGGCGTGCTTTCCGGCGGTCATGGTGGTGGCGGAGAGCATGGGATTTCCCGGGCGGCGGGCCACGGGAATGAGCCGCAGCAGCGTTTGGCCGTAGGGGAGGCGCTCCGCCTCGCCCAGCCGCCGCAGCGTGCCCTCGTCACAGGCCAGTTCGCAGTCCCGCCGGGAAACGATGGCGGCGATCCACACCAGAGGGTCGAACCAGTAGACCACAAGACACACGCACCGCAGCAGGCTCCACAGCGGGTCCAAATGGCGGGCGTGGGTGGTTTCGTGAGCCAGAACGTGCCGCAGCGTTTCCGGGGCCTCCACGGCGGCGGGGGTCAGGTAAACGGCGGGGCGAAGCAGCCCGAACAGGCAGGGGGAGGGCAGCCCCTCTGCAAGATACACCGGGTAACGGCAGTTCTCCACCGGGTAGGGCGTCCGGTTCCGGCGGAGCCTTCGCGCAAAGCGGAGATTTGCCAGCAGGAACCATGCGGCCATCACCGCCATTCCGGCGTACCAGACACCCAGGAGCAACGGCCCGAGAGGGAGCTGCTTTTTGTATTCAACGGCGTGGACCACGTTTTTCCCGTCAGTATACGTTACGATGTTGTCGGCTGAGGCGCTGTCGATTCGGAACGGCTGATAGGGGCCGGGGGTCTGGAGCGCACCCTGCGGGGCGTAGACAATGGTCTCCCGGTAGGGGGTGGTGTACAGCGCCGGGGCGGTGATTCGCTCTGTCACCGGCTCCGCTGCGGTCAGGACGTTGTGCTCCATGGCGGGCAAACTGACCGGCACCAGCAGCCGCAGCGCCACCAGCCCCCACAGGGCGTACTGCACCCGGCGGGAGATGGCTTTTCGGAACAACAGCCGCAAAAGCAGCAGGGCAAGGATCAGAACGGAAGAAGTCAACAGGATCTCTTTCATAGTTTTCCACCCGCTTTCTCCAAAATGGCGGACAGCTCCGCGATGTCGTTTTCTGTCAGGGCGTTTTTTTCCACCATGGCGCTCATCAGCAGGCCAAGCCCGCCGATTTTGTCCAAAAAGGTCTCGGTTTCCGCCTCGATGGCGTCCTCCCGGACTACGGCGGGGAAATACAGCTTGGCCCGCCGGCCCTCCTCGTGCCGGACAGCGTTCTTGCCCTCCAGCCGGGAGAGCATGGTGATGACGGTGTTTTTCGACCAGCCGGTGTCCTCCCGCAGTGCGGCGGTCAGCTCCGTTATGGTCATGGGGGCGTTCTGCCACAGGCGGTTCATCAGCTTCCATTCGCTGTTGGAGAGATCAATTTTCATAGCGCACCTCGCTTGGTATACGGTTGTCTACCTTCTGTGGCCCCAGCGTAGCAGAAAGGTAGACAAATGTCAACCAAAATTTGGTTACAAAAAGAAACAGCCGGAAACGGAAATATTTTGGCGGCCCATGGCAAAACTTTTGCTCTGCCACCGTTGACCGAAAGCGAAATTTGCCGTAAAATAAAAAGCCGAATGAAAAACATCAGAGGAGAACGCCATGACTGATTTTGAACAACGCTACGCGGCGGCCAGAAAGGCGGTCATCACCCGGGATCTGGCCCGGCTGAACCCCATGCAGCGGCAGGGGGCCATGACCACGGAGGGGCCGCTGCTGCTGCTGGCAGGCGCCGGCAGCGGTAAGACCACCGTGCTCATCCAGCGGGTTTACAACCTTTTGACCTATGGCCGGGGCAGCGACAGCGACGAGGTGCCGGATTGGGCCACGGAGGAGGACCTCGCGTTTTTGGAGCAGTTCCCGGAGCGGCCCAGCGAGGCGGAGGCGGAGCGGGCCCACCGGCTTTGCGCCGTGGCTGTGCCCCGCCCATGGGAGATCATTGCCATCACGTTTACCAACAAGGCGGCGGGGGAGCTGAAGGAGCGTCTGGCGGCCCGGCTGGGGCCTGCCGCCAACGATGTCTGGGCCTCCACGTTCCACTCTGCCTGCGTCCGCATCCTGCGGCGGGACATTGACCGCATCGGCTTCGACAAGGATTTCACCATTTACGATACCGACGATGCCAAGCGGGTGGTGAAAGACATTCTCAAGGAGCAGAATCTGGACGAGAAAACGTTCCCCATCCGCAGTGTGCTCTCGGCCATCAGCGCCTCCAAGGACCGCTACGAGGGGCCGGAGGTGTTCCGTAAAAAGGCGGAGGCCGCCAATGACTGGCGCATGACCCGCATCGCTAAAATTTACGCCGCCTATCAGCAAAAACTCAGCACGGCCAACGCGCTGGACTTTGATGACATCATCTACCACACTGTAACGCTGCTGCAAAAGGAGCCGGAGGTGCTGGACTATTACCAGAAAAAGTTCCACTACGTGCTGGTGGACGAGTATCAGGACACAAACCATTTGCAGTATCTGCTCACAGGCCTGCTGGCGGGGGGCTGTCGGAACCTCTGCGTGGTGGGCGATGACGATCAGTCCATCTACCGCTTCCGGGGGGCCAATATCGAGAATATCCTGAATTTTGAAAAGCAGTACAAGGATGCCCGGGTCATCCGCCTGGAGCAGAATTACCGCTCCACCCAGCACATTCTGGATGCCGCCAACGCCGTCATCAAAAACAACGCCGGACGCAAGGGCAAGACCCTCTGGACGGACAACGGCAGCGGCGACACCGTGACGGTGAAAACAAACTTCAACGAGGGGGACGAGGCCAACTACGTGGCCGGGGACATCCTCATGGGCGTGAACCGGGGGCGCAGGTTCCGGGATACCGCCATTCTCTACCGCATGAACGCACAGTCCAACGCGCTGGAATATGCCCTGAAGCGCAACGCCATCCCCTATAAGGTGGTGGGCGGCATGAAGTTCTTTGACCGCGCCGAGGTCAAGGATATGCTGGCGTATTTGTGCGTACTGAATAACCCTATGGACGATCTGCGGCTGCGCCGCATCATCAATACCCCGGCCCGGGGCATCGGCGCAACCACCATGGACAAGGTGGCGGAGCTGGCGGCGGAGCAGGGGGCGTCCCTCTACGAGATCGTGCGGAACGCCGATTTATTCCCGGCGCTGAAAACGGCCTCTGCCAAGCTGGTGAAGTTTGCCGACCTGATCGACAATTTGAGAAAGGCAGGCGGTACGCTGGCTCTGCCGGAATTTTACGATGAGGTTTTGAACCAGACCGGCTATGTCAAGGCGCTGGAGGACAAAAACGATATGGAGAGCCGGGGCCGCATTGAAAACGTGCAGGAGCTGAAGTCCAACATCCTCGGTTTTTTGGAGCAGGACCCGGAGGACGCTACTCTCTCTGGCTTCCTGAATGAGATCGCCCTCTACACGGACCTCGACAGCGTGGAGGCGGACGATAACTGCGTGACCATGATGACCATTCACTCCGCAAAGGGACTGGAATTCCCGGTGGTGTATGTGGTGGGCATGGAGGAGGGAATCTTCCCCGGCTCCTCCGCCATGTACGATGAGGAAGAACTGGAGGAGGAGCGGCGGCTGTGCTACGTGGCCATGACCCGGGCAAGGGAAAAGCTGGTCATGACCAACGCCCGGCAGAGAATGCTCTATGGCCGCACCAGCGCCAATAAGGCCAGCCGGTTCCTGGAGGAGATTCCCGAGGAGGATATGCACTGGGAGAGCAAGCCGGAGCCCCGCTTCGGCGCGGCCAACGAGGAGGGCTTCGGCGGCAGCCGCTGGGACGATACGATGGGCGGTTCCTCTTATGGCGGCTATGGCGCGCAACGCTCCGCAGGGGGCTACGGCAGTGCCGGGACGGGCCGCTCCGGGGGCTATGTCAGCGGCGGCGTGCATACCTACAAAAGCGCAAAGCCCGCGCCCCAGACCCTCCGCACCAGCAGCCGGGGCAGCGCACCCGCCGCGCCGGCGGTGGAGCTGCTGCAGCTCCATCCGGGAGATCAGGTGGAGCACACCGCTTTCGGCAAGGGCAGCGTGGTGTCCGTGAAGCCTATGGGCGGTGACGCTCTGGCGGAGGTGGCCTTTGAGAGCGGCACGAAAAAACTGATGCTCAAATCCGCCGGCAAACATATGAAAAAGCTGTAAGCGCCCATCGGGACAAGCGGCTGAAAATACATTTTGAACGCGGCGCAATGCTGCGGCAGGAGGAAACAATATGAAGATCGCACTGCAATTTGCCATGCCCTCGGAATTTCACGCCATGCCGGGGGCAAAGGATATGGAGCCTTTTGAAACGGTATCCGGCGTTCCCTTTTACCGGGTGGAGCCGGACATCATCGCCTGCGCCGGGGGCGTCAGCAAGGTGAACGCCGCTATGGCGGCGGAGATTCTCTGCCTGAAATACGGCGTGGACCTTATTCTGAACGCGGGCGTGGCGGGCTGCCTGACGGATCTGCCTACCGGGAGCCTTGTGGTGGCGTCGGAATTCGTGCAGCATGATGTGGACACCACCGCAGTCGGCGACCCCATCGGCCTTGTGTCCACGGTAAACCGGGTGGAGTTCCCCACATGGGAGCCGGAGCGGTGCGTGAAGCTGCTGGCGGACATGGGGATTCACGCCGTTACGGGTCGGGTGGCCACAGGCGACTGGTTTGCCGTGAACTGTAAGCGGGCGGAGTTCATCCGGGATACGTTCCGTCCTGTTCTGACGGAGCAGGAGGGCGGCGCCATCGCGCAGGTATGAGATCGGAAGAGCACACGTCTGAACTCCAGTCACGGCTACATCTCGTAT
>UQMC01000088.1 GCA_900542115.1 uncultured Oscillibacter sp. | reverse complement strand
GAGTTCAGACGTGTGCTCTTCCGATCTCAGGCGAAACCATGTACACACAGTCCGGCGGAATGTCCTGGATGTCTGAAGGGATTTCCATGTCCACAAACACACGCGGCGGATTTATGAAAGGTCTTGGCCGCATGTTTGCCGGTGAATCCATGTTTATGGCTACCTACCGTGCGGATGCTCCGGGTGCCACGATCGCATTTGCGTCAACTGTACCTGGTCAGGTTCTTCCGATCGACGCGGCAGAAAACGGCGGCATGATCTGCCAGAAAGGTGCATTCCTCTGCGCACAGGATTCTGTAAATCTTGATGTCACCTTCACAAAGAAATTTACTTCCGGACTGTTTGGCGGCGAGGGCTTCATCCTTGAATCCATCTCCGGTTCCGGAATGGTCTTTCTCGAAATCGACGGCGATGTTGTCGAGAAACAGCTTGCACCGGGCGAAGTGATCAAAGTTGATACAGGAAATGTCGTTGCGTTCGAGAAAACCGTAAAATATGAAGTTGAGACGATCAAAGGCCTTGGAAACATCTTCTTCGGCGGCGAAGGTCTCTTCCTCACAAAGCTTACCGGTCCTGGCCGTGTGATCCTTCAGACGCAGAATATCGCTGATTTCGCCGGACGCATTGCACAGTTCATTCCGACAAAATCAAACTGATCTTCGACTTTCAACAACATATACTTTAACCTAAAAAAGAGGTTGCTGTGTGAATGTGCAGCAACCTCTTTTTTAGCAAACTTTAGAATACGAAAAAACGGAAACCTCTCGGCTTCCGCAACTTAATGAGACATCGGGGATTCGAACCCCGGACAACTTGATTAAAAGTCAAGTGCTCTACCGACTGAGCTAATATCCCATACAACTATGAAGTTGTAGTGCCCAAAGCTGGAATCGAACCAGCGACACGAGGATTTTCAGTCCTCTGCTCTACCAACTGAGCTATCTGGGCAAAATGGCGACCCGGAACGGGCTCGAACCGTCGACCTCTAGCGTGACAGGCTAGCGTTCTAACCAACTGAACTACCGGGCCATTTGTGGTGGGAACAACTGGACTCGAACCAGTGACCCCCTGCTTGTAAGGCAGGTGCTCTAACCAGCTGAGCTATGCTCCCGCGGATGTAGCCGCCGTCAAGCGACAAAATTTATTATATGCAGAAGCACCCCGTTTGTCAACCCTAAACCACAAACTTTTTTAATTTTTTTTCCGGGCCGTTTCCAGAAGCCGGCGAATATCCTCCTGCGTGAACCGCTGGCGGCTGTCGCAGAACTGGCAGGTCAGCTCGATTCCGTTCTCATCCTCCGCAAGCTCACTGAGCTGTGCGCCGCCAAGGCTCACCAGCGCGGCGGCCATCCGCTCCCGGCTGCAATAGCAGCGGTATTCTACCGGTGCCGTTTCCAGAATATCCAGCTCGAAGCCGCTCATGACCCGCCGCAGCAGGCTCTCCGGGTCATCGTTGTCCAGCAGGAGCTTTGTGACGGGGCCTGCCTCCATGATGCCCTTTTCCAGTCGGTCGATGATGCCCTCCGGCGCACCCGGAAGAAGCTGAATGAGATAGCCGCCGGCGCGGAGCACACTGCGGTCCCGATCCACCAGTACGCCAAGGCCGCAGGCGGTGGGAATCTGCTCGGATTCCACAAAGTAGCTGGCAATGTCCTCGGCAATCTCGCCGCCCAGCAGCTCCACGCTGCCGACATACGGCTCCTTCAAATTCAGATCCTTGATGACCGTCAGCGTGCCTGTGTGGCCCACGCCGCCGCCAACGTCCAGCTTTCCGTCCTCACGGACCGGCAGGTCCGCCTGCGGGTTTTGCACACTGCCCCGGACATTGCCCTGATTGTCGGACACCACCAGCAGCGTTCCCAAGGGGCCGTCACCCTTGATGCGGAGCGTTACGCTGGCTCCGTCGCCCTTGAGGTCATTGCCCATCATGGAGCCGGCCGCCAGCAGACGCCCCAGCGCCGCCGTGGCCACCGGGGACGCATCATGAATCTGCCGGGCGCGCTCCGTCAGCTCCCGCGTGGAGACTGCCGCCGCCTTTACAAAGCCATCCTTGGAGATGGCGCGTACCAATTTGTCGCTCATATTGTTCTCCTGTCATGCTCCGGCCGGACCGGGGCTGTTTTTTCCTTCCTTGGGACGCCGGCAGCGGACGATCCACCGATCCTCTGTGTCCTTCGGCGCTCGCTCTGAGAGATCGCCGGTGATGCGGATGCGCTCAAAGCCCGCCGCCGACAAAAGCTCCGTCAGCTCCGCAGCGGACCATGCCCGCTCCCGGTGCTCCTCATAGTCCCGCTCCCATGCGCCATCAGGACGCAGACGGAACAGATCCACCTGATAGGTGCAGATTTTCTGCTTTTCCGAAAAGAACGTGCGCCAGACGCAATAGCTCTCCTCAGTTTCGTCCGTATAGAGCTGGCAGTCCATCCGCCGGAGCTTATAGGGGGTGTTGACATCAAAAATAAAGCTGCCGCCGGGCTTTAAAAACCGGAACACCCGGCGGAATGTCTCCCGGATATCCCGCTCCCGCGTGAGGTAATTCAGGGAATCCAGCGTGGAGATTGCCGCGTCCACCGGCTCCGGCAGGTGCAGCCGGGGCATGGATTGCAGCACGAACAACGGCGGCTCCTTGCAGGCCATTGCCTTTTCTGCCGCCTGTGTCAGCATTTCTTCGGAAAGGTCCGTGGCCGTGACGCGGTATCCCCGCTGGGATAAAAGGCAGGCGATGGTCCCGGTGCCGCAGCCTAAATCCAGCACGGTGCGGACGGGTATCGCGCTCCTGCGGAACAGCCGCTCAAGATAAGCTGCCCGCCGGAGATAGACTCCATCGGCCATGAGACCGTCATAGCTGGCGGCCAGCGCGTCATAACTGCTCATTCCGGCTTTGCTTCCTGTTCCTTGGCTGCCTTCAGCCGCTCAAAGACTCTGGCATAGCCGCCGGTGCCGTAGCTCAGGGAGCGGTTCACCCGGCTGATGGTAGCGGAGGAAGCGCCGGTGTGCTCTAAAATGTCGCTGTAGATCATGCCATCATTCAGCAAAGACGCCACGGCAAAGCGCTGCTCCATGGAGCGCAGCTCCGAGACCGTACAGAGGTCCTGAAAGAAATCATAGCACTCCTGCTCATTTTTGAGCTGCAAGATTGCCTCATAGAGCTTCTCGTTTTTTTCCTTTTTTCCGATTCTGACCATACCGCAGCATTCCTTTCCGTGCAGATATCCGTTGACCGGGGCCTCCCGGCATTGTTTTTTCATATTTTAACACAGTACATCAAGAAAGGGAAGTCCCCGCGCCATGAATTTTTCAACAAAAAAGCCATTCCGCACCCGCTGCGTCTCCGCCGCATAGGATACGTCAGCTTGAAAAGGGGGCGGCGCTATGGAGCAGGTGTGGGAGCGTTTGGAAACGGAGGCGTTTACCGCGGAGCGGGAATGGTGCGTGGAGGGAATCCCGGTGCTGACCGCCGCGGTGTCGCTGCCGCGGCCTGTGGGCCCGCAGACCCGAATGCTCCGCCGCATCCGCCGGTACTATCGGGCACAGGCCGGGGCGTTTCTGCGCTACTGCCAGCGGCAGCTGCTCCCCATGGCGGCGGAGGCATATCGGGAGGCCCGGGCGGCCAGCCGGCCCCTGCCCTGTCTGCGGGCGGAGCTGACGTACTGCGTCACCTACAACGCCGGGGGCTTCTGGAGCCTTTATACCCAGTCCTCGGAGCCGACGGAGAGCGGCCGGCGCCTGCTGCGCCGCCGGGGCGACACATGGGAGCTTCGCTCCGGCTACCCGGCGGCTCTGCGGCAGTTTTTCCCGCCCCGCAGCCCTTGGCGGCGGCTGCTGCTGGACACCGCTGCACAGGAGATTTGCCGTCAGGAGGCGGCGGGCTGTGCCCGGTACGCAGAGGGCTGGCGGCGCCGGCTCCGGCGCAGCCTTTCCCCGCTGAATTTTTATCTCACGGAGGAGGGGCTGGCCTTTTTTTACCCCATGTACGCCATTGCTCCCGCCGTGGAAGGTATCCCGGTGTTCACTGTGCCCTATGACCGGCTGTACCGGCCTCCTTGCGGTTCGGAGTAAGCGGAAAAGGGCAGTGCGGACGCGAACAAAGCGCCCCGCTGAATGCGGGGCGCTTCCTTAATAGAATCGAAAATACTTTATGACTTCACGGCCTTGTCCGCACCGCGTACCACCATGCCCGTCAGGGCAAACAGGGCGATGGCGTTGGGGATGACCATGAGGTTGTTGAACATATCCGTCAGCTCCCAGACGAGGTCATTGCTCATCATGGTACCCAGCAGAATGAACACCAGCGCGATCAGGGTGTAGATCACCGTGCAGGTCTTGGCATTCTTGCGGCCAAAGAGCCAGATGGCGTTGATCTTGCCGAACAGGTTCCAGCTCAGGACCGTGGAGAACGCGAAGAAGAACAGGCAGATGGCCACGAACTTTGCGCCGAGCCCGGCCCCCATAACGGAGCCGAAAGCGGTCTGGGCCAGATTGGTCTTGCTGAGCACGGAGGTGACGTCGCCCACATAGCCGTTTGCCAGAGGGCCATCGGCGGTATAGAGGGTGCAGATGATGACCAGCGCATTGAGGGTCAGCACTACGAAGGTGTCAATGAACACGCCCACCATGGCCACAACGCCCTGATCGTGAGGCGTGGCCACATTGGCCTGCGCGTGGGCGTGAGGGGTGGAGCCCATACCGGCCTCATTGGAGAACAGGCCCCGCTTGGCACCCTGAGACACTGCCTGCTTGATGGCGTAGCCAAATGTGCCGCCCACAATGGCCTGCGGCTCAAAGGCGTACTTGAAGATCATGCCGAAGGTAGCGGGAATGTACTTGATGCGGACTGCCAGCACCACGAGGCCGCCCAGCAGGAAAATAGCCGCCATAATGGGAACAACCTTTTCCGTCACAGCGGCAAGGCGCTGTACGCCGCCAAGGAAGATGATGCCGCAGATGATGACCAGCACAACGCCCACGATCCAGGAGGGGATGCCGAAGGCGGTCTGGAAGCATTCGCCGATGGAGTTGGACTGCACCATGCAGCCCATGAAGCCCAGCGCTAAAATGATGGCGATGGCAAAGAACGTGGCAAGGAATTTGCCGAAGCCGCCCTTAAAGGCGGTGGTGATGTAGTACACGGGGCCGCCATGGATGCTGCCGTCCTTATTTTTTACGCGGGTCTCAATGGCCAGCGTGGCCTCGGCATAAATGGTCGCCATGCCGAAGAAGGCGATGACCCACATCCAGAAGATGGCGCCGGGACCGCCGGTCAAGATGGCGCCGGAGGCGCCGACGATGTTGCCGGTGCCTACCTGCGCAGCAATGGCCGTGGCCAACGCCTGAAACGAGCTCATACCGCTGTCATGCTTTTTGCCATTAAGGGAGAGATTGCCGAACACCTTCCGCATCCCCTCGCCGAAGCAGCGGACTTGAACGAACCGGGTCCGGATGCTGTACCAGAGACCGACGCCGATGAGCAGAAACACCAGAATGTAGTTGGAAAGGTACGTGTTGATGTCGCATACAATGGGGTAGAGTACGCTGTCCAGCTTTGCAATGAGAGCTTCCATGATCCATGTCCTCCTGAAAAAAACGGAGCGGCTGATGATGCAGCCGCTCCGCGAAGGTACACAGGTGTCGGACACTGTGGCCGCGCACGGCGACCCGGCAGGCAGATGGGAATCCCAAAGTGCCGCCGCAGTGTCTTGTCACTCTGTCCTTTTACCTGAGAGATTCGGCGGGCCAGCCGCCTTTCACCTTCGGTACCCGGGTATACCGGGCTTCTCCAGAGCCGCATCCGCCCATAGTCCTGCCCGCACGGCGGGCGCCTGAGAGTTTTACTCCTTCGGCAGACGAAAGTCGTTTTCCTATGGGTTTCCATTGCCGTTATTCCGTTTGTATTGACGCTACTATAGCACATCCACCGTAGAATGTCAACTGTCCGTCTATGGCGGAGAGCACAATTTTTTCCGGCGGGCAGCCACAAAAATCGGCGCTCTGTCCACAATGCGGCAACAGACAGGCGGCACGGCCATAAAAGATGCCCCGGTACGAAGCTGTACCGGGGCGCCCTGCATTTATGATAGTAGGTTTTGAAAGAACACGGTTTTTCCTTAGAAATCCGCGTTGCCGACCGTGCGGGGATGCAGCTCCACGTCGCGGATGTTGTTCACGCCGGTGAGGTACATCACCATCCGCTCGAAGCCAAGGCCGTAGCCGGCATGGCGGCAGGATCCGTAGCGCCGCAGATCGCAGTAATACTTGTAATCCTCCGGGTTCATGCCAAGCTCCTTGATGCGGTTCTCCAGCACATCCAGACGCTCCTCGCGCTGGCTGCCGCCGATGATCTCACCGATGCCGGGCACAAGGCAGTCCGCCGCCGCCACGGTTTTCCCGTCATCATTCTGGCGCATATAGAACGCCTTGATCTCCTTGGGATAATCCGTGACGAACACGGGGCGCTTGTAGATGTGCTCCGTGAGGTAGCGCTCGTGCTCTGTCTGGAGGTCGATGCCCCACTCCACGGGATAGTCAAAGTGCTCGCCGCTCTTTTTCAGCAGCTCCACCGCCTCGGTGTAGCTCACCCGGCCGAAGTCGGAGGAGGCAACGTGCTCCAGCCGCTCCTTCAGGCCCTTGTCCACGAACTGATTGAAGAAGTCCATCTCCTGCGGGCACTGGTCCATGACATAGCGGATGATATACTTGATCATAGCCTCAGCGGTGTCCATGTAATCGTTGAGGTCGGCAAAGGCCATTTCCGGCTCCACCATCCAGAACTCGGCGGCGTGGCGCTGGGTGTTGGAGTTTTCCGCCCGGAACGTGGGGCCGAAGGTGTAGACGTTGCCGAAAGCCATAGCGAAGTTCTCGGCGTTCAGCTGGCCGGAGACCGTCAGGCTGGTTTTTTTGCCGAAGAAGTCCTGCGTGTAGTCCACCTGACCGTCCTCTGTCTTGGGGACATTGTTCAAATCCAGCGTGGTGACCTGAAACATCTCGCCGGCACCCTCACAGTCGCTGGCGGTGATGATGGGCGTCTGTGCGTAGACAAAGCCCCGCTCCTGAAAGAATTTGTGGATGGCGTAGGCGGCTACGCTCCGCACCCGGAAGGTGGCGGAAAACAGGTTCGTCCGGGGACGAAGGTGCTGAATGGTCCGCAGGAACTCCACGCTGTGGCGCTTTTTCTGAAGGGGATAGTCCGGCGTAGAGATGCCCTCCACGGCAATGTCCGTGGCCTTGAGCTCCAAGGGCTGCTTGGCGTCCGGCGTCAGTGTAACGGTGCCAGTGATAATCAGCGCGGCGCCGACATTCTGCGCGGCAATATCCTTATAATTGGACAGCGCCTCCGCCTCCATTACAACCTGAAGGTTGCGGAAGCAGGAGCCATCGTTGAGTTCGATAAAGCCGAAGCCCTTGAGGTCCCGAATCGTGCGGACCCAGCCGCCCACGGTGACTGTCTGCCCGGACAGCGCCTCGCTGTCAGCAAAAATTTTCGCGATTTTTGTATAGCTCATTTGATTGATCCGTCCTTTGCAGTTATCGATGGAATGCAATAATAATCTATTTTACTCCAAATTTCCGCTTATTACAAGGGGAATTTGGCTTTTTGGCGGATGCTTTTCGGATTTTTGCGGCAAATTTTGAAATTTCACTTGAATTCTGATTAGTTTTCCGCTATAATATGCTTCACGCCGGTGTGATGGAATGGTAGACGTAGCGGATTCAAAATCCGCCGGGGGCGACTCCGTGTGGGTTCGAGTCCCACCACCGGCACCATCCTCCGAAACGCTTGATCCCTCAGCATTTGAGGCATCAAGCGTTTCCTTTTTTATCTACGCTTTATCTACGAAAATACAGGGTATTTTGCCCTGTTCTCTCCGTGTTCTCTCTTACACGTTCACGCAGATACTGGGATTGATGCTGACCACGCTGGTCATTCTCGTTGCCGATGTGCTCTTGGATGTTGTATCCAGGTGGGCATAAATATTTGCCGTGGTATTGTAATCGCTGTGTCCCAACCACTCCTGAATATCTTTCATTGGCACACCGTTTTTCAGCAGCAACGAGGCGCATGTATGCCTCAAGTCATGAAAACGAATGTCTCGCAGTTCATGCTTCTGCAAGACGAGCTTAAAATGCTGGGTTACATAGTTGGGTTTATACGGAACACCCAGGTCATTGACAAAAATATAATCGCTCTCTGTGTAGCAGTTACCACACAGCTTCCGACAGTTCTCCTGTCGCTCCTTCATACTGAGCAGCAGTTCACGGTACTGCGGAACCAACGGCATTGACCGACAACTGGACTTGTTCTTAGTCCGATCCTTTTCTACGGTCATCGCCACACCGTCACAGACGCACTGTACCACGGTATGGTCGATGGTGATTTGATTATTTTCAAAATCAATCGCCTGCCAACGCAAGCCCATGATCTCGCTTCTTCGCAGACCATAAAAGGCTGCCATCAGAACCGGAAACTCACAAGGATCACCCTTGATTGCATCAAACAGTTCCTCCAGTTCAGAAATGCTGTAGAAAGAACCGGTGTACTTTTGACCCTTGGGCCGCTCCACTTTGTTCATAGGGTTTGCGATAATCAAATCATGCTTCACAGCATACTTCATGGCCTTATGGATATTGGCATGGAAACGCTGTACAG
>UQMC01000087.1 GCA_900542115.1 uncultured Oscillibacter sp. | reverse complement strand
TATACTAATTTGGATAAACCTAACCCCCTAAAAATCAACCAAATCAATCGTTATGAGGTGACGCATACAAGCGTCACCCCATTTCTTTTTGGAAATTTCATCTTGAAAGCATCTGTGAAGGAGTATAATAAAACCATTGTCAACCCCGATGGCGATGACAGCAACCGCGGACAGAATGCCTTTTTCTATGATGCGGCGGAGGGATTGCTCACTTCGGTCATCCTGATGCTGGCGGAGTTTCTGCCGCCGGATGAGGAGCACCCACAGGAGCGCCGGCACATCGTCTCTGTCTTCAAGCTGGTGCAGGATCTGCTGGAGCCCAGCAAGTTAAAGGGCAAGAGTCACTTCCAGCTCCTGATGGGCAAGCTGCCGCCTGACCACCTCCGTAGGACACGGGCGTAATTGGATAGAACAGAAAAGCACAGCCGCTCGTTTTCTCTGAGTTGCTGTGCTTCTGCTTCTTCCTGCACCACGCTGAAAAGCGTCTGAACAGCGCGATTTACCGCTTTCTCACCCGCAATGGCATTGACCGTTACGATCCGGCGCGCTTTCTGGACTACAAGCTGGAAGTTCTGCAAATGCTGCTGTACTGTCTGCCGAGGTTCGACCCGGAGCAGGAAACGGAGTTCCTGAAATACGCGAAACACTATGTCCGGGACGGGCCGCTGTTCTGCCGCATGATGGTCGAAGCCGGTTCCTTTGCCAGCCTTGCGGAGTATCGGCACGTGCGGCAGATTGGCGCAATCTATAACAATTCGGCAAAAACCGCGCAGAAGTCATTTCCGAGTTTGCCGTCCAAAGCGGATACAAGGATGAAAGCGTATCTGCGGATGAACTGCTGACCATTGCCCAGCGCAACCACAGCATTGCCGAAGGCGAGATTGCTGAAATCCGTGGTTGTGCCGTTTGAGATGGAAAGGCTGGATCTGATTTGATCATGATGGAAAGCAAAACGACGCCGTTGACAACATCTTCGGATCGTGCTACAATTTGACTGAAATGATAAATATGGTCATAAATTCAAGGAGCGTGCGCAGTGGCTTTTACAGACGAACAGAATGAACAGATCCGTAATGACCTGATCCGGGAGGCCCGGCGCTGCGGCATTACCATTGGGATGCGGAAAACCTCTGTGGAACAGCTGACGGAGGCCGTTGGGATCTCCAAGGGGTCATTTTACAAATTCTTTGATTCCAAAGAGCTGCTGTTTTTCACTGTACTGGAGGACATCCATACCGAGTGCTTCGCGGCAGCGCAGAAGTCCTTGCAGGAGAATGCACCCCTGCTTCCTGCCGACCGCGCGGCAGCGGCGATCCTGGCGGCATGTCGGTGGCTCTCCAAGACAAAAGCCTTTGTGTTCATCGAAAATGACGCAGATTTTCTTCTGCACCGCCTGCCGGAAGAAGTGAAGACCGCCCACTACCACGATGACGAGACGCACATCCGTACCCTGCTGGAGATGGGCGGCCTGCAGCCCAAGGGCGGTATGGCGCTGGCTGCCGCCACAGTGCGGGGCTTGATTTTAACCGTCTCCCATCAGGAGCAGATTGGGGTGCTCTACCCGCAGGTACTGGAAACGCTGGTGCGGGGCGCCTGCCGGGAGCTATTTGCATAAGCGGAAAAGCCGCAGTGATGCGGCTTTTCAAAAGGGATACAGTTAGCTTATTCTAACTCGTTTGTGTCATCTGTGTGAGTTAGAGGAGTTTAACATCTCGTTGTGAGGGCGAAATCATGAGAAACAGTCAAAATTTCTGGGATAAAAACGCCGGGCGGTACGACCGCTTCATGCGCAAGGACGCAGCGGCTTACGAGCGGCTGTACGAGCTGCTGCGCCCTGTGGTACGGCAAAAAACCGTGCTGGAGCTGGCGACCGGCACAGGGCTGATCGCCAAAAACATTGTAAACAGTGCCGCTCATATTGAGGCCACAGACGCTTCGCCGGAGATGATCGCAGAAGCGAAGCGGGACAACCGATCCGCCAAGCTGCATTTCTCCGTGCAGGATATGTTCTATCTGCCCTATGCTGACCAGTCTTTCGATGTGGTGATCGTGTCCAATGCTTTGCACATTGTACCGGAACCAGAGCGAGCATTGGCGGAAATTCGCCGGGTGCTGAAAGACGACGGGATACTGGTCGCACCGACCTTTACTCATGCCGGTAACGACTTTCGTGGAAAGGTCAAAGCATTTTTCATGAAGCTGGCGGGCTTCCCTCTCCACAGCAAGTGGACAAGCCACGAATACCTGGCATTTCTGCGGGAGAACGGCTGGACGGTGCGGAAAAGCACCGTGCTGAAAGCGTCCTTCCCACTGACTTACGCCGAGTGTGCGAAATCGGAGGGGTGAGCCATGCAGATATTGGAACACGGGCAGGCGCAGGAGCGGACGCTGCTGTTTTTCCCCTGCACGGCAGAGCCTGTATGGGCCTTTGCCGACACGATCACGCTGCTTTCTCAGAGCTGGCATGTTTTTCAGGTGGTATATGACGGCCATCAGCCGGAGTATCCCGGCGACTTTACCTCCGTGGAGCAGACCGTGGATGAAGTGATCTCCTATTTGAAGATCCACGGCGTCTCCCGTCTGGGTGGGGCCTATGGCTGCTCCATGGGCGGCGCCTGCCTAACCCGTATGCTGGCATTGGGGGAAATGCCCATCGACCGGGCCATTATCGACGGCGGGATCACGCCCTATCAGCTGCTCTACCCGGTGCGAAAGCTGCTGCTTTGGCGGGATATTGTGTCCTTTAAAATGGCGGCGAACAGCCGAAAAATTCTGGAAGCGGCCTTTCCGCCGGAACGGTTCACCCCCGCAGGGCACGACCCCAAAAAGGAGTACGACGCCATGGAAGTCTATCTCAAAACCTTTTCCAATCGGACGATCCGCAATGTATTCTGGTCTGCCAACAACTATGCGCTTCCGAAGCGCTCCGCTAAAATCGGCGCGAAAATCACCTACTGGTACGGCGACGACGAAAAGAAGGATCGCAGGCGGGATATCCGGTTCATCAAGCGCTATTTCCCTAAGGCGCGCATCCATGGCATCCCCAAGATGGCCCATGCGGAGCTGGTGATGGTACACCCGGAAAAATTCTGCCGGTATGCGGAAAAATTTCTGACTACGCAAGCGGAGGAAATATGACATGAGAGAAATAATCAAGCTCTCCGGCGTGCCGGAGACCATGCTGCAAACCGTTTATGCAAGGGCGAAGGAGAGCAACGGCAGAGGTGCGATCCACGACGCAAAAGCGGAAGAACTCATCGAAAAGCTGGACTACGATTTTTCCCTTGCGGACAAGGACACGGCCATGCGCAGCGGCGTCATTGCCCGGACCATTGTGCTGGATAAGCTGACAAAATCGTGGCTTGCGGCGCATTCGGGTGCGGTGGTCGTCAATATCGCCTGCGGGCTGGATACCCGCTGCTATCGGATGTCGGGTTATGCGCATTGGTATAACCTCGATCTGCCGGAAACGATGGCGGTGCGGGAAAAACTTCTGCCGGAAAGGGGCACGATTTCGCAGATTGCCATGTCCGCCATGGAAGATTGGGGCAGCGAAATCAGCGAGCAGAATGTGCAGGTGCTGATCGTCATTGAAGGGCTGACCATGTATCTGTCAGAAGCGGATGTGCAGAGAATTTTCAGAGTGATTTCCCATCGCTTTGAGAAAGCCACAGTATTTGTAGAAACGATGAATCCGATAATCGTGAAGCGATTTCAGGAAAAATCCATCGAGGGAAGCAACGCAAAGTTCACCTGGGGTGTAAAAGACGGTCCGGCCCTTGCGGCAATGCTGCCGGATTTTCGGTTTGTGGAGGAATACAGTCTGACGGAGGGTATGGCGGCGTTTGCGCCAATTTACAGGCTGCTGGACAGGCTGCCCGCCGTGCGGAATATTTCCAATAAGATCATCGTTCTGGAAAAGGAGTGACGGAGGATGTCGTTTTTCGAAAACACCCGCAAGCCTGTGGGGCTTGGCGGGAAGCTCATGGTTGCCATGATGAATCTGGGTCACAGTCCTGTGGCGCGGTGGGGGCTTCAATTTTTGGAGCTTGCGCCAGATGCCAAGGTGCTGGACTGCGGCTGCGGCGGCGGGGCAAATATCAAGAGGCTTCTGAAAAAATGCCCGCAGGGGATCGTGAAGGGCATCGACTATTCGCCCGTCAGCGTGGAGAAGACGAAAAAGGTCAACGAGACCGCCATCGCGGAGGGGCGCTGCGACGTCCTGCAAGGCAGCGTGGCGGATATGATTTTCGCAGATGACTGGTTTGATGCGGTCACGGCCTTTGAAACCGTCTATTTCTGGCCTGATCTGCCGCAGTGCTTCCGGGTGGTCTATCGGGTGCTGAAGCCCGGCGGGACATTTCTCATTTGCAACGAGAGTAGCGGCGACACGGACAAGGATGAGAAGTGGACAGAGATCATCGGCGGCATGACCATCTACAAGGACATTGAATTAAAGGCGTATCTGGAGCAGACAGGCTTTTACGAGGTGCAGATACGCAAAAAGAAAAGCTGGCTGTGCATCACGGCGCGGAAATGAGAAGATCAAGCATGAGTATTTTTGCATCTATCCTTCGCATGGCTTATAAACTCTCCGGTGCGAAAAAGGCGTTCGCTTTGCCGGAAGATGCGCTGCAAAAGGGAATCGAAAAGCAGAACCGGTACCGCGGCGTTTTTACGCCCACTGACCGCAAGGCATATTATGAAACAATTACAATGAACGGCTTTCACGCTTTCCCGGACAAAGAGGCCGCTTACCGGGAGGTTTTCCGGGTCTTGAGACCCGGCGGGACATTCTGCGGCTGCTTTTATGTGATGGGCGAGCACAGGCGGACGGATTGGTTTGTCCGGCATGTTTATGAAAAGACAGGGTTTTTCACACCGCCCTATGAGACAGTCTCCAGCCTGAAGGCGCGGCTGAAAGATGCATATGACGAAGTGTGCGTAGGAAACCTGAAAAGTATTGCATGGTTTAACTGCCGGAAAGCAGAATGAGGAGAAGCAGGGATGATTTTACAAACGATTCTGGAAGGGCTGGGACTGGGCGCGCTGCTGTAAGGAGGAAATACCGATGTCAAAGAAAGCGACCGAATTTCAGAAAAGAGAAATGAGCAAGATGTACCGCGGCAAGGAGATATTCAAGCCGCTGAACACCGGCTGGGTGGATGAGCGCGTGGCCTGCGTGCGGGAGTGGGTGGCGAACATCTTCTTCTACCGCAAGGGCGACACCACCATCATGATCGATGCCGGGTACAACTACGACCGGCTGGCAGAAAAAATGGGCTGGCTGGGCATTGACCCGCAGTCCATCCGGCACATCCTCATCACTCATCAGGACACCGACCACGTGGGCGCGGTGGAGACAGACAGCCCGGGATTGTTCAAAAAAGCAAAGCTGTACATCGGCGAAATCGAAAACCGCTATCTCACCGGTGAGGTGCGCCGCAGGGTCATTTATCATCTCTACAAGCTGCCGCAGGTGACCATCCATAACGAAAAAGTGTTGCTCACGGACGGGCAGATTCTCGACATCGACGGCATTAAAATTGAGTGCTTCTTAGTCCCCGGCCACACCTGGGGACATATGGTCTATCTCATCGACGACCGGTATCTTTTCACCGGCGATACCCTCTGGTTCGGGGCCGACGGCGGGTACAGCTTTATCTCCGCTCTGGCGGAGGACAACAAGCTGGCGGTGAAATCGCTGGCGGCGCTGGAGCGGAAGCTGCAAACCCGCGATCTTCACCTGGTATTTCTCACCGGGCACACCGGCTGGACGGACAACTTCGAGTTCGCCTTTGCCCATAAGGACAAGCTTTGCTCACCGTTCCGAAAGCGGGTTCCCGACCCCACCGCGCCTTATGACGCTTATGATGAATCGGACGACACGGAAAAAATGGCAAAGAGCGGGTTCCTGAAGGGAGTGGGAAGATGAAAGTTTATTCCTTCGGTGCGGAGCACGCGCTGGTCATCCTGCTGCTCCCCGGCACCTGCTGCCACTGGAAGGGCAATTTTGGACGGGTCATTCCGCTGCTGGCGGACAGCTATCGCGTTCTCTGCATCAGCTACGACGGCTTCGATGAGACGGAACATACCGAGTTTCCCACTATACTGGAGGAAACAGAGAAAATAGAAACTTACATTCAGGAGCATAGCGGCGGACATATCCGGGCGGCCTACGGCTGCTCGCTGGGCGGCTCCTTTGTAGGGCTGTTGGCGGCGCGGGGGAATATTCATATGGATTACGGAATTCTCGGCAGCTCTGATCTTGACCAAGCATCTCCCATTGCGGCAAAGCTGCAAACAAATCTGCTGCTGCCGCTGATCTACCCGGTGATACGGGGCGGACGGTTCAAGAGTCGATTACTGCAAAAACGCCTCACGCAGCGAAAGTCGGAAATGGGCGGTTATGTGCAAGCGTTCATGGAGATGCTCAGCGGCGCACGACCTTATGTGACCGTGCAGAGCTGCAAGAATCAGTTCTATTCCGACCTTGTCACCCCGCTGCCGGACAAGATCAACGTTCCGGGAACAGAGATTCATATTTTCTATGCGCTCAAAATGGGTGAGAAATACCGCGAGCGCTATGAACGGCACTTTGCAAACCCAGCCATTCATGAGCAGGACTTGCAGCACGAGGAGCTGCTGGCCTGTTATCCGGAGCGCTGGGTGCAGTTGGTGAAGGACATTATGGAGGGAAAGCAATGAAGCATCAGCACTTTGATGTGGGAACCGCCGGCTTTTACGGTGCGTATTGGGCGTGTGCCGACGGTTCAGACTGTGCGGTCATCGCGATGATTGGGGATGATCCGGAGGATCGGCTTGCGCGCTCGGCAGTGAAATGGCTTTGCGGGTGCGGCGTGAACGTGCTCACAATGTCGCCCGCGAAAAAAGATTACGGACATCATAATTACCCGCTTGAGCGTGTGGAGACGGCAATTTCATGGCTGAAAGCTAACGGTAACAGAAAGATCGGCATTGCCGGTGCATCGACCACCGGAACGCTTGCGCTGACAGCGGCTGCCATGTTCCCGGATATCACCCTGACCATTGCCATGACACCCAGCGACTTTGTGTGGCAGGGCTTTCTGCAGGGCAAAAGGGACGGCTGCAAGGAGTGGCCGGTCGAGGGTGAATCGCTGTTCTCCTACCGGGGCAAGCCGCTGCCCTATATGCCGTTTTGCTATCAGCATCCCGACTATTGGCATTGCATCGCCGCCGAGAGCAAACGCGCCGGCGATATGGTAAACTCCCGCAAGCTGTTTGACGATTCCGAGACAGCTCATCCGATCGAGCCGGAAGAATACATTCCCGTTGAAAACATCCGGGGAAAGCTGCTGCTGATCGGCGCGGAGGACGATGCGCTGTGGGACACCGCAAAGTATATCCGCCGGATGGAAAAGCGCCTTGCCGAAAAACCGCATGAATGCGAGATCGAGACGATGGTTTATGCCCACGGCACCCACTTCGTTTTCCCGGAGGGGATGCTGAAAATTATGCTGCCGGTTGGCTCCGGCCTATTTGTGAAATGGGCCTTCCATGCGGCCCGGAAATATCCGAAGGAATGCCGGGAGACCCGGAAAGACATCGAGAAACGGATGTGCCGGGTGCTGGCAGAATGGAAAGGGGAAAAGTAAAATGCGTTGGATGGGAATCCCTATGGCGATGTGGGCCGTGTTTGCGAAATCGTTTCAGACGCAGCTGACGGCGGTACTGGGCTATGATGCAGCCACCGCAAAGCAGATCACCAAAAGCGCCAAGCCGAAATACAAAGAGATCATCGCCAAATTGCCGGAGTTTGAAAAGGCCGACCGCTTCCAATTGAACATCATTGGCTGCGCCATGCTGGGGGCGTTCGTTCTCTGTATGCCGAAGCGGCCGGATACAGAGGCGCTGACGGTATACTATGAGAACGCTCAGATGACGCCGCTGATGAAGTGGTTCTGCCGCCAGAGCGGCAAGTCGAAGTTCACGCCCAAGGATATTGCCGGAATGAAGGCCACCGCCGCCCGGAAGGCAGCTGACCGCAACCCCTACTCGTGGAACATGGACTTTTACGAGTATCCCGACGGCAGCGGTTATGAGGGGCGCTTCACGAAATGCGGCATCTGCACGCTGATGCAGGAGCTGGGGCTTTATGACCTGACACCCGCCATGTGTCATTTGGACTACGCCATGAGCGAGGCGGGCGGCGTGACGAATTTTGTGCGGCAGTACACGCTGGCCTCCGGCGACCCTTACTGCGACTGCGGATATCAAAAGAAACGAGTGTGAGGTGGCGGAGTATTGAAATATTTTGAGTTCGGACAAGAGTACCCGGAACTGATGGTGATGCCCCACGGCGGCGTATGCTATCGCGGCGCACTGCCGGTGGCGGAGGAAATGGCAAAGACCTATGGCAGGCGCTGGAGGCAGAGTGTGGGAATTACTTGCAGGGAGGGGGAAAACCATGAACTATAAAATCGAGAAAAACACTGTACAGGAAACGCTGATCATCCCACTCTATACACGGAAAATGTGCGCAGAGGTATATCCAAGCCTCTATCGGGACGAAACGGCACTGCGGCTGGTGAATGCGGTGGACTATAATTTTTCGGCGCTTCAGAAGAAATCCCACAGACTCATGCAGCGGTTTGGCTTTTTAGAGGTTGCCATGCGGCAGAACGACCTTGCCTTCGAGGTGCGGGAGTATCTGAAAAGTCATCCCAATGCGGCGGTGGTGAATCTCGGCTGCGGGTTGGACCGCACAGGTCGGGCTTGCGATAACGGTAAGTGCAAGCTCTACAATCTGGACTTTCCTGACGTCATCGCTGTGCGCAACGAGCTACTCCCGGCCAGGGATCGGGAGGAAAACATCCCCTGCGACCTCAACGATACATCGTGGTTTGAGAGAATCGACGCCTCCGGCGGTGCGGTCTTCTT
>UQMC01000086.1 GCA_900542115.1 uncultured Oscillibacter sp. | reverse complement strand
TGATAGAAGAAAAACACTATCCATTTCACACCTGTGTTCTTCTATATTTAATTGGTTGCAACCTCCCCCAAAACGCTGTATAATATACTCAAATATCTATTCAGGAGGTTGAAACCTATGGTCGATTATACCGAAGGCAGCGGCAAGCAGTATCATGTCGGGCTGGGTCCCGGCGATGTGGGCCGCTATGTGCTTCTGCCCGGCGACCCCAAGCGCTGCGCCAAAATTGCCAAATATTTTGATAACCCTCGTCTGGTGGCTGACAGCCGCGAGTTCGTTACTTACACTGGCACCCTCAACGGCGTACCCGTCAGCGTTACCAGCACCGGCATCGGCGGCCCGTCCGCTTCCATCGCGCTGGAAGAGCTGACCAACTGCGGGGCTGACACTTTCATCCGCGTAGGCACTTGCGGCGGCATGCAGGAGGATGTCTGCGGCGGTGACGTCGTGATTGCCACCGGCGCGATCCGCATGGAGGGCACCAGCCGCGAGTACGCGCCCATCGAGTACCCTGCCGTGCCTGATTTCGGCGTGACCAACGCCCTGGTGGACGCCGCCAGGGACGTAGGCGTTACCTACCACACCGGCGTGGTGGAGTGCAAGGATTCCTTCTACGGCCAGCACCAGCCCGAAAAACACCCCGTCTCTTACGAGCTGCTGAACAAGTGGGAAGCCTGGCTGCGCATGGGCTGCATCGCGTCGGAGATGGAGTCCGCCGCGCTGTTCGTGGTGGCTGCCGCGCTGGGCTGCCGCTGCGGAAGCTGCTTCCATGTGGTATGGAATCAGGAGCGGGAGGCCGCAGGGCTGGACCAGACCATGAGTGAGGATACCACCGCCTCTGTGAAGGTGGCGGTGGAGGGGCTGAAGCGGCTCATCGAGGCTGACCGCAGGGCCGGACGGTAAGGAGGGACAGCAATGCCTGACCTTTCCAATTTTTTAGGGGCTTCTGTGGCCGGGTACAGTCTCGACAAGGTCCTCTCCGCCCTTGCAACGCTGCTGGTGTGCCTCATTGCGGTGAAGCTCATCATGAAGCTGCTCACCCGTCTGCTGAGCCGGATGCAAAAGCTGGGCGACCGGCTGCAAGGGCTCCTGCTTACCGCTGTCAAGGTCATTTTGTATGTCCTGACGCTCATCATTACGGCGGAGGCGCTGGGCTTCAACACGTCCTCGCTGACAGCACTTTTGTCCGTGCTGACCTTGGGTGTTACCCTGGCGGCGGAGGACATCCTCGGCAATGTGGCCGGCGGGCTGGTGATTCTCTCCTCCCGTCCCTTTGCCCTTGGGGATTATATCGAGGCCGGCGGCGTATCCGGCACAGTCCGTGAGATCGGCTTGAACCGCGTGAAGCTGGAAACTCCGGACGGGCAGATGGTCCTGATGCCGAACAAGGAGCTCTCCGCCTCCAAGATCATCAACTATACCGTGCTGGGCCGCCGCCGGGTAGTGCGGACGGTCACAGCCTCTTACGATGCCCCTACAGAGGCAGTGAAGGCCGCCTGTATGGAGGCGGTGGAGGCAGCGGCGGATGTGCTTTTAGACCCGGCGCCCACTGTGCGGCTGACGAATTACGGCGCCAGCGCCATTGAGTATACCATCTGCTGCTGGTGCGCCCCGGAAAACTATTGGCCGGTGTACTTCTCCGTCAACGAAAATCTGCGGGACGCCTTTGCCCGCCACAGCATTGAGATGACCTATGACCATCTCAACGTGCATATTCTGGAAAAATAAGGAAGCGATCGTATGCCTGCCGTTTCTCTCCGCGTCGCGGCGCCAAGGAACATCTGACCGGCAACAGCCTCGGCTTTCACGAGCACATGGATTTTACGCTTGTGGGCGTTTTGCCGAAGTGCGGCTATCAATTCGGCTGCTGGTACGGCACGGCCCATCTGAATAAGGCGCTGGGGACGTATCCCACCCCGGCAGTCCCTATTCGGCCGTTCCCCGAAATCCGCAGCGATTTTGAGGCGTGGCTCAGGGAGCAGACAGCCCCTTTTAAGGGATAGCGGCAGGATTTCGGCAGCCCCGGTATGACCGGGGCTGCTTCCTTGTATAAGCCTATGTGAAATTGTGAACTTTTTGCGACTTGTCAGGGTGACATAATGATGTGGAAAACCGTGTGGAAAATGTGAAAAACTCTGCAATGGCGGTGAAAACACCTGTGGAGAGAGCGGGGCAGGTAATATTACGCAACAACATTTCCGGGCGAAACGGCCCTCTTTCCGTCAAAAAGAGCCGCAGGAGGGGGGAACCCTTGAATTTGCAGCGGAATCGTGTTACAATGCCAACATATTGAAAATTTCAGCCCCATGGAGGAACTATGGCAACAAAAAAGCAGGATTACGGTAATGACAGCATTTCGTCCCTGAAGGGCGCGGACCGGGTACGCAAGCGTCCCGGCGTTATTTTTGGCTCCGACGGTCTGGATGGCTGTGAGCACGCGGTATTTGAAATTCTCTCCAACTCCATTGACGAGGCCCGGGAGGGCCACGGCCGGGTCATCACTGTGACGCGGTACAATGACCGCTCTATTCAGGTGGAGGATATGGGCCGCGGCTGCCCTGTGGACTGGAACGAAAAGGAACAGCGCTACAACTGGGAGCTGGTGTACTGCGAGCTGTACGCCGGCGGCAAGTATGATAATCTCACCGGCGACAACTATGAATACTCTCTGGGCCTCAACGGTCTGGGCGCCTGCGCCACCCAGTACGCCTCCCGCTACATGGACGTCACCGTCTGGCGGGACGGCTTTGAGTATAAGCTCCACTTTGAGCGGGGCGAAATCGTGGGCGGACTGGAAAAAACGCCGCTGCCGAAATCGCAGGCGAAAAGGACCGGCACCCGCACCCGCTGGCTGCCGGATCTGGATGTGTTTACCGACATTGCCATCCCGGCGGAATATTTCACGGATATACTGCGCCGTCAAGCAGTGGTGAATGAGGGGATTACCTTCAAGTTCCGGGATCAGCAGGAGGACGGCTCTCTGCCTGAGGAGGATTTCGTTTACGAGCACGGCATCCAGGACTATGTGGCGGAGCTGGCCGGGGAGGGAGCCCTGACGTCCCCGGTATTCTGGCAGGCGGAAAAGCGGGGCCGGGATCGGGCGGACAAGCCGGAGTACAAGGTGAAGCTCTCTGCCGCCTGCTGCTTTTCCAACCGGGTGCAGGTCATTGAGCACTACCATAACTCCTCGTGGCTGGAGCACGGCGGCGCGCCGGAAAAGGCCACGAAAAGCGCCTTTGTCTCCGCAGTAGATAAGTACCTGCGGGACCAGAACAAGTACCAGAAGAATGAGAGCAAGATCACATGGCAGGATATTGAGGACTGCCTGATCTTCGTCTCCAACAACTTCTCCACCCAGACCAGCTACGAGAACCAGACAAAAAAATCCATCACCAATAAATTTGTACAGGAGGCCATGACGGAGTTCCTGCGGACAAATCTGGAGATTTACTTCATCGAGAACCACTTCGACGCCGAGAAGATCGCCGAACAGGTCCTTGTAAACAAGCGCAGCCGGGAAAGCGCGGAAAAGCAACGCCTGAACATCAAAAAGAAGCTCTCCGGGAATATCGACATTTCCAACCGGGTCCAGAAATTTGTGGACTGCCGGTCCAAGAATGTAGAGAAGCGGGAAATTTATATCGTGGAGGGCGACTCCGCCTTGGGCAGTGTTAAGCTCAGCCGGGATGCGGAGTATCAGGGCATCATGCCCGTCCGGGGCAAAATTTTGAACTGCCTGAAGGCGGATTACGCACGCATTTTCAAAAGCGAGATCATTACCGACCTCATCCGTGTGCTGGGCTGCGGTGTGGAAATTCAGAATAAGCACGTAAAGGACCTGGCCGCCTTTGACCTTGCCAACCTCCGCTGGAGCAAGGTGGTCATCTGCACCGATGGCGATGTGGACGGCTTCCAGATTCGCACGCTGATTTTGACCATGCTTTACCGCCTGACGCCCAGCCTTATTGAAAAGGGCTATGTGTATATTGCGGAAACGCCGCTTTTTGAGATCAACTGCGGCGATAAAACGTGGTTTGCCTACTCCGATAAGGAGAAGGCGGAGATCGTAAAGTCGCTGGAGGGAAAGAAGTACAAAATCGACCGCTCCAAGGGCCTTGGCGAAAATGACCCCGACATGATGTGGCTCACTACCATGAACCCCGAGACCCGACGGTTGATCCGGGTCATGCCGGAGGACGCCGCCCGGACGTCCGAAGTATTTGACCTTCTGCTGGGGGACAACCTGCAGGGCCGGAAGGACCATATCGCGGAAAACGGAGCAAGGTTTTTGGATTTGGCGGATATTTCGTGATTTCCGATGAAACCCCACTGATAGAATAAGGAATTTTTACTATGCCGAAAAAGAAGCAGCCGGAGGAAGCCCGGCACCCAGTTAATAACCCCAACGTCATGGGCCTTCATGCGGCGGTGGTGGAGCAGCCCATCACCGACACGCTGGAGACCAACTATATGCCCTATGCCATGAGCGTCATTGTCTCCCGGGCCATCCCGGAAATCGACGGCTTCAAGCCCTCTCACCGCAAGCTGCTCTACACCATGTACAAAATGGGCTTGCTGACCGGAGCACGGACGAAGTCCGCCAACATCGTGGGTCAGACCATGCGCCTGAACCCCCACGGCGACGCCGCCATTTACGATACCATGGTGCGCTTGTCCAAGGGCTACGGCGCACTGCTGACCCCCTTTGTGGACTCCAAGGGCAACTTCGGCAAGTCCTACTCCCGGGATATGTCATGGGCTGCTCCCCGGTACACGGAGGCGAAGCTCTCCGCCATCTGCGGGGAGATCTTCAAGGACATCGACAGCGATACCGTGGACTTCGTGGATAACTATGACAACACCATGAAGGAACCGGCGCTGCTGCCCACCACCTTCCCCAATATTCTGGTATCTGCCAACAGCGGCATTGCCGTTGGCATGGCCTCCCAGTTCTGCGGTTTCAACCTGAAAGAGGTCTGCGATACTACGGTGGCCTACCTGAAAAACCCGGACTGCGACCTGACGGAAACGCTGCTGGCCCCGGATTTTCCCACCGGCGGCGAGCTGATCGCGGACAGCAGCGCCCTTCGGGATATTTACAATACCGGCCGGGGCAGCGTCCGGGTGCGGGCCAAGTACCGCTATGTCAAGGATGAAAACCTTATTGAAATTTATGAGATTCCCTATTCCACCACGGTAGAGGCGATTTTGGACAAGGTGGCGGAGCTCATCAAGGCGGGCAAGGCCAAGGAGATCGCCGATATGCGGGATGAGACGGACCTGTCCGGATTGAAGCTGGCCATCGACCTCAAGCGGGGCACGGACCCGGATAAGCTCATGGCTAAGCTCTACCGGCTTACGCCGCTGGAGGACGCCTTTGCCTGCAATTTCAACGTGCTCATCGGCGGCAGCCCCAAGGTGCTGGGTGTCCGGCAGATTTTGGAGGAATGGACCGCGTGGCGCACGGAGAGCGTGAAGCGCCGGGTCTACTTTGTCCTCGGCAAGAAGAAGGACAAGCTGCATCTGCTCAAGGGCCTCAAGCGCATTCTGCTGGACATCGACAAGGCCATCAAAATTATCCGGGAGACGGAGGAGGAGGCCGAGGTCATCCCCAATTTGATGATCGGCTTCGGCATTGACCAGATTCAAGCGGAATACGTGGCGGAGATCAAGCTGCGGAACATCAACAAGGAATATATCCTCAAGCGCACCCGGGAGACCGACGCCCTGCGGGACGAGATCGAGGATCTGGAGGACCTTCTGAACAGCCCCCAGCGGGTAAAGAAGGTCATTGTGGAGGAGTTGAACGCCGCTGCGGAAAAGTACGGCGAGCCCCGCCGTACCACCATTGTCTATCCCCACGAAATTACGCAGTATACCCCGGAGGCGGAGCAGAAGGAGGAATATCCTGTATCTGTGTTCCTGTCCCGGGAAGGGTATTTTAAGAAGATCACACCTGCCTCTCTGCGGATGAGCAGCGAGCAGAAGTATAAGGAGGGCGATGCCCTCCGCCAGGGCTTTGAGACCACCTCCAATGCCGAGGCCATGTTCTTTACGGATAAATGTCAGGTCTATAAGACCCGCCTTGGCGAGTTCGATGATGCCAAAGCCAGTGTCCTTGGCGATTATCTGCCCACAAAGCTGAAGATGGACGCCGGGGAAAGCGTAATTTTCATGGTGCTGCCGGGGGCGGACTATGCCGGGAGCCTGCTGTTCTTCTTTGAAAACGGCAAGGCGGCCCGGGTGGAGCTGAAGGCGTATCAGACCACCTCTAACCGCCGCAAGCTCACCGGCGCGTACTCCGATAAAGCCCCGCTGGCCTGTATCCGCCGGCTGGACGAGGACTGCGAGCTGGCGGTCTATTCCAACGAGCCCCGCTGCCTGATTTTCCACACGGCGCTGCTGGCGCCGAAGACCACCCGTTCCGCACAGGGCGTGGCGGTGATGACGCTGAAGCCGAAATACCATCTGGAGTCGGTGCGGCTCTCCGATGAGACCGCCATTACCAACCGGACCCGTTACCGGGTGCGGGCGATTCCCGCCGCCGGGGCCTTAGTAAAAGAGGAGGACTCCGAGGACCAGCAGATCAGTCTGCTGTAAAGAGCGTGTACCTTCCGCATGGTAGTCGGACGCCTCTGCGGCATAAAAGACAAACAGACAATGAGGGGGAGAAGCTTTTGAAAAAGCAACTGAAAAGCTATGCCATCATAGCGCTGGGGGCGGTGATTTTCGCGCTGGCCTTTGACTGGTTCTTTGCGGCAAATGCCGTAGGCATGGGTGGCATCACAGGTCTGGCGCAGGCCATCAATGTCCTGCTGCCGGTGCTGCCGGTGGGTATTTTGACAATTCTGCTGAATATCCCGCTGTTTCTGGCGGGCTGGCGGTTCATCGGCTTCCATCTGCTGTCCTCCTCACTGTTTGCCATGGCGGTCAGCTCTCTTGCCATGGATGGAATTGCCCTGTTTTATACCTTTCCGCCCATGGATTCCATGCTGGCCGCAGTCTGCGGCGGCGCCATGATGGGAACGGGCCTTGGCATTGTATTCTCACAGGGGGCCACCACCGGCGGCACGGACATCGTGGCCCGGCTGCTGAAGCTGAAGTTCCCGTGGCTGCCGATGGGAAAGCTGGTCCTTGTGCCGGACAGCGTGGTCCTGCTGCTGACAGCCATTGCTTTCGGCCGGGTGGAAACGGCGCTGTACGGCGCGGTGGCCCTGTATATCTCCGGCCGGGTCATCGACACGGTGCTCTACGGCATGAACGCCTCTAAGGTGGCGTACATCATTTCCGATGACTGGAAGGCGGTGGCAGACGCTATTTTGACCTATGACCGGGGTGTGACCATTCTCAATGCCGCCGGGGCCTACACCGGCGCGGAAAAGCACGTTTTGCTGGTGGCGTTTCGTCAGCGGGAGATCGTGGAGATCAAGCGGCGCGTCCATGCCATTGACCCCGGCGCGTTTTTGATCGTCTGCGACGCCCATGAGGTCTTGGGCGAGGGCTTCCGGGAATATCAGAAGGAAGAGCTGTAAAGGAGAAGGGGCTATGACGGATTTTTCAAGGGTAAAACAGAATTTGGAGGCCCGGGGCTTCCGCGTCAGTGTATTCGCCACGGCGGCGGAGGCGGCGGACTATCTGGACAGCGCCATTGACAATACCTCCGTGGGCTTCGGAGGCTCCGTGACACTGGAGCAGATGGGTCTTTATGAGCGGCTGGAGCGGCATGACCGGGTCAACTGGCACTGGCGGCCCACGGTTGACGGAGCAGACGCCCGGCAGGCGGCCATGACAGCGGAGCATTACATTACCTCGGTAAACGGTCTTGCGGAAACAGGAGAGCTCATCAATATCGACGGTACCGGCAACCGCGTGGCATCCACACTGTACGGTCATAAAAAGGTCTGGTTCGTGGTGGGCCGGAACAAGCTGGCTCCCACGTATGAGGAGGCCCTCTGGCGGGCGCGGAATATTGCCGCGCCGAAGAACGCCCAGCGTCTGAAGCGGAAAACGCCCTGTGCGGTCAAGGCTGACCACTGCTATGACTGCAAGAGCCCGGAGCGCATCTGCCGGGGACTGGTGGTGCTGTGGGAGGCCATTGGCAGCATGGAGATGGAAGTGGTCCTCGTAGACGAGGCGCTTGGCTATTAAAATCGAACGGAGGGGACGCGGATGAAGGGTCAACGGTTGGCGGCGGCAGGGCTGGCGCTATGCCTGCTGACAGGCTGCGCCCCCTTGCTGGAGCGCTCCTATACCGTCTCAGAGCCCCACAGCAGCAAGCTCTGGGAGAGTGAGGCGGCGGGGACGCTTCGGGCGGAAAATCATCAGGACATTGTCAATGACCTGCTGATTTTGATCGGCCAGCACACGGAAAGCGCCGTGCTGCGCCTATACGGTTTTGAGGACGATCAGGCTGCCATGGAGCAGATGGATCAGGCCATGCTGGAGGTCCAGCAGGAAACGCCGCTGGGGGCCTATGCCGTGGAGTATATCACCGCTGTGGAGCAGCCCCAGCGGAGCTGCTATGAGATGAACGTCCAGATCAGCTACCGCCGCAGCGCCGAGCAGGTGCAGACCATTGTAAACGCTACCAGCCCCAGCGCTCTGCATGATCTGCTGACAGCGGCGCTGGACGGGGACCGGGCGGAGTTGGTGGTCCGCGTGAGCTATTGGCAGGCAGACAGCCGCGAAAAGGTGGAGCAGGCACTCACGCAGGTTCGGCAGGAGCGCGGCGTCCCGGTGGAGACCGTGTGGCTGGTGCATTATTACCCGGAAACGGACCCGGTGGGAATTGTGGAATTTCTGCTGAAGCCGGATGAGGAGACGCTGGCGGCGGAGCAGACTGCGGCAGAACCGGCAGCCAATGAATTACCGGAAGAAAAAACGGAAAAATAGCCGTTTGTCAAGAGTAAATGCACAAAAAAGCAAAAATAATTTTACGATGCCAGA
>UQMC01000085.1 GCA_900542115.1 uncultured Oscillibacter sp. | reverse complement strand
TTCTCATGATTGCGCTGGGGCTATTTATGCTGCTGCGCCCGGACGATTTTTTCGACCTGGCAGAGAGCTGGAAATCCGAAGCTCCCGGTGAGTCCTCCCCCAGCTATTGCTGCTCTACCCGGTTCGGCGGTATCATATTCTGCATCGTGGGTATGATCGCCATCGTAACGCAGTTTCTCACATAATCACCTATCGGCCGCTCTCGGCCATTTTCCCGTATTTTAAGGAGGTCTTTTGATGCACGCACAGGAACGCCGACAGGAAATTTTAAAGCTCCTGCACCAATCCGCACACCCCATCAGCGCCTCGGCGCTGGCGGAGCGCTTTTCCGTCACCCGTCAGGTCATCGTGGGCGACATTGCGCTGCTGCGCTCCAGCGGCGCGGATATTCTGGCTACCCCCCGGGGCTATTGCATTCAGGGCGCCGCTCCCGGCCTTGTGCGCCGGGTAGCAGTCCGGCACACGCCGCACCGCATGGAAACGGAGCTGAACATCATGGTGGATAACGGCTGCACCGTGGTAGATGTGATCGTGGAGCACCCGCTCTACGGACAGCTCACCGGCTCCCTTCAGCTTTCCACCCGTGCGGAGGTCGAACAGTTCATGGCCCGCAGCCTGACCACACAGCCCCTCTCCGCCCTCACCGGCGGCATCCACCTCCATACGCTGCTCTGCCCCGATGAGGCCGCGTTCCAGCGCGTCCGGGAGGCTCTGCGGCAGGAGGATATTCTGCTGGAGGACTAAACCGCACAAATCACGGTTGACAGCCGGAGAAACTATGTGTATGATAGAGTATACAGGTGTCAAGACACCTGTATACTCTATCATTTTGTAAAGGATACACACCCATGGAAAGCATCAAGAAATTTTTGCAGCGCAAGAACATCGTCTTTTCCGCGAAGCGCTACGGCATCGACGCACTGGGGGCCATGGCACAGGGCCTTTTCTGCTCCCTGCTCATCGGCACCATCCTCAATACCCTCGGCAGCCAGTTCCACATCGACTTTCTCACCGCGCAGATCGCCGAAAAGGTCCCCTATACCGTAGGCGGCCTGACCTCCTTCATGAGCGGCCCCGCTATGGCCATCGCTATCGGCTACGCCTTGCAGGCCCCACCGCTGGTGTTGTTCTCTCTGGCCGCCGTGGGCTATGCCTGCAACCTGCTGGGCGGCGCGGGTGGCCCGCTGGCAGTGCTGTTTGTCGCCATCATCGCCGCCGAATGCGGTAAGGCTGTCAGCAAGGAAACCAAGATTGACATTCTGGTCACGCCCATTGTCACCACCCTCATCGGCGTCGGCGCGGCCTACCTCATTGCGCCGCCCATCGGCGCGGCGGCCAGCGCCTTCGGTCAGGTCATCATGCAGGCCACGGCGCTCCAGCCCTTCCTGATGGGTATTCTCGTATCCGTTTTAGTGGGAATCGCCCTGACGCTGCCCATCTCCTCTGCCGCCATCTGCTCCGTCCTGAGCCTGACCGGGCTTGCCGGCGGCGCCGCCGTGGCAGGCTGCTGCGCGCAGATGGTGGGTTTTGCCGTGATGAGCTTCCGGGAAAACGGCTGGGGCGGTCTCATCAGCCAGGGCCTCGGCACCTCCATGCTGCAAATGCCGAACATCGTGAAAAATCCCCGGGTCTGGATCGCTCCCATTGTCACCTCCGCCATCACCGGTCCTATTGCCACCTGTCTGTTCCATCTGGAAATGAATGGCGCGGCCATCAACTCCGGCATGGGAACCTGCGGCCTGTGCGGCCAACTGGGTGTCTGGACAGGCTGGGTGGCTCCCAGCGAGGCTGCCGTAGCCAACGGCGCCGCGGCCATTATCCCCACTGCCTTTGACTGGGCGGGCCTCCTGCTGATTTCCTTTATTCTGCCCGCTATTCTCTGTCCCCTTATCAATCAGTTCTGCCGCAGAGCCGGCTGGGTCAAGGACGGAGACCTGAAGCTCCCTTGATTTTCCGCCGCAGCCGTGCTATCCTTGGTAAAAAGGAATGTGAGGTGCGTTTCATGGAATACAGGAAATTCGGCGATACCTATGTGCTCCGTCTGGATCAGGGCGAGGAGGTCATGGAGTCGCTCCGCCTCTTTGCAGAGGCAGAACAGATTTCGCTTGCTTCCGTACAGGGCATTGGAGCCCTCAGCGCCTTTGATTTAAAGGCCCACCACTATGAGGGCTGCTATGAGATCACCTCCCTGCTGGGAACCATTGATACCATGGACGGGCAATTCTATTGCCATCTTCATCTCAATGCCGCCGAACAGGACGATCATCCCGTGGGCGGACACCTGACACGCGCCGTGATTCGCGTCACCGGCGAGTTGATCGTCCGGGTGCTGGACGGTCAGGTGGAGCGGGCCATGGACCCTGTGATTCAGCGCAATCTCTGGCACTTTTAACGCTTTGACAACAGCACACTTTACGGACATTCCGGCCGTTTTCGGCCGGAATGTTCTTTTTTATCTGTTCTTTATAAAAATCGCTCTGGATTTCATTTTATTTTGTTTGCATTTCAGGTGACAAAAGCGGAACATCTGTTGACGTTTCGCGCATTTATGGTTTAAAATAGATGTAAACACAGGCATTTTTCCGCATACTGTACCCGTTTATTGCCGAGGCACACATCTTACGGTATATCGCGGTATGCTTACGCGCCTGTTCACGCCCCGCAAATCTCTTTAAGCAGCTCATTCATCTATCAGAAAGGATGCGTATATTACATGGATGTAAAGAAGTGCAGTATCTTGGCGGCCAAAATCCGGCTGGAGACCCTGAAGGTCATCCACTCCCGGGGCTTCGGCCATGTGGGCGGCTCCATGGATCTGGCGGACCTGATGGCCGTGCTGTATGGCGAGGTCATGCGCTATGATTCCAAGAACCCCCGCTGGGAGGACCGCGACTGGCTGGTGCTCAGTAAGGGCCACGCCGGCCCTGTGGCCTACGCCACCTTCGGTCTTGTGGGCTTTTACCCCATAGAGGAGGCCTACACCCTGAACCAGCCCCACACCAAATTTCCCAGCCACACGGACCGGAAGCTGACGCCCGGCGTGGATCTGACCACCGGCTCCTTAGGACAGGGTGCCTCCTCTGCCGCCGGCGCCGCCCTCGGCAACAAAATTGATGGCCGTACCAATCATGTTTTCTGTGTTGTGGGCGATGGCGAGGCCGATGAGGGTGAGGTCTGGGAGGCTTTCCACTTTGCCTACGCTCACAAGCTGGACAACCTCATCTATTTTATTGACAAAAACGGCTATCAGTTGGACGGTCCCACAGATGACATTCTGGCCCACGGCGACCTCGCCAAAAAGGCCGCGTCCTTTGGCCTCTACACGCAGGAGATCAACGGACATGACCTGCAGGCCATCTATGACGCCATTCAGAATGCCTACGCGAAAAAGGGTGTTCCCAGCTGTATCGTGCTGGACACCTGCAAGGGCAAGGGCGCGACCTTTGCCGAACCGAAGCATGACCACTCCTCCCAGCCCAGCGAGGAGCAGTGGGCTGAGGCCATTGCCGCTTCCGAAAAGGCTTTGAAGGCCATTGAAAACGCTTGAGGAGGGTGCGAGAGATGAGCGTAAAACTGATTGGAAAGCATGAAAAGGACTCCCGCGCCTGCCGCGACGCGCTGGCCCTGCCCCTGAACGAAATGATGGCCGAGGACAAGTCCATTTGCTATGTGGACTGTGACCTGACCGGCTGCATCAATACGAAGCAGCTTCTCAAAAACTATCCCGACCGCGCCCTTGAGGCCGGTATTGCCGAGGGTAATGCCGCCGGTGTTGCCGCCGGTCTGGCCGCCACCGGAAAAAAGGTATTCTTCCATTCCTTCGGATCCTTTTCCTCCCGCCGCTGTTATGACCAGATTTATATGTCCGCTGCCTATTCCGGACTGACGGTACACGTTCTGGGCTCCGATGCCGGCGTCTGCGCCGCCTTCAACGGCGGCACCCATATGCCGCTGGAGGACGCCGCCATGTACCTCAGCATCCCGGAGACCACCGTGCTGGACCCCGCTGACTACGCCCAGCTTGCAAGTATTACCCGCCAGCTTCCCGGCATCACCAAGGGCGTGACCTACACCCGCTTTGTGCGTAAGGGCATCATCAAGGTCTATGAGGACGGTTCCGAGTTCCCCATCGGCAAGGGCGTTGTCCTCCACGAGAGCGACCACGATGCTGCCGCCATCCTCACCTCCGGCATTATGGTGGACGAGGCTCTGAAAGCCTATGAGGCGCTTCAGGCAGAGGGAATCTCCGTTCGGGTCATCGACCTGTTTACATGGAAGCCGCTGGATGAGGAGTTGGTCATCAAGGCCGCCCGGGAGACCGGCGCCATCGTCACCGCCGAAAATCACAATGTCACCTGCGGTCTTGGCAGTGTGGTTGCCAACTGCCTTGCGAAAAACGCGCCGACCATTCAGGAATTTGTCGGTGTGCAGGACCGGTTCGGTCAGGTCGGCCCGCAGGACTTTTTGATGGATGAGTACGGGCTCCGATCCGTCAATATCGTGGCTGCGGTCAAAAAGGCAATCAACCGGAAGTAAAGCCGATTTCCCCGTTTCAAAAATAAAAAAGGAGCGCCATCCTTTCGGATGGCGCTCTTTTAATTAGATTTCAGCTTACTTCGCGGCCTTGGCAGCCTTGATGGCCTCGATCAGCATGGGAGTGACCTTGAACAGGTCGCCGCAGATGCCGTAATCGGCAATCTCGAAGATGGGAGCGGTGTCGTTTTTGTTGACGGCGATGATGCACTCGGAATCCTGCATACCAGCCTTGTGCTGGATAGCGCCGGAAATGCCCAGAGCGATATACACCTTGGGATGCACGGTCTTGCCGGTCTGACCCACCTGATGGTCGGCAGAGAGCCAGCCGGAGTCAATGGTGGCACGAGAGCCGCCAACAACACCGCCGAGAACCTCAGCCAGCTCCTCAGCCAGCTTGATGCCGCCCTCAACGTCCTTGGAAATGCCGCGGCCAACGGACACGATGTAATCGGCGCCGATGAGGTCCACCAGCTTCTTGGCGGCCTTCACCACCTCGGTAACGTCGGTGTGGATGTCCTCGGCAGTCAGGGAGAAGTTCGGCTTTACGATCTCCACAGCGTTGGCCTTGGCCTCGTCAAAGGCGTTCTTCTTCATAACGCCGGGACGGACAGTAGCCATGCAGGGACGGAAGCGGGGGCAGATGATGGTAGCCATCAGGTGACCGCCGAAAGCAGGACGGGTCATCTTCAGGTTGCGGTCCTCCATATCCCACTTCATGGAGTCCACGTCCAGCGTGGAGCTCTCACGCAGGAACTGGATGTAGTTGGGAACATCCACGTCCAGGTGGGTGCAGTCAGCGCACAGGCCGGTGTGCAGACGGGCCGCGCAGCGGGGGCCCAGATCACGGCCGATGTTGGTGGCGCCGATCAGGAACGCCTCGGGCTTCAGGTCCTCGATCACGTCGCAGATGACCTTGGCGTAGGCGTCGGTGGTGTAGGTAGCCAGCAGGGGGCTCTCGCAGACAATGACCTTGTCGGCGCCGTAGCCGCCCAGCTCCTTAGCGGCGGACTCAATGCCCTCGCCGCCCAGCAGCAGACCGCACAGGTTCACGCCCAGCTCGTTGGCCAGGTCGCGGCCCTTGGAGATCAGCTCGAAATCGGTGGGCATCAGCTTGCCCTCACGCTGCTCGCAGAACACCCATACATCCTTGAAAGCAGCGATATCAGCACTGTTGAAGTTAGACATAATTCTTCTATCCCCTTTCTCAGATGATGTGCTTGGCGGCCAGAATGCCGGCCAGCTTTTCGCAGGTGGCCTTGTCAGCACCCTCCAGCATCATGCCGGCACCCTTCTGGGGAGGCGTGAAGCTCTTGAAGATGTTGGTGGGAGAGCCCTTCAGGCCGATGGTGGTAGCGTCGATCAGGGGATCGTCCTTCAGGTCCTCATAGCCCAGCGTGGTCAAGGGCTTGGAATAAGCCTCAAACACGCCGCCGACGCTCATGTAACGGGGCTCGTTGAGCTCCTTGATGCAGGTCAGCAGGCAGGGGGTGTGGACCTTGATGGTCATGTAACCGTCCTCCAGCATACGCTTGACGGTAATGGTATCGCCATCTTTCTGGATGTCGGCGGCGTAGGTAACCTGGGGCAGATGCAGCTTCTCGGCGATCTGGGGGCCGACCTGCGCGGTATCACCGTCGATAGCCTGACGGCCGCACAGCACAACATCGTCCTTCTCCACGCCGATCTTGTTGATGGCGGCAGCCAGAATCTGAGAGGTAGCGTAAGTATCGGAACCGCCGAACTCGCGGGCGGAAACCAGATAGGCCTCGTCAGCGCCCATAGCCAGCGCCTCACGCAGCATACCGGCGGCGGGAGGGGGGCCCATGGTGACAACGGTGACCGGGCAGCCGGTGGCGTCCTTGATCTTCAGGGCGGCCTCCAGAGCATTCATGTCATCGGGGTTGGTGATGGTCTGCATGGAAGCACGGTTCAGCGTACCATCGGGGTTGACAGCGACCTTGCCGGAGGTATCGGGAACCTGCTTAATAGAAACAATAATTTTCATTTTAACCTTTACCTCCTTAAATTATTTCACGCCCAAGCGGCTGGAAATAACCATGCGCTGGACCTCAGAAGTACCCTCATAGATCTCGGTGATCTTGGCGTCGCGCATCATGCGCTCCACGGGATACTCACGGGTGTAGCCGTAGCCGCCGAACAGCTGCACGGCGCGGCGGGTCACATCGGAAGCGGCCTCAGCGGCAAACAGCTTGGCCATGGAAGCGTCCATGGAGTAATCCTCATGGTTCTGCTTCTTCATAGCGGCGGCATACACCAGATACTGCGCGGCCTGCATACGGGTGTGCATATCGGCCAGCTGGAACTGGGTGTTCTGGAACTGGCTCAGGCGGCGGCCGAACTGAACACGCTCCTGCGTATACTTAATGGCCTCGTTGACAGCGCCCTCGCCCAGACCCAGAGCCTGAGAGGCGATGCCGATACGACCGCCATCCAGCGTCTGCATGGCAATCTTGAAGCCCTTGCCTTCCTTACCCAGCAGATTCTCCTTGGGAACTACGCAGTCCTCAAAGATCAGATCGCAGGTGGAGGAGCCGCGAATGCCCATCTTCTTCTCGTGCTTGCCGGTAGAGAAGCCGGGGAAGCTCTTTTCCACGATGAAGGCGGAAATGCCGTGGTTGCCCTTGGTCTTATCGGTCATGGCGAACACCACGAAGGTATCGGCCACGTTGCCGTTGGTGATGAAGCACTTGCTGCCGTTGAGGACATAGTCACCATTCTCGTTCTTGACAGCGGTGGTCTGCTGGCCGGAAGCGTCGGTACCGGCGTTGGGCTCAGTCAGGCCGAAGGCGCCGATCTTGCGGCCGCTCAGCAGGTCGGGCAGATACTTCTTCTTCTGCTCCTCGGTGCCGTTCTCAAAAATGGGAGCGCAGCACAAAGAGGTGTGTGCAGAAACGATAACAGCAGTTGTACCGCAGACCTTGGCCAGCTCCTCCACGCACATGGCATAGGACAGAACATCGCCGCCGGCGCCGCCGTACTCCTTGGGGAAGTAGATGCCCATCATGCCCAGCTTCGCCATTTTCTCGACGGTCTCCATGGGGAAGCGCTCTTCCTCATCGATCTCCTCAGCCAGAGGCTTGACCTCGTTCTCGGCGAATTCCCGGTACATCTTGCGGAGCATCTGCTGCTCGTTTGTCAGATGAAAATCCATGATTCGATCCTCCTACAATTTCTTGTTCGGTTATTACAGTCCCCCGGGAGGGTGCCAAAGGGTTCCCTGACCCGAAGTAAGCAATACGAATGAACGTACCCGTGAAACACCATTGTCAGACTTTTAACAACAGCACTCAAAGAAATGCAACAGCGGGAGACCTCCCCTGTTGCGCTCTCGGAGCCTTTTATCACTGATACTATGTGAAAATTATAACGCAGCCTTGAAAGAAAGGCAAGGAAAAGCCTCTCGTTAAAAGCGACAAATTTTTTTGGAAAAACTGTCGCTTATGTAAAACCGTGAAATTTCCGTATCCCGGCGCTGATTTTGCTGCCGCATTATGTACCGTTTTACATGGAAAAAAGAGCGTGCGTAGAAAATCTACGCACGCTCTTTTTTAAGTAAAAATCAGTTCATGATCAGCAGCGCCATAGTGAGCACCAGAAACACCGCGCCGAACCACTTGGTCGCGCGGGCCAGCTTAGCATCAATGGTCCGAGCCTTGTTCTTGGCAAGGAAGGAATCAGCCACGCCGCCGATGGCGCCGGACAGGCCCTCGCTCTTGCCGGACTGGAACAGCACGATCAGAATGATCGCCAGACCGCAAAGCAACTGTAAAATCGTAACAGCAAGTTTCATAATGGAAAACCTCCAACATTCATTCGTGCGTACAGGCACAGGAAATCATTTTACAGAATGAAATCATACCACAATCCGTGTACCATTTCAAGTACAAATTTCAAAATGTCCGCACTCTTTTCTCTTGGCAAAAATTTTGCCAGTGTATAGAACAAATGTTTGCATTTTCGGTTCTATTATGCTATACTGATGCCAGAAAATTCCCGGCCTGTCAGGCAGCGCCGGTCAGGAGGTACATTCATGCTCTCCAATATGCAGCAGAAAATTTACGATTACATCGCCGCCTGCATCCATGAACAGGGCTATCCCCCCTCTGTCCGGGAGATTGGCGAGGCCGTAGGGCTGAAGTCCCCGTCTACCGTCCACTTCCATCTGAAAAAGCTGGCGGATCTCGGCGTCATTGAGATTGGCGCGGGCAAGGGCCGTGCCATCAGCCTGACGCATCCCGCCCCTGCCGCACCGGAGATAGACGAAACGCCTGCCGGAAAGGTCCCCATTGCAGGAGCATCTCCTACCGGACTAATACGTGCGGCTGTAGACACATCCACATTAATGGATAAAGTACTCAAAGAAACCTGATTCCTGACACCAGCTGTAAAAGCACTCGTCACTTCGGGAACTTTGATA
>UQMC01000084.1 GCA_900542115.1 uncultured Oscillibacter sp. | reverse complement strand
ACTCTTTCCCTACACGACGCTCTTCCGATCTGGTTTCAAAGGAAAGGATATTCCATGACCAATCAGGAATTGAAAGAATTACTGTCCTGCTTTGAGAGCAGCTCCCTTGGAAAAATGAAGCTGTCCACGCAGGAATTTACCATTGAGCTGGAGCGGCCCTGTGCCGCGGCACCCGCTGTCCCGGCCGCACCTGCTGCCGCGGCGGTTCCTACGCAGCCGCAGGCACCGGCGGGGGAAACTGTCACCGCGCCTATGGTGGGGACGTTTTACACCGCGCCCTCTCCGGACCAGCCGCCGTTTGTCAAGGTGGGGGATCGGGTGAAAAAGGGTGATACCCTGTGCCTGATAGAGGCCATGAAAATGATGAGTGAGCTTCCCGCCCCCTGTGACTGCGAGATCACGGCGGTACTAAAGGAAAACGGCGCGCTGGTCTCCTTCGGCGAAGCGCTGTTCGGGTATCAGCCATGCTGAAGCGGGTACTGATTGCCAACCGGGGGGAAATTGCCCTCCGGGTGCTGCGGGCCTGCCGGGAGCTGGGAATCGAAACTGTGGCGGCCTATTCACAGGCGGACGCCGAGGCGCTGCCTGTGCAGTTGGCAACGCAGTCCGTATGTATTGGTCCCGCCCGGGCGGCGGACAGCTATCTCAATGAAAACGCATTGCTCTCCGCCGCACTGGCCACCGGCTGCGACAGTCTGCATCCCGGCTACGGTTTTTTGTCCGAAAACGCCGACTTTGCCGACGCCTGCCGGGAAAACGGCATCACGTTCATTGGTCCCTCTGGGGATTCCATTCGGAGGGCCGGTTCCAAATCCGCCGCGCGGGAGCTGATGCGCGTTGCCGGTGTCCCGGTAACGCCCGGCTCCGATGGCCCGGTGAACTCCGTAGAGGACGCTCTGGCCGCTGCGGAGCGGGTGGGCTATCCTGTGCTGCTGAAGGCCAGCGCAGGCGGCGGCGGACGGGGTATCCGCCGCTGTGACAGCGCCGACACTCTGCCGGACGCCTATGCCGCCGCGCGGGCGGAGGCAAAGGCTTGCTTCGGCAATGATGAAATGTATCTTGAAAAGCTGGTGCTGGAGCCCCGGCATATTGAATTTCAGATTTTGGCGGACCGGCAGGGCCATGTCATCCATCTGGGCGACCGGGACTGCTCCATCCAGCGCCGCAACCAGAAGCTCATCGAGGAGGCCCCGGCCCGGTGCCTGACACCGGCACTGCGCGCAAAGATGGGCGATGCCGCCGTGCGGGCGGCACAGGCCGTACATTATGAAGGGGCCGGGACCGTGGAATTTCTGCTGGATGCCGATGGGACGCATTTTTATTTCATGGAGATGAACACCCGCATTCAGGTGGAGCACGGCATTACGGAGCTTGTTACCGGCGTGGATTTGGTACGCCAGCAGCTCCGCATTGCCTCCGGCCTGCCGCTGGATATGGGGCAGGAGGATGTGACGCTTACCGGTCACGCCATTGAGTGCCGCATCAATGCCGAGGACCCGGCGGCGGATTTCCGTCCCTGTCCCGGAAGGGTGGAGTTTCTCCACTTCCCCGGCGGCCCCGGCGTCCGGGTGGATTCCGCATTGTATAACGGCTGTACGCTGCTGCCCTACTACGATTCCTTGGCGGCCAAGGTCATGGTCCACGCTCCGACCCGGCTGGAGGCCATCCGCAGGATGCGCCGCTGTCTGGAGGAGTTCGCGCTGGAGGGCTTTCCCACCAATGCGGAGCTTTCCTATGAGGTGCTGTTCCACCCGGCCTTTGTCCGAGGAAGCTGTACCACTGCATTTTTGGACCGGAGCCTGCCGGAGCTGCTGGACTTCAGCCGCCGGGTGGACGGACACCGAGGAGTGTAAATGGAAACGATTTTTGCAAAGCGCCGGGCAAGGCTGCTGGCCATGAAGGCCATGCGGGAAAATTATGTCCCCGGCGAAAGACTGTGCACCTGTCCGCAGTGCGGCGGGGAAAGTGAGCGTCGCGCTGTAGCAGCGGCACTGTCCGTCTGCCCTCTGTGCGGCTATCACTTCCCCATGGGGGCGTATTACCGCCTCAGCAGTGTACTGGATTCCGGCTCCTTCCGGGAGCTGAACGAGAAGCTGATGTCAAATGACCCGCTGCATTTTCCCGGCTACGGTGCCAAGCTGGACGCTGCCCGCCGGAAAACCGGCATGAACGAAGCCGCTGTTACGGCGGTGGGAACTATCGGTGGCAGCCGCTGCGTGGTAGGCGTGCTGGACAGCCGCTTTCTCATGGGCAGCATGAGCGCCGCCGTAGGAGAAAAGCTGACGCTGGCCATCGAGTACGCCGGGAAAAACAAGCTGCCCCTGATCCTCTTTGCCGCCAGCGGCGGGGCGCGGATGCAGGAGGGCATTTTGTCTCTCATGCAGATGGCGAAAACCAGCGCGGCTCTGGCCCGGTTTTCGGAAAAGGGACTGCTGTACATCTCCGTTCTCACGGACCCCACCACCGGCGGCGTCACCGCCAGCTTTGCCTCGTTAGGAGACATTATTCTGGCCGAACCCGGTGCGCTTATCGGCTTCGCCGGACCTCGCGTCATTCAGCAGACCATCGGCGAGACCCTGCCGGAGGGCTTTCAGCGGGCGGAGTTTCAGATGGAGCACGGCTTTGTGGACGCGGTGATCCCCCGAAAGGACCTGCGGGACACCCTCATCCGTCTGCTGAAGCTCCACGGGAAAGGAGAACGCCATGGCTGAGAAAACCGCCGCGGAGCGGGTGGCGCTGGCCCGCCATCCCCAGCGGCCCAATATCACGGACTATATTGACGGACTGTTCACCGATTTCTTTGAGCAGCGGGGAGACCGGGCCTGCCGGGAGGACCCCGCCATTTTAGGCGGCATCGCCCTGTTCCACGGGCGGCCTGTCACGGTCATCGGGACCCGAAAGGGCAAGGACTTGGAGGAAAACCTCAACTGCAATTTCGGAATGCCGGGGCCGGAGGGCTACCGCAAGGCGCTGCGGCTGATGAAGCAGGCGGAAAAATTTCACCGCCCCATTTTTACGTTTATTGATACCTCTGGGGCCTATCCCGGCCTTGAGGCTGAGGAACGCGGTCAGGGCGAGGCCATTGCACGAAACCTCTTTGAGATGAGCCGCCTCACTGTGCCGGTCATTGCCGTGGTCACCGGAGAGGGCAACAGCGGCGGCGCGCTGGCGCTGGCCGTGGCGAACCGGGTGCTGATGCTGGAAAACGCTGTATACGCTATTTTGTCCCCGGAGGGCTTTGCCTCAATTTTGTGGAAGGATGCCCACCGCGCCGGTGAAGCGGCTGAACTGATGCGGCTCACCGCACCGGAGCTGAAAAAGCTGGGAATCATCGATGGAATCATCCGCGAGCCGGAGGGCGGCGCGCAGACAAACCATGGGGAAATGCTGCGGAGTATGGACCGGGTGCTGCTGCGGGAACTGACACCGCTGCTGAAGGAGAGCGGAACGGCTCTGGCGGAGCAGCGCTGCCGGAAATTTCGCGCCATGGGCCGGGGGAAGGAGAACACATGAACGGAATCAAGCTTCGTGGGCTGGGCCGCTGTGTCCCGGCCCAAAGCGTCACCAATGATGACCTTGCAAAAACAGTGGACACCAGTGATGCGTGGATCACGGCCAGGACGGGAATCCGCAGCCGCCGCCGCTGCACAGAGGAAACGCACACCGAGCTGTGCGTGACTGCCGCACGGCGGGCGCTGGCGCAGGCCGGGATCACCCCGGCGGACATCGGCGCCTGCATTGTGGCCACGGTTTCGGCGGATACCATTGTGCCCTCCGCCGCCTGTATGCTCCAGCGGGAGTTGGGAATGCCGGAGGACACGCCCTGCTTTGATTTGAACGCCGCCTGCACCGGCTTTATCTACGCGCTGCACACCATGGAGTGCCTGCTGAACGCCTCCCCCCGGAAATTCGGGCTTGTGGTGGGCGCGGAGGCGCTGAGCCGGGTGGTGGACTGGACGGACCGCGGCACCTGCATTCTCTTTGGGGACGGAGCGGCTGCCGCCGTGGTGGAATGCCGGGAGGGCTGGCCCGCCATCGGCGCTGTTCTGGGGAGCCGGGGAGATGACCGGCTGCTGCGTCTGCCGGGGCTTGGACGGGGGGAGCCCAACGTCCTCTCCATGGAGGGGACGCAGGTATTCAAATTTGCGGTGGAGACCGTTCCTGCCTGTATGGACGCCGTGTTGGCAAAGGCGGGACTGACTGCGGAGGACATCGATTTCTTTGTGTTCCATCAGGCCAATGCCCGCATCATTGATCTGGCGGTGCGGAAGTACCGTATCCCGCCGGAAAAATACTATAAAAATATCGACCATTACGGAAACACGGCCGCTGCCAGCGTGCCGCTGGTGCTCAGCGAGCTGTATGAGCAGGGGCGCATCGGCCCCGGCAGCCGTTTGCTGACGGTCGCCTTCGGCGGCGGCCTCACATGGGGCGGCGCGGTCCTTGAGCTGGCGTGAGCCGATTCTTCCGATAAGGAGCCTTTCTATGATCAAACTAAGTGAGCTGCTGGGAACGGAGTTCCCCATTATTCAGGGCGGTATGGCGAATATTGCCACAGGCGAATTTGCCGCCGCCTGCTCCAATGCCGGCGCACTGGGCGTCATCGCCACCGGCGGAATGCTGGAGGCGGATCTGCTCCGGGAGCAGATTCATATCTGCAAGCGCCTGACGGACAAGCCCTTCGGCGTGAACCTGATGCTGATGAACCCCTGCGCGGATGAAATGGCACAGATCATCGTGGAGGAGGGCGTCCGGGTGGTGACCACCGGTGCGGGCAGTCCCGGCAAGTATATCCCCATGTGGAAGGAAGCCGGTATCAAGGTGCTCCCGGTGGTGGCGGCCGCGGTTCTGGCCCGGCGTCTGGTCAGTCAGGGGGCGGACGCCATCATTGCTGAGGGGACGGAGTCCGGCGGTCATGTGGGCGAGATGACCACTATAGCGCTGGTGCCGCAGGTCATTGACGCGGTGGACGTCCCGGTGATCGCCGCCGGCGGCATTGCCGACGGACGTCAGGCTGCGGCGGCGCTGGCGCTGGGGGCCTGCGGCATTCAGGTGGGAACGTGTCTTCTGGCAAGCCGGGAATGCCCGATTCATGAAAATTATAAGCAGGCCATCCTGAAAGCGAAGGACAGCGATACCACCGTGACCGGCCGCTCCATCGGCGGACCTGTCCGGGTGCTGAAAAACAAAATGGCCCGGGAGTATCTGGCGCTGGAAAAGCATGGGGCCACGCTGGAGGAGCTGGAGCGCGTAACGCTGGGCGGTCTGCGCCGCGCGGTGTTCGAGGGAGATACGGAGCACGGCAGCGTTATGGCGGGACAGGTAGCCGGTATGCTCCATGAGATCAAGCCCGTGCGACAGATTTTTGAGGAGCTGTACAATGGGAGCCGCGCCGTGCTGCATTCTACGGAGGAAGCATGGCGGTAACGATTGGGGACAAAACGCTGCCGCTGCCGATTCTTCAGGGCGGCATGGGCGTTGGCGTCAGTCTGGACGGACTGGCCGGAACGGTTGCCGCCTGCGGCGGCATGGGGACGATCTCCACCGCCATGTGCGGCTTTGCCGAGCCGGATTTTGAAACAAATCCCTTTGAAGCCAATCTCCGGGCGCTGGCGCGTCAGGTGCGCCGCGCAAAGGAAATGGCCAACGGTGCGGGATTAGTAGCCGTCAACGCCATGGTGGCCACCACGCAGTATGCCGACAGCGTTCGTACCGCCCTTCGGGCGGGGGCGGATGCCATCGTCTGCGGCGCGGGTCTGCCTCGGGACCTGCCCGCGTTGGCGGCGGAGGTGTCGGAGAGTCGCGCCGCGCTGGCACCCATCGTCAGCAGCGGCCGGGCGGCGGGTCTCATCTGTAAGCTGTGGGACCGGCATTATGGCCGTATTCCGGATTTCCTGATTTTAGAGGGTCCTGGCGCCGGAGGGCATTTGGGCTTTTCGCGGCAGGAGTTGGAAAAGCCGCCCACGCTTTCCGTGCTTTTGCCGGAGGTGCTGGAGGCCCTTGCGCCCTTTCGGGACAGAGCCGGGCGGGACATCCCGGTCTTTGTGGCCGGCGGCGTGAAAAACGGCGCCGAAATGGCCGCATATATGCGTCAGGGTGCCGCCGGGGCGCAGTTTGCCACCCGCTTTATCGTAACGAAGGAGTGCGATGCCAGCCGTGCGTATAAGGAGCGGCTGATTGCAGCCGAGGCCAGTGATATCACCCTTGTGAAAAGTCCTGTTGGAATGCCCGGACGGGCGCTCTGCAGTCCGCTTATTCGCCGGGTGGAGACCGGGACACAGCCGCCGCCGGAGCGGTGTATGCGGTGCATCACCACCTGTGACGGGAAAAACGCGCCCTACTGTATTTCCAAGGCGTTGATCGCCGCACGGAACGGCGACTGGGAAAACGGTCTGTTTTTCTGCGGCGAAAACGCCGGTGAGATCAAAACACTGTCCACAGTCCCCGCCGAAATGGCCCGGATCGTGGAGGAATGGAGAAGCGCACAATGAAATTGGGCTTTTTATATGCCGGACAGGGCAGCCAGCACCCCGGAATGGGGGCCGATCTATATGAGACCTGTCCGGCGTTCCGAAGCGTATTGGACCGGGCGGCAGAGCAGGTGGATTTCGATTTGAAGGAGGTCTCCTTCACCGATGCGAAGGGCGTTCTGAATCAGACCCGCTATACCCAGCCCTGCATGGTGGCCTTCGCCGCAGGCATGACCGCGCTGCTGGCGGAGCGGGGCATCGTCCCCGCCGCTGCCGCCGGGCTCTCTCTGGGCGAGTATTCCGCCCTCCACGCCGCCGGGGTCTTTGACGCCGACACCGCCGTGGAGCTGGTGGCCTTCCGCGGCAAAGCCATGGAGGAAGCCGCAGCCGGACGGCCCTCTGCCATGGTAGCGGTGCTGGGGCTGGACCGGGCGGCCTTGCAGGAGGCCTGTGACGAGGCCTCCGCCCACGGCTGCGTGGTCATCGCAAACTACAACTGCCCCGGCCAGCTGGTCCTCGGCGGCGAAAAGGCCGCCGTGGAGACCGCGGCGGCTCTGGCAAAGGAAAAAGGCGCCCGCCGCTGCCTGCCCCTGAAGGTCAGCGGCCCCTTCCACACCCCCCTCATGGCCCCCGCCGGGGACGCGCTGGCGGAACGGTTCCGCACCGTGGAGTTCCGGGAGCCGCAGATCCCCGTGATCTTCAACTGTCTGGGCGCGGAGCGTCCCGATGGCGCTGCCATCCCGGAGCTGCTGGTGCGGCAGGTGCAGAGCAGCGTCTACATGGAGGATTCCCTCCGCCGCATGGCCGCCATGGGGCTGGACGCGCTGGTGGAGATCGGCCCGGGCAAGGCCCTCAGCGGCTTTGTGAAGAAAACCGTCCCGGAGCTGCCGGTGTACGCCGTGGAGACCGCGGCGGAACTGGAACAGCTGACGGAAACTCTGAAAGGAACATCGCTATGAATTTTTCTGAGAAAACAGCGGTCGTCACCGGCGGCAGCCGGGGACTGGGCCGGGCAATCTGTCTGGAACTGGCCCGGGGCGGAGCCAATGTGGTGCTCTGCTACGCGGGCAACGAAGTGGCGGCCAATGAGACCGTTGCCGCCTGCGAGTCCCTTGGAGCCAAGGCCGTGGCCATCCGGTGCGACGTGTCGAAAGAGGACGAGGTGAAGGCCCTGATGGACGCCGCCCTCAAAACCTTTGGCCGCATCGACATTCTGGTGAACAACGCAGGCATCACAAGGGACGGCCTGCTCATGATGATGAAGCCGGAGGATTTCGACGCCGTCATCGCCGCCAATCTCAAGGGCGCGTTCCTCTGCATGAAGGCTGTGGCCCGCCAGATGGTAAGGCAGCGCTATGGCCGCATTGTCAATCTCTCCAGCGTGGTAGGACTGCGGGGCAACGCCGGTCAGGTGAACTACGCCGCCAGTAAGGCGGGCGTCATCGGTATGACCAAATCCCTCGCCAAGGAGCTGGCGGGACGGAACATCACCGTCAACGCCGTGGCCCCCGGCTTTATCGACACGGATATGACCGCCGCCCTGACGGAATCCGCCAAAAACGCCGCCCTCGGCTCCATTCCCATGGGCCGCATGGGAACGCCGGAAAATGTGGCGAAGGCCGTGGCCTTTTTAGCGGGTGAGGACGCGGGCTACATCACCGGGCAGGTTTTGGCCGTTGACGGCGGCATGAGTATGTGAGGAGGAACGCGACATGGAACAGCGCAGAGTGGTAATTACCGGCATTGGGGCCGTGACACCCATCGGTTTAACGGCGGCGGAGAGCTGGCAGTCCGTTAAGGCCGGTGTGTGCGGCGTCGGACACATCACGCAGTATGACGCCTCCGCGCAGAAGGTCAAACTGGCGGCGGAGGTCAGGGGCTTTGCCCCCGAGGCGCTGCTGGGTCGGCAGGAGGCAAAGCGCATGGGGCGCTTTACGCAGTTTGCCGTGGCGGCGGCCCGGGAGGCCCTGTCCGACGCCGGGTTCTCCGCGGAACAGGCAGACCCCGACCGCTGCGGCGTGATCCTCTCCAGCGGCATCGGCGGACAGGCCATCACCGAGGCGGAGCACAGCCGGGGATTGGAAAAGGGCTTTGACCGGGTGTCACCATTCTATGTTCCCACCGCCATCTGCAATATGGCGGCGGGACAGGTAGCCATTGATTCGGGCTTCCGGGGAATGTGCTCCTGTCCGGTGACGGCCTGCGCCGGCGGCACTAACGCCGTAGGCGATGCGTTCCACTATATCCGTGACGGCTACGCGGACGGAATGCTCTGCGGCGGCACGGAGGCGGCCATTACGCCGCTGGCCATCGGCGGCTTCACCTCCATGAAGGCCCTGACCCAGACGGAGGACCCCAATCGGGCCTCCATCCCCTTTGACGCGGAGCGCAGCGGCTTCGTCATGGGCGAGGGCGCGGGCGTGCTGCTCCTGGAGGAATTGGAGCACGCCAAGGCCCGGGGGGCCAAGATCTACGCCGAGGTGGCGGGCTACGGCGCTACCTGCGACGCTCACCACATCACCGCTCCCCTTGCGGACGGCAGCGGCGGTGCCAAGGCCATGGCCATGGCGTTGACCGACGGCGGCGTTTCTCCGGAGCAGGTGGGCTACATCAACGCCCACGGCACCGCCACCCATCTCAATGACGCCGGGGAG
>UQMC01000083.1 GCA_900542115.1 uncultured Oscillibacter sp. | reverse complement strand
CAGCGGAGCAATGAAAGCCCCAGTGGGGCTTTTAAGCGACCGAACGGTCTTGCGTTAGCAAGATGGAGGGGCCTCGCCCCGACAAGTTCGCGTTTGCAAGTACAGAAACCCTCTCAGGCCGCTTCGCGTCCAGATTCCTCCTTTTGTCACCTGCGGTGACATCTTCCCCCGGCCGGGGGAAGTCTTTCCTCTCAGGGGGAGCTTTATAGGTGCTTTCCGTCAGCTGCAAAGAGCTCGCCCTTCGGGAGAGCTGGCAAAGCCGTCAGGCTTTGACTGAGAGGGTTTATGCTGCCCCGACAAGTTCCAGTTTGCCGTACAGCACTGAACAGAGGAAAAGCCCCTGCATTCCAAAACGGATGCAGGGGCTTTCTCTTTGTTTACTTCAAGATGATCTCGCCGTTTTCATCGGTATCCACCACAAGGGTGCCGCCGGAAGCCAGCGTGCCGTCGATCAGTCGCTCGGCGGCGGGGTCTTCCACCGCCTTGCGGATCACGCGGCGCAAATCGCGCGCACCAAACTTGCCGCCCTGACTCTTTTGCACCAGTGCCTTGAGCGCTGCCGGGGTGTAGCTGTAAGCGATGCCCTTGGCCTCCATGCCGGGCTTGTACTCGTCCAGCATCAGGGCCGCGATGCCCTCCAGCGTCTGCTGGCTCAGCGGCTTGAAGGCGATCACTTCATCCACGCGGCCAAGGAACTCAGGCCGCAGGAACTGGGCCAGCGCCTTGCGGGTCTTTTCCTCGCTGAGCTGTTCCTCGCTCTTGTTGAAGCCAAGCCCACCGGTGCTCTGGTCGCTGCTGCCGGCGTTGGAGGTCATGCAGATGACCGTGTTGGAAAAATCCACCGTGCGGCCCTGCGCATCGTTGATCTTGCCCTCGTCCAGAATCTGCAGCAGAATGTTCATGACATCCGGGTGCGCCTTTTCGATTTCGTCGAACAGCACCACGCTGTAGGGGCGGCGGCGCACCTTCTCGGTGAGCTGACCGGCCTCCTCGTAGCCCACATAGCCCGGAGGCGAACCGATCATGCGGGACACCGCGTATTTTTCCATATACTCGCTCATGTCCAGACGAATGAGCGGGTCCGGGCCGTCGAACAGCTGATTTGCCAGCTGCTTGACCAGCTCGGTCTTGCCCACGCCGGTGGGGCCCACAAAGATGAAGCTTGCGGGACGGCGGCGGCCGGAAAGGTCGGCGCGGCTGCGCTTGATGGCCTGCGCCACCAGATGCACGGCCTCGTCCTGCCCGATGATCTTCTTTTTCAGCTCGCCCTCAAGGTTTGCCAGCTTCGCGAACTCGGTCTCGCGGATTTTCACCGCCGGGATGCCGGTCCACAGCTCGATGACCTTGGCCACATCGTCCATGGTCACCTGGATCTCGCTGGCAGCAGCCTGCTTTGCGGGCAGGTCGGCTTCGAGCTTTGCAATGCGGGTCTTGCGCTCGGCCACGCGCTCGTAGTCGATGGGCTCGTTCACATCCGCATTCTCCATCTCGGCTTCTTCCTGCTTGAGGGCATCTAGCTCCTTCTGCATCCCAAGATACTCGGAAATGACCGGGTGGGCCAGATTGCAGCAGGCGCAGGCTTCGTCCAGCAGGTCGATGGCCTTGTCGGGCAGATAGCGGTCAGTGATGTAGCGTTCGCTCAGGAGCACAGCCTGACGTAAAATCCCATCGGAGATTTTGACACCATGATACGCCTCGTAATTCGGGGCAAGTCCCTTCAAAATCTTGATAGAATCTTCAATAGATGGCTCATTGACCGTTACCGGCTGGAAACGGCGCTCCAATGCGCTGTCCTTTTCAATGGACTTCCGATACTCATTGAACGTTGTCGCACCGATGACCTGAATCTCGCCGCGGCTCAGCGCCGGCTTGAGAATATTGGCGGCATTCATGCTGCCCTCGGCATCTCCGGCCCCCACGATATTGTGAATCTCATCAATCATGAGGATGATGTTCCCCAGCTTTTTGACCTCGTCGATCAGTCCCTTCATTCTCTGCTCAAACTGGCCACGGAACTGCGTTCCGGCCACCAGCGCGGTCAGGTCCAGCAGATAGACCTCCTTTTCCCGCAGCTTATAGGGCACATTCCCCGCCACGATGCGCTGGGCCAGACCCTCGGCAATAGCGGTCTTGCCAACGCCCGGCTCGCCGATGAGGCAGGGATTGTTCTTCTGCCGGCGATTCAGAATTTGGATGACCCGCTCGATCTCCTCGGCGCGGCCGATAACAGGGTCCAGCTTTCCCTCCTTGGCCTTGCGGTTCAGGGAGATGCAGTAGCCCTCTAAAAATTTGCGCTTGCCGGAGGGCTTCCCCTCCCGCTTCTCCCGGCGGTCGGCATGATCATCCGTGGAGATCTCACCGGTGGGTGTAGGCGGCTCGCCGCCGTTATTGAACAGGCGGTTCAGAAATGGGAACGTCGCCGTTTTTCCGGCATCTTCCTCATCCGTATCGCCGCCGGGAAGCTCCTCCGCGTTTTCGATGGAATCCATGGCCTGCATCATTTCGTTATTCAAATTGTCCAAGTCGTCGTCCGTGATGCCCATACGCTGCATCATGTCATTGACCTGCGGCAGACCAAGGTTCTTCGCACATTTCAGGCACAGACCCTCGTTGACGGTCTTATCGCCCTCCATCCGGGTAATAAAAACCGTGGCAATATTCTTTTTACATCTGGAACAAAGTGTAGGCTGCATAATTACCTCCGTACCGCCCTACCAAACCGGCGGAAAATGTTTCGTAATCGGCGTATTTTTTACCGAAGCACTGCCGAGAACAAACGCAGCAGATAGCTTCCGTCTGTCGGCAGCTCTATTCCCAATCTGGGCGCCAGCCAGATCAAAAGGCCAACAATCAGCACTCCCTGCACCAGCCCCACGATTCCGCCGCCCAGAGCGTTCATGCCGCTGAGAACCGGCAGCTTCAATAGCAGGTTGATGCCCCGTGCCGCCAGCCACAAAAGCACTAAAAGTGCCAAAAACAGCAACAGAAATAAAATACCGTACAAAAATGTCTCCGCAAGCTCACGGGCTATCGCAGCGGCAATGGCACTGCTGATCTCAGCAATCGTCCCCTTGGTACTCTGCCCAAGAACATCTTTCAGCTTATTCAGCAGCCCGGTATGCTCCAGAATGCTTTTCAGACTGTCAGGCAGCATTTGCTCCAAGCTCTCGTTGCTTTGCTGATTTTTTTCCTGCAGCGTATCCTCAACGCGCACTGCAATTCGTTCCTGAATTTTGGGTGTAAGCTGATCTGCCAATGGAACGGACAGGGATTTGGCTCCGATATTTGCACCCACCAGAGCCAGCAGAAAAATCATGATTCCCGCCAATGACAGAAAGAGTCCCTTGCGGGCGCCAATCAACACTGCGGCAATCAGGATTGCCGCAATGATAACGTCAATTATTATAGCAGGAGTCATGGGTCTTGCCTACCTTTCCGCTTGAAAACAATTTGTAAACTTCCTGAAAATTTCTGCCTGTTATGGCAAAAACATCTCTGCGGAGTCCACTGCAATCATTAAAACAGAACCGTCATCACGGGTCAGAATATCACGGGTGCGCTCCGGGCCATGCAGCGTTGCATAGATTTGAAGGTCACGGTTGTAAACCACAAGGCGGTCCGCGTACAGCACAGAGAGATACCGGCCATTAGCGGAAATATCACGGACCTCCTCGGAAATATCCAGACTGGCGATCTCCTCTCCGTCAGATGCTACCGTGACCAGCCGGCCTACACTGCCGGACTGGTAGCGGTTCAGCAGCAGAACCGCAAAATCCTCACCGCCCAGATCGTATTCCCGTAGAAATTCATTGGCATAGCTGTAGGTCCCAATAATCTCTCCGGCCGCGTTTCCGGCGGTCAGACAGGTATCTGAAACCGTGAGGATTTGACTCCCCTTCCCACGCATGGCGGCAACCAGGCCGTCCTGAACGCTGTACTCCGCTATGGGGTCCTCCTGTGTCAGATCATAAATCACAACATTGCTGACAAATACGCTGTCCGCCTGTCCCATGGTCACAGCGGCCAGATATTTTCCGTCCTCCGTCACACAGGCATCCGCAACAAAGCGGCGATGGGCGTTAAAATCAAACAGCTTTTGCAGAGCAGCACTGTACACCTCCACATGGCCCTTCGTACCGCTGGCTTCAGTTGTCAGCGCAAGCATTCCGCTGCCGTTGAGATTTGCGGCAACGATTGGGTCCTCCGTGGTCTGATCCAGCAGCACGCCGTTTCCGTCAAGGACGAACAACTCCGTTCCGCCTACGTCATAGGCTACAACACGCCCGCCGCCGCTGGTCAGCGCGGGGGCGCTCATCTGGATATTGGCGCTCCAAAGCTCACTGCCATCCGCGCTTAACAGGCGGATGGAGGTGTCGGAGACAATGACAAGTCCGCCGTTTCCGATTTCCGCAAAGCGGTTGCTGTTGTCAGCGTCAAACTGAAAACCGGTCTTATCTCCTGCTCCCGACACTGTACCATAGGCAAAATACCGGCGCAGAACGTCAAAGCCTGTACCGTCCCGCCATGCGGCTGCCAGCACAACGCCCAGCACCACAATCAGCACCAGCAGAAATATCAGAAAATTTCGCAGAATGTGCCGCTTCGGTGGCGCCTCCCGCTCCCCGTCACGGTCATTCCAGATATCATTCGTTGTATCAGCCATTGAGTCGCTCATCCTCGTACCATAGTCTCGTTAAATACAGTCCGCCGGGCGGGACAGTCGGCCCCGCCAGCGTCCTGTCCCGGCTTTCCAGAATAGCCGGGATGTCCTCCGGCAGAAATTTCCCCTCTGCGGCGTAAAGCACCGTCCCGGTGATGGCCCGTACCATGTTATACAAAAATCCGTCCGCGCAGACCTTCAGCTCCAGCAGCTCGCCGCTGCGCTTCACATCACACCAGTAAATCGTGCGGACGGTGGTCTTCGTCTCCGTTCCCACAGACCGAACGGCGGCAAAATCATGCGTCCCCACAAACTGATGGGCCGCACGGTTCAAAAATCCCTCGTCCAGCCGCTTCGGATAAAAATACGCACGGTTGACATAAAATGGGTTCTTGATTCGGGAATTATAAATGCGGTAGGTATATTCCTTTTTCAAACAGGAACCGATGGCGTTGAAATCCTCCGCCACCTCCAGCGCCTGGCTGACGGCGATGTCCTCCGGCGTGTGGGTGTTGATGGCAAAGGGCAGCCGCTCCAGAGGGATGCGGCTCTCCGTGCGGAAATTGGCGATGTACCGCTCCGCGTGAACGCCGGCGTCCGTGCGGCCGCAGCCAGTGAGGTGCACCGGTGCGCCGGTGATCTTCTCCAACGCCTTTTGCAGCGTTTCACAGACGGTAATCGCGTTTTTCTGCACCTGCCAGCCGTGGTAGGCCGTTCCATTAAACATCAGTTTCAGTGCGATATTACGCATATTGGCTCCTTTAGCGGCATCAGCCGTGTTATTTTTCCCAGGAAACGCGCACGTTGTGATCTGTGACCGGCCAGACCTCTTCCGCCATCGTCCCATCCTGATCGATCTCATAGGAGCAGACGGTAAAATCATAGGAAAGGCCGAAGCTGTCCCGGCAGAGCAGGTGCAGCTCCACAGTGTCCTCCGGCTGGCAGGAGACCGCGATGCCGCCATTCTCCGAAGCCAGGGTATAGTAGACCACATCGGGATCACCGCTGAAGGTGGACTCCGAAATCTTTGCCGGAAGGGTCTGGACGGTCTCTCCGTTTTTCAGCACCTGAAAAACAGGGTCGATCACTTCCGTACCGTACTGCTTTCTGATGCCCAGATCGTATTGAAGCTGGAAGCTCCCTCCCCGATAGGTGGGATCGCCATAACCGCTGCTGTCATTCGACAGGGGCAGCAGCACAGCAAGGTCACTGTAACTGGTGACCTCCTCCCAGCTGGTCTGACCGCCGGCGGTGATGTTCGCCGCGAAGGACACTTCGCCGGTATCCTCCACCGGCAGCCCCACCGGGGTGGCGAACACGCCGTCCGTCCCGGTCATGGGCAGTTCCGCGGTTTGGCCGTTCTGGGTGATCAGCAGCGCCACCTCCGTGTCCGCCGTCCAGCGGCGGAGGGTGATGCTCATGTCGGCTTGCAGCGTATGGCTTTCCGGGTCAAGACCGGTGGGTTCAAAGGAAAAATCCGACAGATCCTCCGTCTGCTCCCGCTGCTTTGCGGACAGGTTCGTGATCCGATCATCCATATCGGAAAGCCGCCACGCGATACCGTCCAAATTGCTTTTCAGGACCGTCCGCGTATTCACCAGCTCCGCCCGGGTCACAAGCAGGGTGATCAAAAGCGCCACATTCAGCGCAAGAGACAGGATCTGAAGCCAGTTTTTCTTCATAAGACCGCTCCTTTCACGCAAAGCATTTTCCCTTTACAGAATTTGTGTTTACATAGTTTTTCTGTTTTTAGGCGCCCAGCCTCCGCAGGACTACCACCAGCGCCAGAATGACCGCGCCGCCCGCCAGCGCAACGTAGTCCCGCCGCTGGTATTTCAGAACGTGCAGCTTGGTGCGGCCATCGCCGCCATGATAGCAACGGCATTCCATGGCCGTTGCCAACTCATCGGCCCTGCGGAATGCGCTGATAAACAGCGGCACTAAAATTGGAACAAGGGCCTTGGCCTTTTGAAAGATATTTCCGCTTTCAAAATCCGCGCCTCGTGCCTTCTGTGCCGACATGATCTTATCCGTTTCCTCAATCAAGGTCGGGATAAAGCGCAGAGCAATGGCCATCATCATGGCCAGCTCGTGAACCGGCACCCGGAGCCTTTTCAACGGCCCCAGCAGCGACTCCAATCCGTCCGTCAGCCGAATGGGGCTGGTGGTGTAGGTCATCAAAAACGTACCCATGACCAGAAGCATAATGCGGACAACCATGAAAAGCGCATTCTGGATGCCCTTTTCCGAAATGCGAAGGATGCCCCATTCCAGAAGATACGTTTCAGCCGGTGTGAAGAAAATATTCAGGATACCGGTAAAGGCGATAATGACCACCAGCGGCTTCAGCCCGCGCACCAGCGACTTGAAGCCGACCTTGGATATTTTCACGCACACGGCCAGCGTGGCCGCCATAACCATGTATCCAAGCAGGCCCTTGGCGCTGAACAGCGCAATGATGTACAGCGTGACCAGTAAAATTTTAGTGCGGGGGTCCAGCCGGTGTGCCACGGTATTGCCCGGGAAATATTGCCCCAGTGTAATGTCCTTCAGCATTCCGCCCCCTCCCCTCTTAAAGCCAGAAGCTGCCGTTCCAATGCATCGGCAGTGTAAACGGCCGGGTCAACAGGCAGGCCGCGTTCCTTCAGCGCCATGGCAATGCGCGTGATCTGCGGCACATCCAAACCAGCGGAGAGCAGCTCCTGCCCTCTGGCAAATACCTCTGCCGGTGTGCCCTGCATCAATACATGAGCGTTTTTCAGAACTAAAATCCTATCAACATTCTGTGCAATCTCATCCATACTGTGGCTCACCAGAATGATCGTCTTACCCTTATTGCGGTGATAGTCCCGGATATTTGCCATCAGATTTTCACGGCCCGCCGGGTCGAGACCCGCAGTGGGCTCGTCCAGCACCAGAACCTCCGGCTCCATCGCCAAAACGCCCGCCAGCGCGACCCGGCGCTTCTGACCGCCGGAAAGCTCAAAGGGGGATTTTTCAAGCTGTTCATCTCGGATTCCCACCAGTTTAGCAGCCTCCCGCACGGCATGGTCCAGCTCCTCGCCGGTTTTTCCCTGATTGGCAGGGCCGAAGGCGATATCCTTGTAAACTGTCTCCTCAAAGAGCTGATATTCCGGGTACTGGAAAACCAGTCCCACGCGGAAGCGAACGTCCCGAATCTTTTTCGGCTCTGCCCAGATATCTTTCCCATGGAGCAATATCTGCCCCTCTGTAGGCTGAAGCAGACCGTTCAAATGCTGAATCAGAGTGGATTTTCCGGAGCCGGTATGTCCGATGATTCCTAAAAATTCGCCCTCCTGCACCTCAAAGCTCATGTGGTCTACGGCATTTCGCTGAAAGGGTGTTCCGGCGCCGTAGGTATGTGTCAGATTTTTTACCTGAATGATCGGTTCCAATGCCCTGTCCTCCATTACTTCTTCCCAAGCGCCGCCGCAATGGCATCCGCGCATTCCTCCACGGTCAGAGCATCCGGCGGAACGGCAACGCCATCCCGCCGCAGCCGGTCCAGCAGGTCAATGGTGTCGGGAACCGTCAGCCCCATGGAGCGCAGAGCCTCCACCTTCGTGAAAACCTCCCGCGGCCCGCCGTCCAAAACCACCTGACCGTCATCCATTACGATCACGCGGTCGGCGTCCTCCGCCTCGTTGATGTGGTGAGTAATAAGCACCACGGTAATTCCCTTTTCGCGGTTCAGCTTATGCACGGCGGAGAGAACCTCCTGCCGGCCAACGGGGTCCAGCATAGCCGTGGCCTCATCCAGCACGATGCAGGCAGGCTCCATTGCAATGACGCCGGCAATAGCTACCCGCTGCTTTTGACCGCCGGAGAGCAGGTGCGGCGCATGGGTGGTAAACGCGGTCATATCCACCGCTGCCAACGCCGCATCGACCCGGCGGCGAATCTCCTCCGTCGGGACGCCTAAGTTCTCGGGGGCAAAGGCCACATCCTCCTCCACAACGTTGGCAACGATCTGGTTATCCGGGTTCTGGAACACCATTCCCACCCGGCGGCGAATCTCCAAAAGCAGGGCTTCGTCCTGCGTGTCCATGCCCTCTACGTACACCTTGCCGCCGCAGGGCAGCAGCACCGCGTTGAGGCATTTTGCAAATGTGGATTTGCCGGAGCCGTTGTGTCCCAGCACCACCACAAAGCTGCCCTTTTCAATGGAAACGCTGACATCGCGCAGCGCAAGGGTCTGCATTTCCCCCTCGTCCGCCGGATAGGCGAACGCCAAATTTTTTGTTTCGATCATATCCATGAAGCGGATACCTCATTTGATTATAATTTAATCCAGCGGAGCCCGGTAAAAACCGCCGTAGAAATTTTCCGTCCGCAGCACGTTGATAATAGCGTGGGGGTCCACCTGTAAAATCAGATGAACGATGTCGCTTTCTTCATAGCTGGAGATCACCGTATGCAGTACGTTCATCGGCTCATGGCTGTAGCCGCCGATGGCGTTGACGCAGGAAATGCCATGCCGGCACGCCTTAATATACGCCGCCATGACCTCCTCC
>UQMC01000082.1 GCA_900542115.1 uncultured Oscillibacter sp. | reverse complement strand
GCATACGAGATGTAGCCGTGACTGGAGTTCAGACGTGTGCTCTTCCGATCTAGAGTATCCCGACAAACGGCTGTGCCGCTGTTACAATCTCAGCCGAGACCTCGGATATGGAAAAATCTCTGGAGCAGTTGATCGCAGAGGTTTCCGGGCTTGAGAACGTGATCAAATTTGAGGTTTTGGCCGGATAAGGGGAGAACGATTGGGGAGAACGATTTATGATCAAGATTGCAATTCTGGGACTCGGTACAGTCGGTACCGGCGTTGTAAAGGTGGTGGAAGCCAACGCCGACTCCATTCAGCATAAGCTGGGGCAGCCAATGGCAGTTAAAACGGCACTGGTCCGCCGTTTTCGCAGCGGCCCTTATCAGGAGCTTATGACGGATAACTTCCGTGAGATCGAGTCAGACAGTGAAATTCAGGTGGTTGTGGAGACCATTGGCGGCGTGGACGCAGCCTATGACTATACCCGCCGGTGCCTTATGGCCGGGAAGCACGTTGTTACTGCCAACAAGCAGCTGGTAGCCGAGCATGGCTGTGAGCTGCTGGAACTGGCACGGCAAAATCATGTCAACTATTTGTTCGAGGCCAGTGTTGGCGGCGGCATTCCCATTCTGCACCCGCTGACGCAGTGCATGGCCGCAAACCGCATTGATGAGATTTACGGCATTTTGAATGGCACCACAAACTTTATCCTTACCAAGATGGTCAAGGAGGGCGCGCCGTTTTCCGAGGTTTTGAAGCTGGCTCAGGAAAAGGGCTATGCCGAAGCAGACCCCACCGCCGATGTTGAGGGCATTGATGCCGGACGGAAGATCTGCATTCTGGCCGACCTTGCCTTCGGTCATCAGGTAAGTCCCAATCAGGTCCCGATGGAGGGCATCACCAAGCTGGATCTGAAGGATGTGGAAATTGCGCAGCGCCACGGTTATCAAATTAAGCTGCTGGGCCGCTGCCTGCGGCTGGAGGGTGGCCATCGGACCGCTTATGTGGCGCCTCACCTCATTTCTCAGGAAAATCCCGTGTCCGATGTCAATGACGTTTTCAACGCAGTTGTTGTGCGCGGCAACGCCACCGGCGATGTCATGTTCTGCGGCAAGGGCGCCGGTGAACTGCCGACGGCTTCTGCCTGTGTAGCCGATGTTATGGAATGCATTCAGGAGCAGCGGCATCGCCCGGAGATTGGCTGGAGTCCCGATGAATCGGGCTTTGTCTCTCCTTTGGAGTTGAAGGACCGCTGGTATTTCCGCACAGATACGTCCCTTTCTCAGCAGGATCTTCCTCACGGTGCTCAGGTGTTGGAGAGCAGTGCCGGTACCGCTTTCATCACAGATTACATAACAGGCCATGAGGCACAGGCGCTGAAAGCAAAGCTGTCTGCACCGGCCTGTCTGCGGGTGCTGGACTGATTCCCCAATTTGCCTGATTTGGCGTATGATGGGGTGGACCCTGCCCTTCGGGGCAATCTGAAGCTGAGAGGGAACAACCATGAGTTTGATCGTACAAAAATTCGGCGGCAGCAGTGTGCGGGACGCGGAGCGTATCCGCAATGTTGCCGGTATTATTGCAGAAACCTATTTGCAGGGCAATGATGTGATTGTTGTCCTGTCTGCTCAGGGCGACACAACAGATGACCTGATTGCCAAGGCGAAGGAGGTCAATCTCCATCCATCCAAGCGGGAAATGGATATGCTGCTTTCCACCGGGGAGCAGATATCCGTTGCCCTGTGCGCCATGGCGCTTGAAGCAATGGGATTGCCGTGTGTATCCTTGACCGCGTGGCAGGTCGGGATTCAAACCACGAAGGTCCATTCCGATGCCAGAATCAAGAAAATCGACACGGAGCGAATCAAATCGGAGCTTGACCAACATCGAATCGTACTGGTGACGGGCTTTCAGGGCGTTGACCGCCTTGGCGATGTGACAACGCTGGGACGCGGCGGCAGCGATACCAGCGCCGTGGCACTGGCAGCGGCCTTTCGGGCCGATTTGTGCCAAATTTACACGGATGTGGACGGCGTTTATACCACCGACCCGCGCATCGTCCCCAACGCGAGAAAGCTGGATGAGATCACCTATGACGAGATGCTGGAGCTGGCATCACAGGGCGCAGGCGTGCTCCACAACCGCAGCGTGGAGCTTGCAAAAAAGTTCCGGGTAGATTTGGAGGTTCTTTCCAGTCTGGAAAGGAAACCCGGAACAAAAGTGAAGGAGGTCACAAAAGTGGAAAAAACCACTATTGCCGGTGTGGCAAAGGATACAAGTATTGCCCGGGTCGCTCTGATCGGTTTGCAGCATAATCCGGGCGTTGCGTTTCAGGTGTTTGATCTGCTGAGCAAGCACAATATCAATGTGGACATCATTCTTCAGTCCATCGGCCGCGAGGATACCAAGGATATTTCCTTTACCGTTCATAAAAAGGACCTTGAAGATGCCGAAAGCATCCTGAATGAAAACAAGGAGGCTCTGCGCTTTGACCATATCGAAACCGACAGCCATATCGGAAAGGTTTCCATCGTCGGCGCGGGTCTTATGACCAACTGCGGCATGGCGGCCCGTATGTTCGAGGCGCTGTATGAGGCCGGAATCAACATTCAGATGATCAACACCTCTGAAATTCGCGTTTCCGTTCTTCTGGATGAGGATGACATTGATTTGGCCGTGCGGGCGATTCACGCGAAATTTTTCGATGATATCTGATAAAATCAAAAGAACACGGGGAGAACACATAGCCTCCCCGTGTCTCTTTAAGTTACAATATATGCCGCTAAGCGGCGGAACGGAGGAACGTATGAACGCGATCGTAACGGTAATCGGTAAGGATAAGGTGGGAATCATTGCCACCGTGTGTATCAAACTGGCGGAGCTGAATGTCAATGTATTGGACATTTCCCAGACGATTCTCAACAATAAATTTACAATGGTCATGGCAGTGGACGCCGGTGCAGCGAACGTCAGCTTTGATAAGCTGTCTGAGGCATTGAAGGCTCTTGGCGATGATATGGAGCTGTCTATCCGGATTCAGCGGGAAGAAATTTTTGACGCCATGCACAGAATTTAAGGAGGGAAGATCATGCTCAATCAAAAGGAAATTCTCTCCACCATTGCCATGATCGACCAGCAGCATTTGGATATCCGCACGATCACCATGGGCATTTCACTTTTGAGCTGCTGCGATCCCGACGCCAAAAGGGCCTGTGATAAGATTTATGAAAAAATCACCCGGTACGCGGAAAAGCTCGTAAAAACGGGTGAGGACATTCAGCGGGAATTTGGGATTCCCATCGTCAATAAGCGTATCTCCGTAACACCGATTGCATTGGTTGCCGGGGCCAGCGAGGCAGAGGACTATGTTCCGTTTGCACTGGCGCTGGACCGTGCGGCCAAGACCTGTGGCGTCAACTTCATCGGCGGCTATTCGGCTCTGGTGCAGAAGGGGATGACACTGGCGGATGAAAAGCTGCTTCGTTCTATTCCCGAGGCTTTGGACCGCACGGAGTTGGTCTGTTCCAGTATCAATGTCGGTTCCACTCGGGCCGGTATCAATATGGACGCGGTGAAGCTCATGGGCCAGATCATCAAAGAGACCGCCGCACGAACGGCTGACCGGGACGGATTAGGCTGCGCCAAGCTGGTGGTATTCTGCAATGCTGTGGAGGACAATCCCTTTATGGCCGGTGCTTTTCACGGTGTAGGCGAAGCGGAAAAGGTTATCAACGTGGGCGTTTCCGGCCCCGGTGTTGTATACCACGCCTTGCAGTCCGTCAAGGGAGAGCCGCTGGATGTGGTGGCGGAAACCGTCAAGAAAACCGCATTTCAGGTCACCCGTATGGGCCAGCTCGTTGCCAAGGAGGCCAGCCGGCGGCTGGATACGCCGTTTGGAATTGTTGATTTGAGCTTGGCGCCTACTCCGGCTGTTGGAGATTCCGTTGCCCGGATCTTAGAGGAAATGGGATTGGAGGTCTGCGGCACCCACGGCACCACGGCGGCGCTGGCACTGCTGAATGACGCTGTGAAAAAGGGCGGTGTTATGGCGTCTTCCTCCGTTGGCGGTCTTTCCGGCGCGTTTATCCCCGTCAGCGAAGACGAGGGCATGATCGCCGCTGCCAATGCGGGGACGCTCTGTGTGGACAAGCTGGAGGCCATGACCTGTGTCTGCTCTGTGGGCCTTGATATGATTGCTGTTCCCGGCGATACGCCTGCCGAAACCATCTCCGCCATCATCGCTGACGAAGCGGCCATCGGCATGGTGAATAATAAGACCACCGCTGTCCGTCTGCTGCCGACGCCCGGCAAGAAAGTGGGGGATACCGTGGAAATGGGCGGCCTGCTGGGCAGCGCGCCGGTCATGCCGGTGCACAAGGAGTCCAGCACTGAATTTGTCAATCGCGGCGGACGTATCCCGGCTCCGCTCCACAGCCTGAAAAACTGAAGACTGAAGTAAATATGGAAAGCAGCGGCGGTATGAAGTCTCATACCGCCGCTGCTTTTGAGATGTGTTTCTTCGAAAGACAGGGGAGTGATAACCCCCAATTTATACTTGTTTGCAGCAATTATTTCGTACAGCAGAAATACGCGATTGACCCATCAACATGAAAATCGATTGCTTTATATAGGCGGTTCAAAATATTCCGCAGTTGTTCTTCTGTTTGAAAAGGAGGCGTAAACCAGAAAAAAAAAAAAAAAATATTTCCTACAAGCCAATCGGTAATCCTGGATTTGCCTTTTATATAAAAGCAAGCGATGAATTTCCCTTCGGGCTTCAAAACACGCCATGTTTCACGGAATGCTGCTTCCTTATTGGGAAATGCGTGAAAACCGTTCATGCTGACAATGACATCAAAGGCTGCATCATCCATTTGCAGATCTCCAACATCCCCCTGAACACACCTGATATGCCCACAGCCGTTCAACCTTTTTTCAGCTTGCTCAAGCATATCGGTGCTGTAATCAAGGCAGGTAATATGAGCGTTTTTGAGGGAGGCTCATTTTTGCTCCGTGAACACGGCTGTTCCAACGGGCACATCTAAAATTGTTCCATCAAAATCATCCGGTATGTATGAAAGAACTTTATGTGCGATTTCATTATCATCCGTTCCGCTCCAAAATACCTTTGCATATAATCTGCTAAAAAAATTTCTCTGTGTAAGAACGTTATCATATATATTTTTCGACGATTGATACGCTTCTTTTATTTGATCTGCCATATAGCTCTCCATCAAAACCGATTTGTTTGAGCAGACTGCGAAATATAAATTCTTACACCTGCTGTTCCGTAAATTTCTGTTTGTCCCGATTGATCTGCTTTTGATAGCGGTCCTGCTCGGAAAAAACGCAGCCGCAATACTTCTGCATATAGAAGCCAAGCTCCCGGGCCCGCTGATTGCCAGCCCGGAAATTCGGGCGGAAATCCCGATAGAGAAATTCCACGCCATATTGCTTTGCAAACGCCTCTGCCGCAGCCTTAATACCATCATGGTCCTGATAGAGACTGGCCAGCAGGGTAGAGGTAAAAGCCTCATAGCCATGCTCTGCGGCAAATCGCGCAGTTTCCTCAAGGCGATGCCGATAGCAGTATGTGCAGCGATGGTCGATGTCATCGGCCACGTGCTCTACAAACGTCCGCAGACCGTATTCCTCATCTACAATGACACGCATTCCGATGGTGGGCGCATACGTGAGCAGGCAGTCCCGCCGGGCCTCGTACTCCTTCCACGGGTGAATATTGGGATTATACCAGAACGCGACAGGCTCAATTCCCTCAGCGCGGAGGGGATCAATACAGCTCAAAGAGCAAGGTGCACAGCAGGTGTGCATTAAGATGGTTTTCATGCTTTTTTCTCCTTTGTACAGGTTCTTTTTTTCACAGTATAGCATAGTTTTTTATCAGTGAAAACCCCCATAAAACCGATTTCTTAACGGAAAATTCACAAAAATTCAATATTTTTTACATTGCGGATTCTGCCGAAAAAACGTAACATAGTATTATTGAAAATTTACTCTGGGGCAGGGTGCCCCGGTTCTGAGGGGGTCTCTTTTTGCGTTTGGGGCTGGATGTTGGCTCCACTACCATTAAGTGCGTGGTATTGGATGACAAAAACAACTTGCTATACAGTACATATGAACGGCATTATAGCCATATTGTAGAAAAATCAGCGGAGCTGCTGCGGCGTGTTGCGGAGCGCTTTGGCCCGAAGGCCATATTTGCCGTTTCCGGCTCTGCCGGAATGGGCATGGCGGACAGCGTGAAGGTTCCTTTTGTGCAGGAGGTATTTGCTACCCGTGTGGCCGCAAACCGCTTGGCACCGGGGACGGACGTCATCATCGAATTAGGCGGCGAAGACGCTAAGATTCTTTTCCTGACACATGGTCTGGAGGTCCGTATGAACGGCTCCTGTGCCGGCGGCACCGGCGCATTTATTGACCAGATGGCGACCCTCCTGAAAATGGGTGCCGATGAAATGGACGCCGCCGCGCAGACAGCCGAAAAGACCTATACTATCGCGTCCCGCTGCGGTGTATTTGCAAAAAGCGATATTCAGCCGCTTATCAATCAAGGGGCAAAGCCTGCCGATATTGCAAAGAGCATCTATCAGGCTGTTGTCAACCAGACGATTGCGGGACTTGCTCAGGGACGTCCTATTCAGGGAAATGTCCTGTATCTGGGCGGTCCGCTGACCTTTTCAAAATGTCTGCGTCAGAGTTTTGATGAGACGCTGAACATCACAGGTACCTGCCCGGAAAACAGTCTGCTGTTCGTTGCCATGGGCGCGGCGTTTTACGCAGAGCAGAGCATTGACCTGCTGAAAACAGCCGAACTGCTGGAGAAAAAAGGCGTATCCGAGACCTATCGCTCCCAGCCGCCGCTTTTTAAAAGCAAAGCGGAGTATGACGAATTTCAGGCCCGCCATGCCAAGGCGGCAGTACCGCAGGCCACATTTCCTGCAGAGTATGACCGGCCTGTACACATCGGTATCGATTCCGGCTCTACAACAGTGAAGGTTGTTGTTATTGACGAAGCCGCCAATCTCCTGTTCACGGATTACCAACCCAATCAGGGCGATCCCATTTCGTTGCTGCAAGCGGTTTTACTGCGGCTCTACGAGCAGCATCCGCACCTGAATGTTGCCTCTGTCACCACTACCGGATACGGCGAGGACTTGGCAAAGGCCGCATTCCACGCCGATTTCGGTGTTGTAGAGACGGTCGCGCATTTCACGGCTGCCAAGCATTTTCTGCCGGAGGTGGATTTCATCATCGACATCGGCGGACAGGACATGAAGTGCTTCAAAATTGAAAATGGCGCTATCAGCGATATTTTTTTGAATGAAGCCTGTTCCTCCGGCTGCGGCAGCTTTTTACAGACCTTTGCACAGGCATTGGGCTATGACGTAAAGGAATTTACAAAGCTGGGGCTGTTTGCCGACCGGCCCGTTGACCTTGGCAGCCGGTGTACGGTATTCATGAACTCCAGTGTGAAGCAGGCACAGAAGGATGGCGCCTCCGTTGAAAATATTTCGGCGGGACTGTCGATTTCCGTTGTAAAAAACGCCATTTATAAGGTCATTCGGGCATCTTCTCCCGAAGAGCTTGGCCGCCATGTTGTAGTGCAGGGCGGAACCTTCTACAATGAAGCCGTACTCCGGGCCTTTGAAAAGGAAATGGGGCTGGAGGTCATCCGCCCGAACATCGCCGGATTGATGGGTGCCTACGGTGCCGCACTCTATGGTGCCCAAAAATCCGTAAAGGGAAAGTGCAGTACATTATTGACGCTGGAAGAGCTTCAGAGCTTCCACCGTGAGACTGAAAGCCGCGCCTGCGGCCAATGCGGCAACAACTGCCAGTTGACCATCAATACCTTCTCCGATGGCGGCCGCCTTATCAGCGGCAACCGCTGTGAGCGCCCCATTACCGGAAAAAAAGAGCAGGGCGAATGGAATCTTTACGAGTATAAGCGGAAGCTGATTTTGGGTTATAAGCCCGGTGAAAACCGGCGGGGACGTATTGGTCTGCCACTATGCCTGAATTTCTGGGAGCTGTATCCGTTCTGGTACACGCTTTTCACCAAGCTGGGCTTTCAGGTGGTACACAGCCCCATGTCTTCCCGGAAGCTGTATCTGGAGGGGCAGGGCAGTATTCCCAGCGACACGGCCTGTTTTCCGGCCAAACTGGCCCACGGGCATATCGAATTTTTGTCCAAGCTGGGAGTAGATGCCATTTTCTATCCCTGCATGACCTACAATATTGACGAGGGGCTGGGGCAAAATCATTACAACTGCCCGGTGGTCGCCTATTACCCTGAGGTACTGGCCGGTAACTGCGATTGCCTGAAGAATACACGGTTCATTTATGACTATGTGGGCATCCACCGTCCGAGGGACTTTGAAAAGAAAATCACCGCTATTTTAGAGCGGGAGTTCGGTCCCATCCCTCACGGCGAGATCAAAACGGCGGTAAAGGCTGCCTACGCGGAATACGCTCACCATATGGAGCAAATTCGGCAGAAGGGTGCGGAAATCATTGCCGCCGCCCGGAAAGAGGGCCGGCGAATCATCGTTCTGGCAGGCCGGCCCTACCACGTGGACCCGGAGGTAAACCACGGCATTGACACGCTTATCACACAATTCGGCGCGGCGGTTATCACGGAGGATTCCATCTCGCAGTTGGAAAAGCCGTTTCGGACTACAGTGCTCAACCAATGGACCTACCACGCCCGGCTGTACGCGGCGGCGAAGTACTGCTGCTCCCAGCCGGATATGGACTTGGTACAGCTCGTCAGCTTCGGCTGCGGCGTGGACGCCATTACAACGGATGAGACGCGGGAGATTCTGCGGCAGGGTGGCAAGCTGTATACCCAACTGAAAATTGATGAAATCACAAACCTCGGCGCAGTGCGGATTCGCCTGCGGAGCCTGTTCGCGGCACTGGATGAGCATAAGGAGACCTGACATGGAGCAGAAATATCCCCGGTTTACGCCGGAAATGAAAAAAACACATAAAATTCTGATTCCCAATATGGCACCGGTACAGTTCCGCATTCTGGCGGCCAGCATGGAAAACCACGGCTATCAGGTAGAGCTTTTGGGAAACTGCGGTGAACGGGTCGCGGAGCTTGGACTGAAATACGTCCATAACGATACCTGCTATCCGGCGCTGCTGGTCATCGGCCAGTTTTTGGACGCACTGGATTCTGGCAAGTATGATCTGGACCACACCGCCCTCATCATCAC
>UQMC01000081.1 GCA_900542115.1 uncultured Oscillibacter sp. | reverse complement strand
TTAAATCGCTCTGGTGACCTTACCGGAACGCATACACCGGGTACAAACATAAACATGGCGGGGGGAACCGTTTACGATTGCCTTCACACGCTTCACATTGGGCTTCCATGTACGATTGGAACGCCGATGAGAGTGGGAGACCTGAATACCGAACGTTACACCCTTATCGCAGAACTCACACTTTGCCATCCGTTGCACCTCCTTGCTGTTGCGTATTGAATGCTTCACATACAAGCACAAGTAGTATCATAGCAGATATGAAATGAAAATGCAAGGAAAATTTTCAAAAAAATCGATTTTTTTTGAAAGGGAATGAACCATGTACAGGTGTTGCACAGTAAAGAGAAATCGTTTATAATATAAGCAGTTAATTCATACTGCCGTGCAGGGGCATATTTTATTATCTGAGCATAGAGAAGAAAGGAATTAAGCGCTATGAGTGAGAAGGGCACCAGCCTTGCAAGATTTGTGGAGCATTTCGGTCTGGAGATTTTAAATAAGGGTGATACCTATGACACGGACCGGATAGAGTCTACCAATATCAACCGGCCGGATCTGCAGATTCTCGGGCTGTTTGATTATTTTGATGCCCGCCGCATTCAGGTCATGGGCAAGGCAGAGCTGACGTACATCATGAAAATGAGTGAAACGCGCAGAGCCAAGGTATTTGACGATTTGTTCTCCTATACGATTCCGGCCTTCGTTTTGGCGCGCAACCTTGAATGCCCACAGGAGTGTCTGGAATATGCTCAAAATCACGGCAGGACGCTTCTTCGGACAAAGGAGCGGACTGCGGATTTCACCAGTCATGCTATGGAATATCTCAGCAAAGAGTTGGCCCCCTGCATTACGCGGCACGGTGTTCTGCTGGACATTTACGGCGAGGGTGTTATGATTACCGGCGATTCCGGCGTTGGCAAAAGCGAGGCGGCCATTGAGCTTATCATGCGCGGACACCGCTTGGTGGCGGATGACGCAGTGGAGATTCGCAGAATTTCCGACCAACTGATTGGAACGGCGCCGGAGGTAATTCGTAACTACATTGAGCTTCGCGGTATCGGCGTAATTGACGTCCGGCAGCTATTTGGTATGCGGGCTGTTATGCCAGAGTCCCAGATCGATCTTGTGGTGGAATTCGAGCAATGGGACAGCACAAAGTTCTATGACCGTCTTGGAATTGAGGATCGGTTCATTGATATTCTGGAACAGCAGGTGGCCTGCGTGACGGTGCCGATCCGTCCCGGACGGAACCTGGCCAGTATTGTTGAGGTGGCGGCCATGAATAACCGCCACCGCCGTTACGGTTATAATGCTGCGGAGGAATTGGCCCGCCGGGTCGATCTGCGGGCGGATATGGGAAGTCAGGCAACACAGGAAAAGCAGTGATGTGAGGTGTTCCTCGTTGAATATCGGAATTGATGTCGGAGGGACCAATCTCCGCGCCGGAATCGTAGACGAGAGCGCCCGATTGCTGTCACAGGAGCAGATACCCGTGGGGAATTTTGAAAGCCCGGAGGCATTTGTCCGCAAGCTGGCAGCTTTGATTGAAAGGGCGTTGGATGCCGCCCATGCTGCGGTATCGGACATCGGTTCCATTGGTATCGGTATTCCCGGAGCTGTAAAAAACGGAGAAATTCTTTATACCTGCAATCTGCCTTTGACGGGTGTTCCGCTGGCGGCGATGCTTCGCCGGTATTTTGATTTGCCTATCTATCTTGAAAATGATGCCAACTGCGCCGCGGTAGGGGAATGGCTCTACGGCAGCGGCCGCGAAACGCAGAACTTTATCATGGTGACACTGGGAACGGGCATTGGCGGCGGCTTTATCCTGAATGGAAGACTCTATTCTGGCAGCGGCATGGCCGGGGAAATCGGGCACATGGTAATTGAGGCAGGCGGTTTTCCCTGTAGCTGTGGCCGCTGTGGGTGCTGGGAGGCGTACAGCTCGGCTCCGGCACTAATTCGGATGGCATACGCCGCTATGGAGAAACATCCGGACAGCATCCTGCATGAGCTGTCCGGAAAAAGTGGCGGCATGGATGGCCGTGCAGTATTTCAGGCGGCAGAGATGGGGGATTCGACAGCATTGGAGCTGTGCAGAACCTATGGAAATTATCTTGCCGAGGGGCTGACCAATCTGGCAAATTTATTTGACCCGGAGGTTATCGCCATTGGCGGCGGAATTTCCGGCGCACCTGAGCATTTACTGCTGATGCCTGTCCGCGAAGCAGTAAGGCAAAAATGCTATACAGGCCATGCAGGGCGCTATCCGCAGATTGTAACAGCGGCGCTTGGCGGGCAGGCCGGGATGATCGGAGCGGCTTCATTGGGAAACGCGATTTAAGGAGGCAATTTTATGGACTGGGCAGAAAAGCTGGATGATCTGCTTCAAAAATATATACCGCAGATGAAGGTCATTGCTGAGGAGCCGATGAGCCGGCATACAACGTTTCGCATCGGCGGGCCGGCAAAGCGAATGGCGTTTCCCAGCGATGGCGCGCAAATGGTGCTGCTGGTGAATTTTGCGATGGAGTGCGGTACAAAGCCTTTGATTATCGGTAATGGCTCTAATCTGCTTGTCCCAGACGAAGGGCTGGACAGGCTGGTGATTGACACCTCCGCGTATATGAACAAGGCTCAGTTGGGAAACGAACCAAACACCATTACGGCGGAGGCAGGCGCAACATTGGCAAAAACCGCAGATTTTGCCTGCAAGGCAGGGCTGTCCGGCTTGGAATTCGCGCATGGCATTCCGGGAACTGTCGGCGGCGGCGTATGCATGAACGCCGGCGCCTATGGTGGAGAAATGAAGCAGGTGTTGACCTGTGTGCGGATTTTGTTCCCGGAGGAAGGCGTCAAGACGCTGACGAACGAGGAACTGAAGCTCGGCTATCGGCACAGCATTCTGTCAGAATGCCCGGAGGCCGTTGTGCTGTCCGCGACCATGCGGCTGCGTCCGGACAAGGAAAAAACGATTCGGGATACCATGCGGGAACTGATGCGTAAGCGGAAAGGCAGTCAGCCGTTGGAGTGGCCCAGCGCCGGAAGCACGTTTAAGCGGCCGGAGGGGTACTTTGCCGGGACACTGATCGACCAATGCGGGCTGAAGGGCCTGACGGTCGGCGGCGCGCAGGTGTCCGAAAAGCACGCAGGCTTTCTGATAAATCGCGGCGGCGCCAGCTTTGCGGATATGACAGAGTTGATTTCCCAGGTCCAGCAGCGTGTATTCGAGCAGACCGGGGTGCATTTGGAGCCCGAGGTAAAGATCGTAGGATAAGCGGTGGTTTTATGGAGATTCTGATTATTTCGGGCCTTTCCGGTGCGGGAAAAAGCCGAGCCGCCTCTTTTTTAGAGGATATGGGCTTTTATATTGTGGACAATATGCCCGCCGCCATGATTTTGAAATTTGCAGAGTTCTGCGCCGGGGGCAGTCGCCGCTATGACAGGGTGGCGCTGGTATACGATGTCCGCACGGCCAATAGCCCAACGGAGCTGTTTGCCGTTCTGGATTCGCTCAAGCACAGCAGCAGTGTGTGCAGCCTGCTGTTTTTGGAGGCATCCCCGGAAACGATCATCAAGCGCTATAAGGAGACCCGTCGGCGCCATCCACTGATGAAGCAGACCGCTTCCTTGGAGGCGGCTGTTCTGGCGGAATGTGAGCTGATGAAGCCGCTGCGCCAGCGTGCGGATTATATCATAGATACCACGCATCTTTCCACAGCGCAGCTCCGGGGGGAGCTGCTGCGGAATTTCGGAAACGGCACATCGGAAAAGGGCGGAATGAACATCAGCATCATTTCCTTTGGATTTAAATACGGTCTGCCTATGGAGGCCGATCTGGTATTTGATGTCCGCTGTATGCCAAATCCCTATTACATCCCGGAGCTGAGAGAAAAAACCGGTTTGGACCGTGAGGTCGCGGACTATATATTTTCCTTCCAGCAAACGAAGGAGTACATGGAAAAGCTGCAGGAGCTGCTGGTGTTTTCCTTACCGCTCTACGCGGAGGAGGGGAAGACCGAGCTTGTGATTGCGGTCGGCTGCACAGGCGGTCATCACCGCTCTGTTGCAATGACTCATGCGTTGGCTGAAAATATTCAGAAATTGGGCTATCGTGTCCGGGAAAACCACCGGGATATGAACCGATAAGACTGAAGGAGCTGCTATGTCCTTTTCCTATGAGACAAAAAACGAGCTTTGCCGCCTGCCGGTACAAAAATTGTGCTGCGCCCGTGCGGAGGCTTATGGCATTTTACTGTACTGCAACACGTTCAGCGCAACAGAGGTGCGAGTTATTACGGAGAATCCCAATTTTGCCGAGCGGCTGCCGAAGCTGTTCCGGCGGGCATTCGGGTTGAGCTTTGACCGCCAGCCGGACAAGGAGCAGACAGAGGGGAAGCGAATCTTTCAAATCACAGACCCGCGAAAGCTGAACCATATCATCAATGTATTGGGATACGATCCGCAGCAGAATTTGGTATTGCATATCAATTTTGCGTTTATGGAGGAGGCGTGCGATCAGGCGGCATTTTTACGAGGAGCATTTTTTGCCGGCGGCAGCATCACAGACCCGCAGAAGCGCTATCATCTGGAGTTGACAACCTCACATTTGCAGGTGAGCCGGGAAATCGAATCTCTTTTGGTGGAATGCGGTTATCCGCCGAAAAGTCTGAGCCGAAATGGCAGTTCAATTACATATTTTAAGCAGAGCGACCAAATTGAAGATTTTTTAACGATGATTGGTGCGCCTGTGGCGGCGATGAATATTATGTCTGCAAAGCTGGAAAAGGATCTACGCAACAGCGTGAATCGGCGGCTCAACTGTGACAGCGCCAATCTGGATAAGGCGGTGGAGGCAGCGCAGGAGCAATTAGAGGCAATCCGGCGGCTGCAAGCGTGCGACCTGTTGGAACAATTACCGGACAAGCTGCAGGAGACAGCGGCCTTGCGCCTTGAATATCCCGAACTGAGCCTTTCGGAGCTGGCGGAGGAATTTGACCCGCCCATCAGCAAATCGTGCTTAAATCACCGTCTGCGTAAATTGATGGAGCTGGCACGAAAGCTGTCGGATTAGCGTGAGAGTTTGAGAAAAAGAGAGGGAACCTATATGAATCGTTGTGAATTGGCGTATCAGTATCACAAAAAGGGCTATAATTGCGCACAGTCCGTCTTGATGTCATTTCAAGATGTTGCGGGGTTATCTGAGAAGCAATGTCTGGCGATTGCAAGCGGGTTTGGAGCCGGTGCCGGGACGGGTGAGCTTTGCGGCGCACTGACCGGTGCAATCATGGTGCTTGACTTGCTGACACAGACCGATACGGAAAATGCGGTGGAGGCCAAGAAGCGCGCTATGGCGCAGGCAAAGGAGCTGCAAAAGCGATTTTCGGAGCGTTTTGACGCGCTGCGGTGTGCGGAGCTGCTGAAAAAGAAATTTATTCCGGATGATACAACACCGTCTGCAAAGGTACTTCAGTTGACTGGGCATTGCGACATTATGATCGTTACGGCTGTGGAAATCGTGGAGGAAATGCTACAGGAATTGAAGGGCGGAGCATTGCCGGATCATATTCAGAGCTGAAGCGGCTAAAATTTATTTTAAGAAACCACAGAGGGAGGCCGCAGATAAGCTATTCAATAATTGAACAAAATAAAAATTTTGTTCAATTTAAAAGAGGAGAAACACACCTCTGGCTTATCTGCCAATAAATATGTCAGACTATCGCGCAGACGCACCACAGATTTTACGGGATTTTCTTTCTTATCATGAGAACATCAAGGCACACTCACAGCGCACCGTTGATGAATATTATCTGGACCTTCGCAATTTTTTTCGCTATATGAAGCAGCTTCGCAATCCGTCGCTTGCAGGCAAACCATTGGATGAAATTGATATTTTGGATATTGATTTGGCCTTTGTCGGCAGTATTACCCTGACGGATATTTACAGCTATATGACGTACCTCAGCCGAGACCGCATTCGGTTTCAGAACAGTCAGAAATCTGATTATGGCCTGAATGCGGCATCCAGAGCCCGTAAAATTGCCACAATTCGGTCATTTTATGTGTATTTGACCAATAAAACACACCAGCTTCGTGAAAATCCAGTCAAGGACATGGATTCTCCGAAGCTGAAAAAGGAACTCCCGCGGTATCTGACCTTAGACCAAAGTATTGATTTGCTCAAGGCTGTTGATGGCAAAAATCAGGAGCGGGATTATGCGATTTTAACGCTGTTTCTGAATTGCGGCCTGCGTATTTCCGAATTGGTCGGATTGAATATACAGGATATCCAAGGCGAGACGCTGCGCGTTTTGGGTAAGGGTAATAAGGTGCGTATCCTCTATTTGAATGAAGCCTGTCAGGACGCATTGAATCGCTATCTGGCGGTGCGGAGGCCCATTAGCGGTCGAGATGCCAATGCCCTGTTTCTCTCTACCAGAAACGAGCGCATCAGCCGTTCTAATGTGCACGCGATGGTGAAAAAGCGGCTGCTGGAAGCAGGATTGGACGCTTCGCAGTATTCCTCTCATAAGCTGCGTCACACGGCCGCCACATTGATGCTGCAAAACGGCGTAGATGTCCGTGCGGTTCAGGAGGTTTTGGGACACGATCACTTGAACACTACGGAGATATATACGCACATTGACAATGAGGCTCTGCGTGTTGCCGCAAAGGCAAACCCCTTGTCACATATTCAGGAGCTTGATAAAAAGCGGCAAAAGGAACAATGAGATAAAAGCCAAACGCCCCATGATAAATGGGGCGTTTGGCTTTTATTGATTCTTTTTATAAATCGCCCAGAGACCCTTCATCAGCAAGGTTTTATCATAAACGATCGGGTTATGACAGAACTTCACGATAAACGGCGCACTGCCGCCTGTGGCCACGATGCTGACCTCTTTTCCATGAAATTCCTCACGGATACGGTCAATGATTCCATCCAGCATGGAGGCGGTTCCATAAACGATGCCTGAACGCATACAATCCTCTGTTGACTTCCCTATCAGCGATTTGGGTGCCTGCAGAGAGATGGCGGGAAGCTGGGCAGCACGGCGGCTCAGTGCCTCCAAGGAGACGTTGACCCCCGGCAGCAGCATTCCTCCCTCATAGGTTCGTCCTTCTGAAATTACACCGATGGTGGTAGCCGTTCCCATGTCAATGGTGATGATCGGCGCTTGAAAGCTCTCCAATGCGGCAACGGCGTCCGCAACAATATCAGCGCCCACTTGACTTTGCACTGCAAGCCGGATATTTAACCCGGTTTTAACGCCGGGGCCGATGACCATAGGCGGCTTTCCAAGCAGCCGAGTCAGAGCCTTGGCAGTCATAAAATTCAGCGGCGGGACAACGCTGCACAAAATGGAATCGGTAACGTCCTCATAACGGAAACGGTATAATTGAAATAGATTCATCAAATCCACGCAGATCTGATCTGCCGTTTTGCGCGGGTCCGTATCCAGTGACGATAGAAATTGCAAGATACCCTTTGAATCAAAAAGACCGATTGAAATGGTCGAATTGCCAATATCGACTGCCAGCAACATAGGATGCCCTCCCTGTTCAAAAATATTTTTACATTTTTATCTTATCACGCATTTTTTCCTCTTGCAAGTGTCGCTCATATCACTTATAATGAAAATCGAACAAATATTCTATTCAGGAGGAACACCTATGTATTTGACGGAATATTCCTCTCCCCTCGGCAGCATTTTTCTGGCGTCTGATGGAACTGCTTTAGTCGGGCTTTGGATGGCGGGGCAAAAATATTTTGCCGCCACATTAGGCGCTGATGTAACTAAAAATGCGGAGCTGCCGGTGTTTCGCCAGATCATGGATTGGTTAGACGCATATTTTGAAAAACGTCCCCTCCCTGCCCTGCCTCCGTTGGCTCCTAAGGGGAGCGATTTCCGGCAGGCAGTCTGGAAGCTGCTGCTGCAAATTCCTTATGGTGAGGTGACTACCTATGGGGAACTGGCGCACGCCTTACAGGCACAGGGTGTTTCTGCCGCGGCACAGGCTGTTGGCGGAGCGGTAGGCCACAATCCAATCTCCATTATCATCCCCTGCCACCGTGTTGTGGGGGCGGATGGGAGCCTTACCGGCTATGCCGGCGGCGTGGATAAAAAGCGCTTTTTATTGACGCTGGAGGGCGTAGATATGCAAAAATTGTATACGCCGAGGAAAGGGACTGCCCTGTAATTTATGATATTCGATCCCTTATAAAAAAAACACACCGCCTGTTATCAGGCGGTGTGTTTTTCTTATACATTGGCGCAGAGCGGTTTTTGAAGCTGCCTTTCTGCCGCAGTATCCTCCTTAGCGGCCTTCGGGGATCCGCCTGTAAATTTTGGCAGCCGTTCCCGGGCCACTGCCAGCATCAGCTTGATACGGTTTTCCTGATTAACGCGGGTAGCGCTGGGGTCATAATCAATGGGCGTGATGTTGGCCTCCGGGTACAGCTCCCGAATCTTATTCACCATACCCTTTCCGCAGATATGATTTGGCAGACAGCCGAATGGCTGTGCACAGACAATATTTTCATATCCGGACTGTACAAGCTCCAGCATTTCTGCTGTCAGCAGCCAGCCCTCGCCCATTTTACAGCCCATGCCAATAGTGTGGGACTGCTCCGGCAGACGAATTAACTCCTTGAACGGCAGCGGCGCATGGTAGCCATAGTCCTTCAGCGTTTTGATAATGACCTTTTCCATTCCGGCAATCACCGATAGAGCCGCTTCTGCGGCAGTCTTCTCTATTACCGATCCGCCGTAAAGCCGGACAGTCTCCGCCATATTGTAGGCGCAATACTGCACAAAGCCCATCAGTCCCGGCAAATTTACCTCGCAGCCCTGAGCGGCCAGAAACTTTTCAAGATCATTGTTTCCAAGCGGCGAGTATTTGACATAAATCTCCCCTACCACACCGACCTTCACTTTTGGAATCCGCTTGACGGGAATTGCCGCAAACTCAGACGCAATTTTCGGCATGGTGCTCCGCATTTCCCGGCCGGAGTAGCCGCTGCCATGGCGGACACGGTCGCAAAGAATGTCCAGCCATTTGTTTTGCAGCCGTTCGGCTGCACCCTTTTCCAGCTCATACGGTTCTGTCTGCGCGCGGAGCGTCATCAGCAGATCGCCATAGTAAATGGCGGACAATGCCTGCCGCATGAATTTCACATCCATCGGCATACTGCTGTCCTTTTCCAACCCGGAAAAATTCAGGCTGAGAACGGGAATATTTCCATAACCGGCTTTTTCCAGCGCCTTTCGTAGCAGAAAGATGTAATTAGAGGCCCGGCAGCCGCCGCCGGTCTGGCTCATGATCACGGCCGTGTGGTCGAGGTCATATT
>UQMC01000080.1 GCA_900542115.1 uncultured Oscillibacter sp. | reverse complement strand
GCGTTTCATTGATTTTATTAAAGTCAGCCGCCAGCGATGTCGGCTTTTTCTCAAAGTCATCCTGTCCAAAGGGCACGAAGTAATAATTCTTCCGTATCAGGAGCTCCCCGATATTCCCAGCACTGGCCGCGAGGCCGTCATTGGTGGAAAATGCAATCACCACCGGCTTTCCGCACCGCAGAACGGACTTCGCCGCCATTGTCACTGCCGTATCTGTAATACCGCCCGCCAATTTCGCCAGTGTATTCCCGGTGGCCGGTGCGATCACAAGCGCGTCCACTACGCCCTGCGGTCCTAATGGCTCCACTGCTGGGATGTCATATAACACCTCATGGCCTGTCAATTCTTCCAGCTTTTCCAAAAGAGTCTCCGATGTACCGAAGCGCGTATCCGTAAAAGCGGCGTTTTCCGAGGCGATCGGTATCACCGTTTCATATTCCTGTGTCAGTTTCTCCAACGCCTTCAGCGCCTTTTCATGCGTGCAAAAGGAACCGCAAAGTGCAAAGCCGATTCGCTCCGTTCTCATAAAATGACCCCCTGCTCTTTCAAGATTTCAAAAACCGTATCCCGGATGATTCTGCCTGCCGTGCACGGCATCAGTTTCCCCGGTAGCGCCCGCGCCCAAACAATGGTCAGGCCAAGAGCCTCCGCTGCCGAAGCATCAATGCCCCGAATGGACGCCACATCCACGCAGAGGCAGCCCGGCTTTAACTGCTTCAGCGCATTTCCCCCGAAAATCGGGGCCGGCACGGTATTGACCACCACATCAAATTCCGATAAAGCACCATCCAGCCTGTCGATGGAGCACGCATCATAACCATAGGCCACGGCCCAAGCCAGAGACTCCGGGCGTCTGGCCGCCGCCGTGACATTTGCCCCCATAGCGCTCAGGCGGTGACACAGCAGCTTGCCGATACGCCCAAAGCCCAGTACCAGACAGCGGCTCCCCAGCAGCGAGCGCTCCAAACGCTCCAAAATCACCTGAACTGTCCCCTCCGCCGTGGCGGCGGCGTTGGCAACTGTCAGTTCCTCCCGCTTGAAATAGTCGATGAGGTTCAGGTCCAGCTCTGCCGCCTCCGCCGCCTGAGCCGGCTTTACCTGTCCGGCCAGCAAGAGCTGATTCCGCCGCATTTGCCGCAGCAGCGCACCGATGCCCCGCTGCTCCCCCTCTATGTTGATGGTATCTCCCTCCCGGCACAGCGGCAGCGGCAAAAGCACCACCTCCGCCGACACGGCCCTTTCCCAATCCGTTTCCCCTGCGGTGCCGTAAGCCGCCGCCTGGTATCCGTCCTGCCGCAGCAGCTTCAAAAGCTCCGCCTGTCTCCGATCTCCGCCAATTACTCCAAATAGCAAATCCACGCACCCCCTTGCCTCAGCGTATGACGCCAGCGCAAATCGGTGCGTGGATTTAATTCGTTTTTAATTTTTCCGCTTCTGCCAGCAGATCTTCCCGATTATTTGACAAACGGCCATCCATAACACGGTCCAGCAGCATTTGTAAAACACGGCCCAGCTCCGGTCCTCGATATCCCAAGGGCTTCAGATCGTTTCCATTGATTGCCAGTTGCTTCAGGGTAAAGCAGCTGCCGCGTGCAAGCTCCGCATTCAGCAATGCCTCCACCCGGTCAATATCCTGCTGCCGATAGTGGAACTTTTTCGCCTGCCCCATATTGTCCGCCCGCTGGACATCCAGCAAATTCCGAAAGTCCTCCTCGCCGAAGCGGTTCAGCATCCGACGGACACCCTTTTCCGTCTGAACGCGGTGATCGTGCCACTCCACCAGCTCCGCAATGCGCGCCCGGCTCTCACCGTCAAAGCGCAGGCGATTCATCGCCCCCTCCGCAATGCGGCGGGATACCACGCCATGTCCCATGAAATGTCCGATTCCTTTTTCGTCCAGCGCAAAACATTCCGGCTTTCCCATATCGTGAAACAGAACCGTCCACCGCAGCAGCGGTGTCGGTGGCGCGGCCTCCATCGCGTGCAATGTGTGCTCCCAAACATCGTAGCAGTGGTGCGGGTTTCTCTGGTCAAAGCCGAGCATCGGCAAAACCTCCGGCAGAACCGTCCCCACAATTTGCGGAAAGTGCCGCAGCACCGCCGCCGCGGATGGTCCGCACAGCAGCTTTGTCAGCTCCTCCCGCACCCGCTCCGGCGCGATTTCCCGCAGCAGCTCCCGGCAATTCTCCATAGCCGCCGCCGTTTCCCGCTCCACGGTGAAGTCCAGCACCGCCGCGAACCGCAGGCACCGCAAAATTCGCAGCGCATCCTCGGAAAAGCGCTTCTCCGGCTCTCCCACACAGCGGAGCACACCGTTTTTCAAATCCTCCCGGCCATGGAAGGGGTCATGCAGTCTCCCGGCAAGTTCTATTGCCATGGCGTTTACCGTAAAATCCCGCCGGGAAAGGTCCTCCTGCAAAGAATCTGTAAAAGTGACCTGCTCCGGGTGGCGGTGATCCGCGTAAGCACCGTCCGTGCGGAACGTTGTTGTCTCCACCCGGTTCATGCCGCTACAGACCGTGACCGTACCGTGCTTCAATCCCGTAGGCAGCGCACAGTTGCCAAACAGCGCCATGGTCTGCTCCGGCCTTGCCGATGTGGTCATATCCCAGTCTCCCGGCGTCCGCCTCAGCAGCAGGTCCCGCACACAGCCGCCCACGCAGTATGCCTCAAACCCTGCCGCTTCCAGCGTTGTCAGCACATAGCGGACAAAGGGCGGGATCGCAGCCGCAAGCTCCCGGTATTCTTCCATATTTCCCGCCCCTTTCAGTTGCATTTTTTCGTCCCGCATATTATAATAAGTTAGTTTAAATATTGCAATACGTTTTCTATCGCTGTGAGGCCGTTTTCATTGCTTCACACCTACGATTTTTGAAAGGAAGACATCTTCTATGATGAACAATCCCAAGCCCATTTCCGACTATCTGCTTCCCGGTAAGCGCGCGCATCTTGTCGGCATCGGCGGCGTATCCATGTGCCCGCTGGCGGAGGTCCTTGCCGGTAAGGGCATTTTAGTCCAGGGCTCTGACATGACGGAAAGCAACGCGGTAAAAAATCTGCGTGCCAAGGGTATCTCCATTTCCATCGGCCACAACGCCGAAAACCTTGGCGACTGTGATTTTGTGATTCGCACCGCCGCCGTGCACGATTCCAATCCCGAGATCGCCGGTGCCGTGGCCCGTGGTATCCCCGTCTACGAGCGGGCGCAGGCGTGGGGCGCGCTGATGCGCCGGTATCCAAACGCCCTGTGCGTCTCCGGCACCCACGGGAAAACCACTACCACCTCCATGTGCACCCACATTTTCATGGCGGCTGAAAAGGACCCCACCGTTATGATCGGCGGCACACTGCCGCTGCTGCACTCCGGCTACCGGGTGGGCCACGGCGATACCATCATTTTGGAATCCTGCGAATACTGCAACAGCTTTCTGAGCTTTTATCCCACTGTCGCCGTAATTCTCAATGTGGAGGCCGACCATCTGGATTTTTTCAAGGACCTGACCGACATCCAGCGCTCCTTCCGTAAATTTGCGGAGCTGGTCCCCGCAGACACCGGCTGGACAGTCGCCAACTACGATAACGAGAGCACCCACACCGCCCTCAGCGGCTATGATAAACGGCTGTTCTGGTTCAGTCTCCACGCTTCCGATGCGGACTGCCATGCGGAAAATATCTCTTGGAAAGACGGTCTCCCCAGCTTTGACATTCTGATTCACGGCGAGAAATACGCCCATGTCTCCTTGAAGGTCGGCGGTGAGCACAATATCTGCAACGCGCTGGCCGCCGCATCCGCTGCCTATGTGCTGGGCCTTCCCGGCAGCGCCGTGGAGGAGGGGCTCCGCGACTTCCACGGTGCCGGGCGCCGCTTTGAGTACAAGGGAGAATACCACGGTGCCAAGGTCTACGATGATTACGCCCACCATCCCGATGAGCTCCACGCTCTTTTGACCATGGCCCGCAGCCTTGGCTGCAAGCGGCTGGTGGTAGCGTTCCAGCCCCACACCTATTCCCGCACTGCCAAGCTGTTCGACCGCTTTGTGGAGGAGCTGAAGCTGGCGGATGTTGCCGTTCTGGCGGAAATTTATGCCGCCCGGGAGCAGAACACCATGGGAATTTCCTCCGCCGATCTGGCCCGGAACATTCCCGGCAGCGTCTACTGCTCTACTTTAGATAAGGTAACTGCCCAGCTGCGGGAGCTGGCCCGCCCCGGCGACCTGATCCTCACCGTAGGCGCGGGCGACATCTACCGGGCCGGTGAAAAACTGCTGAGCGAATCGGAGGGCTGATGATGACCGTTTCTGAAATTTACACCACCGCCCCCACCCAAGGCCCCGAAAAGGTTCTGGAGAGCTTCGCCCTGTTGAACCAGCTCCACATCCCGTACAGCCGGGTGGAGCACGAGCCTGCCGAGACCATGGAGGCCTGCGCCGCCATTTCTGACGCGCTGGGCATCCGCATCTGCAAAAACCTTTTCCTCTGCAACCGCCAAAAGACCGATTTCTACCTGCTGACCATGCCGGAGGACAAGCCCTTTCACACCAAGGACCTCAGCGCCCAGATCGGCTCCTCCCGGCTCTCCTTCGCCCCGCCGGAACTGATGGAAGAACTGATCCACTGCACCCCCGGCTCCGCCAGCGTTTTAGGACTGGCCTATGACACGGAGCATCGGGTCCGGCTGCTGATGGACCGGGAGACCTACGAGGCGGCGCAGTTCGGCTGCCATCCCTGCCTGAACACCGGCAGCCTGCGAATGGCCACCGCCGACCTTCTGAACGTGTTCCTCCCCCACACCGGCCACACGGTCACGGTGGTGGACTTGCCCAATGAATAAGGAGGCGCCATGAAAAAGCTGATTGCCGCTCTGGCCCTGCTCTCTGTTCTCTCCCTTTCCGCCTGCGGCAGCCCCGATACCGCACTCCAACAGGAAAACGAATCGCTCCGTCAGCAGATATCGGCGCTGGAGGCCGAGCGGGACGAGCTTGCCAAGGAAAACAAGAACCTGACAGATGAAAATGCCGCACTGGATGACACCGCCCCGGAATCTGGGGATGAGGAGGCCAATCCCATTGACCGTTTCTTTGAAAACGTAGATGCCGGTTCCTCTACCGCAGAGATGAACGCCGTGGCCGACAGTTGGGCCGGCGCATGGGAAGCTGAGTGCCGGAATGTTGCCAAATGGCTGAAGGGACAACTTCCGCTTCAGGAGGATCAGGCATTAGTGGATGCCTACATCGCCGCTGCCGAGGGACAATCCTCCCGGATGGACGTCATGGCCATCTATCCCATTGCGGACCTCTCCGTTCCACAGGATGACCGGGCCAATTCCAGCGGCAGTCTCCGGGGTGTCCTTTGGGCCGGTGCCCACCAGCAGATCTGGAAGGACACCTTCTACCAGTTACTCTATGTTGCCCCGGACTATGCCGGCGGTTTGGATTCCGCCGTGTCCTATCAGTTTCTCTTTGACACAGCGGCGGCGCAGGCACAGTTAGATTCGCTGTTTTCCGCAGATTAAAAATCCGTTACCCATTGTAACCGAATTGCAGTTGACATAAAATTCCACACCCCATATACTATTCTAAAAAACAGATATGGGGTGGATTTTTTATGAAACAGACGCGCTTACTTTTGCTGGCCGCAGCGCTGGCCCTTTCTCTCACCGCCTGCGGCGGCTCCCAAACAGATACACCATCGGAATCGGACACAGCGGAGCCGGAAGTCCCGGAGACCGAGGCCCCGGCAGAAGAAAATGGGTCCGATGATTCCCGATATAGGGCCGCATTGCTTGAATTTGAATCAGATACGGCGGAGCACGCTTATGGCCGCGTACTATGGGACGCTTACCAATGGGGAATCGTTCCGGACTTGAATAGGCTCCAGTTACCGGATTACGGCGCTTCGAAATTTGCCGACGCCAACAGCTTTGCCGTTTATGACGTTGACAATGATGGCCGGGAGGAACTGCTGTTCTGCTGGCCCAACGATATTGTAGCCGACAGGGCCGCATACATCTTGGAATATGCAAACGGGAAAATTCAAGAAGAAATCCAACTCTACCCCTCAAATATGATTTTTTACGACAACGGTGTTATTCAGGAGGGTTGGTCCCATAGTCAAGGCTTTGCCGGCGAAAATTTCTGGCCCTACTATCTTAATGTCTATGACCCGGAAACGGATACCTATGAAACGGCCGGGGCTGTAGACGCATGGGATGTCAGCTATTACGCAGATAATTTTCCAACTGATATTGACCAAGACGGAGATGGAATGGTGTACTTCCTTCTCATTACGGACGAGGATTGGAAGCAGCGATATGGCAGCGAGCTTACCTCGATTGCCGAAGCGGCGGTAGATGGTCCAGTCTATGAGGCTTGGCGGGACAGCATTTTACAGGATGGCCAGCCTATAGAGATTCCATGGCTGCCGCTGACACGGGAAAACATCGCCGCCCTGGGGTATCCGGAACCGGAAATGTCAAAGCCGGAGGATTTATTCGCGGGCTGATGTACCCCCCATTGCTTACAGCATCTCCATCCTGAGCTTCATTGTAAAAAAACTGCCTGCCGCAATGCGGCAGGCAGTTTTATCACTATTTTTACTTGCTCAACTGCTCGTCAATGGCCTTGGCGGCGGTCTTGCCGGCGCCCATAGCCAGAATGACGGTAGCAGCGCCGGTCACGGCGTCACCACCGGCGTAAACGTGCTCACGGGAGGTCAGACCGTCCTCATTGACCACGATGCCGCCCTTCTTGTTGATCTCAAGGCCCTTGGTGGTAGACTTGATGAGGGGGTTGGGGCTGGTGCCGAGAGACATAATCACGCAGTCCACGTCCAGATCAAACTCACTGCCGGGAACCTCGATAGGGCGGCGGCGACCGGAGGCATCCGGCTCACCCAGCTCCATCTTAATGCAGCGAATCTTGTTGACATCATCGTTCTCGTCTGCCAGAATTTCAACAGGGTTGCAGAGTGTCTTGAAGATGACGCCCTCCTCCTCGGCGTGCTCGACCTCCTCCTTACGGGCAGGCAGCTCCTCCATGCCGCGGCGGTAGACGATATACACCTCGGCACCCAGACGCTTGGCACAGCGGGCGGCGTCCATAGCCACGTTGCCGCCACCAACAACGGCGACCCGCTTGGGATGCTGGATGGGAGTATCGGAGCCCTCGCGATAGGCTTTCATCAGGTTGATACGGGTCAAGAACTCGTTGGCGGAATACACACCGCGATAGTTGATGCCGGGGATGTCCATGAACATGGGCAGACCGGCGCCGGAGCCGATAAACACAGCCTCAAAGCCCTGCTCGTCCATCAACTCGTCCACAGTGATGGTGCGGCCCACAACGGTATCCGTTGCGATAGTGACGCCCAGCGCCTTCAAACCGTCCACTTCCTTCTGCACGATGGCCTTAGGCAGACGGAACTCGGGAATGCCGTACACCAGCACGCCGCCGGCCAGATGCAGCGCCTCAAAAACAGTGACCTCATATCCCTTGCGGGCCAGATCGCCGGCGCAGGTCAGGCCGGAGGGACCGGAGCCCACCACTGCCACGCGGTGGCCGTTGGAGGCGGGCTTCTCCGGGGCGGCAGTGGCGTGCTCGCGATGCCAGTCGGCCACAAAGCGCTCCAGACGGCCAATGCCGACAGGCTCACCCTTGATGCCGCGGACGCAATGCTTCTCGCACTGGCTCTCCTGCGGGCAGACACGGCCGCAGACTGCGGGCAGCGCAGAGGTGGCGGCAATGATCTGATAGGCAGCCTCAAAGTCACCCTTGGCCACCTCGGCAATGAAGTCGGGAATATGTACCATCACGGGGCAGCCCTGCATACAGGGCTTGTTCTTGCAGTTCAGGCAGCGGGCAGCCTCGTCCAGAGCCTGCTCCTCCGTATAGCCCAGAGCGACCTCCTCAAAGTTCTTGTTCCGAACGTTGGGGTCCTGAGAGGGCATGGGATTTTTCTTCAAAGACATATTGGCCATGATTATTCGGCCTCCTTCTTCAGCAGGTTGCAGGTCTCCTCGTACTTGTGCTTTTCCCAAGCACCGTACATCTGATTGCGCTTGACAGCCAGATCCCAGTCTACCTTGTGACCGTCAAAATCCGGGCCATCCACGCAGGCGAACTTCATCTCGCCGCCGACAGCCAAACGGCAGCCGCCGCACATACCCGTACCGTCGATCATGATGGGGCTCATGGAAACGGTGGTGGGAATGCCGTAGGGCTCCGTTGTCTTGGAGACAAACTTCATCATGACCATGGGGCCGATGGCAAACACTTCATCGTACTGGTTGCCGGCCTCGATGAGCTCCTTCAGCGCATCGGTCACAAGACCCTTGCGGCCATAGGAGCCGTCATCGGTGCAGACCACCAGCAGATCGCTGGACTTGCGGAAATCATCCTCCAGAATCACCAGATCCTCGGAACGGAAGCCGACGATGGCGTGTACCTCAGCACCGTCATCATGGAACTTCTTCAGCACGGGATACGCAATGGCGCAGCCGACGCCGCCGCCTACCACTGCAACCTTCTTCTTGCCCTCGGTCTCGGTGGGCTTGCCAAGAGGACCCACAAAGTCCGCCAGATAATCGCCCTCCTGCATCATGCTGAGCTTTTTCGTGGTTGCGCCTACGGTCTGGACAATGATCGTGACCGTGCCCTTTTCGGGGTCATAGGCGTTGATCGTAATGGGGATACGCTCGCCATTCTCATCCGTACGCAGAATGATGAACTGGCCGGGCTGGGCCTTTTTGGCAATGAGGGGCGCCTCGATCTCATAGAGAGTCACAGTGGGTCTCAGTGCCTCTTTTCTTACGATTCGGTACATACGCTTCCTTCTTTCCTTTCCGCATCTAAAAAATTCTGCCAAGCAGAACGATACATTGTTTGAATTTTAACATACTTCCCGCTATCCGTCAACAGCTTTCCCGAAAATTATACTGAAAACATTAGCTCTTCAAGTGTTTTTCACCAACAGACCGGCCCGGAAGCGTGACCCGGCGTCCCTCCGTCTGCACCAGCCCTTCCTCCTTCAGGTGCCGCAGCTCCCGCATCATTGCGCTGCGGTCTGTGGCGATATAGTCCGCTAACACGCTGAAGGAAAACGGCAGCATAAAGGACGTCCCATGGTTCCGCTCAGCCTGCTGGTGAAAATAGCACAGCAGCTTGTCCCGGATCGAGCGCCGGGACAGTACATCCACCCGCTCGCTGAGGGCCTGTGCCTTATCACTGAGCAGTCCCAGCATATTCTGCACCAGAACACTGTGGTAGGTACATGCGTTCTGGCATCGGCGCAGCAAATGCGGATAGTCGATAAACAGAATATCGCAGGCGCTCCGGGCCACCACCTCCAGACTGTCCCCCATGGAACCGGCAAAGGCCAGATTCCGGCCGAACACGCCGCCGGGGCCCATTTCCTCCAGCACGGTAGCCAAGATCGGAAGAGCACACGTCTGAACTCC
>UQMC01000079.1 GCA_900542115.1 uncultured Oscillibacter sp. | reverse complement strand
ACGACGCTCTTCCGATCTGTCAGAGGAACGAAGGTGTTGTCGAAGCGGGGGCCATAGGCCTTTTTCGCCATGAGGGGCAGCTTCTCCTCACCGATCCCCACCTCCCGCAGAGTGGAGGGCAGGCCCATGGAGGTAAAGAAGGCCCGGGTCTTTTCAATGGCGGTCTCCGCCAGCTCCCGCCGGGGCAGCTTGGGATCAAGGCCCCAAACATTCACGCCATAGGCGGCAAAGCGGTGCTCGGTCTTTTCGTTCAGTACATAGCGCATCCAGTTGGGGGTCAAAATTGCAAGGCCCACACCGTGGGTAATATCGTAGAAGGCAGACAGCTCATGCTCAATGGCGTGTACGCTCCATGCCACCGGCTTACCCATCTCAAGGAAGCCATTGATGGCCCACGGAGCGCACCACATCAGGTTGGCCCGGGCCTCATAGTCTTCGGGCTGGGCGATGGCCTTGGGGCCGTAGTGGATGCAGGCCTTCAGGATAGCCTCTGCCAAACTGTCGGCAAGGAAGGAATCCTCAATGCGGCTAAAATAGTTCTCAAAGGTGTGGGACATGATGTCCGCCGTACCGGCCGCTGTCTGGGAGGCAGGCAGAGAGCAGGTATAGGAGGGGTCCAGAATGGACACGGCGGGCAGGCAAACATGGGCGTCAAAGGCCAGCTTCTGGTTGGTCTCCATATCGGAGATCACAGCGGTTCCGTCCATTTCAGAGCCGGTGGCCGCCATGGTCAGCACGGTGAAGATCGGCAGCGCCTTTTCCGGCACGGCCTTGCCGGAGGGGAAATCCCACACATCGCCATCGTAGCAGGCACCGGCGGCAATGGACTTGGAGCAGTCGATCACGCTGCCGCCGCCCAGCGCCAGCACACCGTCCAGTTTGTTGGCACGGCACAGCTCCACGCCCTTGCGGACCGTGATAATGCGGGGGTTGGGCTCCACGCCGCTAAGCTCCACCCACTCGATGCCGTGGGCTTTCATCTGCTCCACCGCACCGTCATACACGCCGTTGCGCTTAACGCTGCCGCCGCCGTACACCACCAGCACGCGGCTGGCACGGCTGGCGATCTCCTCGCCCAGCTTGCTGATCTGACCCTTGCCGAAATGAACCACCGTGGGGATATTGAACGTAAAATTCTGCATAATTGTGATCCTTTCCGCCGCACAGCGGCGCTTTTTTCACAGCCGCCTCCGGCGGCATGGTTTTTCAACAGTATGCTTCAAAGCGCTTGGAATACTCATTTGCAAAAGGCACGTAAACCGCATTCAGGCCAATGCCGCGGCTCCGTCTCTCAGCGGTACAGCCGCGCCACACACGCCCGGGCATCGTGAAGAATGCGGTCGGCGTCCAACGTCAAAAATTCGCCGTTTTCATAGAGAATGCGGCCATCCACCATGGTCATGACCACATCGCTGCCCTGGGCGGAATAGGTCATCAGCGCCAGCGGGTCTACATTAGGGCAGAGATGGGGGCGGTTCAGGTCAATGGCAATGATATCCGCCTTTTTTCCCACCTCCAGCACACCGGTATCGTTCCGGCCCTGAAGCCTTGCACCGTTGCGGGTAGCCATATTCAATACCTGCGCGGGCTTCATCAGCGTGGGGTCATGGGTAAAGCCGTTGTGGAGCACGGCGGCAAGGTGCATTTCCTCCATCATGTTCAGGTTGTTGTTGCTGGCGGCACCGTCCGTACCCAGCGCCACGTTCAGCCCCAGCTCCAGCATCCGGGGAATGGGGGCAAAACCGCTGCCGAGCTTCATGTTGCTGGTGGGATTATGGACCGGGCTGACGCCCTTTTCCAGCATCAGCGCCATATCCTCCTCCGTGACCCAGACACAATGGGCGGCAAAGGTAGGGGAGTCAAACGTCCCCAAATCGTTGAACCACTGCGCAGGGGTCTTGCCGTATTTGGCAATGCACTCCTCGTGCTCCTTCTTCGTCTCGGAGAGATGAATGTGCATCCGCCCGCCGAGGGCCTTGCAGTCGGCGCTGTACGCCTCTACAATATGGGGGAAATTCGTGTACTCCGCATGGATGGCAAAGTCAATAAGAATGCGCCCCTCCGCCATGCCGTTGCAGCGCTTAAAAAGGTCGATGGACTCCTTGGCACGAGTATTCTGCTCGTAGGTCTCATTTTTATCAAAGCACTGGCTGGGGCGGCAAAGGTTTGCTTTGATACCCGCCTCTACCGCGTTTTCCACGGCGGTATCCGTATGGAAATACATATCGGAATAGCTGGTGGTGCCGGTGGAGATCATCTCCAGCAGCGCCAGCCGGTTGCCGATGCGGATGTCCTCCTTTGTAAATTGATCCTCAATGGGCATCATCTTTTCAAACAGCCACTCCTGTAGGGGCAGGTCACTGCCAACGCCCCGCAGCAGCGTCATGGCGGTATGGCCATGGCAGTTGATAAGACCGGGGACCAGCATTTTGCCGGTCATGTCCTTTTCCCGGTCATAGGCGGCCTTTGGCGGCTCCGTGCCGATATAGTCGATCACGCTTCCGTCAATACTGAGGTAGGCATCCGCCAAATAGCGATAGCCTTCTCCGTCACCTGCCAGAACATCACAATGCTTCAGTAACAGCTTCACGCGTTTCCCTCCCGTCCGTATCAAATGGCCGCCACGATTTTCTTCATGTACGCGCTGAAACGGCTGGCGATGGTCTTGGACGTTTCGTCCACCTCCTCCGTGGTCAGGGGACGGTCCAGCACACCGGCGGCCATGTTGGTCATAACGGACAGCGCCAGCAGCGGCATTCCGCAGTGAGCGGCGGTAAGCGCCTCCGTCACCGTGGACATGCCCACGGCGTCCGCGCCCAGAATCCGGGCGGCGCGGATTTCGGCAGGCGTTTCAAACTGCGGGCCGGTGAAGAACATATACACGCCCTCGTGGACCCGGATACCCGTGCCCTCGGCGCAGGCCACGGCAATTTTCCGCAGCTCCGGCGTATACATCCGGGTCACATCGAAGAAACGGGGGCCAAACTCCTCCACATTGGGGCCGCGGAGGGGGCTGTGGCCCGCCAGCTTGATGTGGTCGGAAATGATCATCACATCACCGGGACGGTAGCCGGTATTCACGGCACCGGCGGCGTTGGTAATGATCGTCTTCTGAACACCCAGCAGCTTGAATACCCGGATGGGAATAACCAACTGCTCAAAATCATAGCCCTCATAGGAGTGGAAGCGGCCGGACATACAAACGACCTTGCGGCCGCAGACAGTGCCGAAGATCAGCTTGCCCGCGTGGGAAGCTACTGTGGACACAAGGAAATTGGGAATGTCCTTATAATCCACCACGATGGGGTTTTCGATCTCCTCCGCGAACGGCCCGAGACAGGAGCCGAGAATAATGGCGATCTCCGGTGTGAAATCCACCTTTTCCTTGAGATAATCTACGCTTTTTTGAAAATAGTCATATGTATAGGGCATACTTCGGATACCTCCTGCTTTTTTAGCGGCGCGGCTTCAAAAAAGCGCCGTGTTTATTTTATATTAACACGATTTGGAATTTGCGTCAATCATGCAAAAGCTCTGGACAAGCCATGGAATCTGTGATACAGTGAAACAGATTTTTTCACGTAGGGAGCGAATGCGATGACAACGGAACAGATCGTTGCGGACTGGGTATCCCGGGACGCCTTTGGATATGGGTATCTTTTAGATTTCTGCCGGCGGGGTGCACGGCTCTGCTGGGCGGAGGACCGGGGCATCGCCCTGCGGAATGACCGCTTTTCCATCACCTATACCGGCGGCGAGGTCCCTCTTGACCTCCCGGAGCTCAACGGCACCGGTCTGGTGCTGTCAGATTGCAAGGCTGTCCGGGATCACCTTGTATCGGCCCATCCGGACTGGTTCACCATGGAGGCAGCACAGGCCATCTATCCGGGCAAGGAGCCGCCGCGCCTTCAGGCCCGTCCCGGCCTTTCCGTCCGTCCGCTGACGGAGGCCGATTTGAATTTTGTGCTGGAGAACTATCACAATCCCGGCGCATACGAAAGCCACATCCGCCAGCGAATCGAAGAAGGAATGCTGGGCGGCATGGTGGACGGTGCGCTGGCAGGCTTTGCCGGTATCCATCAGGAGGGCACCATGGGACTGCTGGAGGTCCTGCCACAGTTTCGGCGGCGCGGGCTTGCGGAGGTACTGGAGGTCGGGCTCATCGCGCAGCAGCTCCACCGGGGCCTTCTGCCCTACTGCCATGTCCGCCTCGGCAACACAGCTTCAGAAGCGCTTCAGACCAAGCTGGGGCTGGTGTTTGACTCCAGACGGACGCTGTACTGGATTGGCTGAGCGCCGCTTTTTTCTGTTCTTCAAGGAGGGCGTCGGTTTTTTAAACCGACGTCCTCCTTTTTTAATATGCCTTCTGCCGCTGCGGCAAATACATGGGGATTTTTTGCTTTTTCATGCAATAAAACAGCGGTTTTTGCAGATAATTCTGAAAGGAGCTTTTCAAATTTTCAAATAAATCTGCGGACAATCCTTTTTACGTTTTCTCCCCGGCCTCCAGCATCGTGCCAATAGAAATACCATAGCCCTTGGTGGCATCCGACAGCAAAACGTGGGTCACGGCGCCCACTAACTTCCCGTCCTGCAAAATTGGGCTGCCGCTCATGCCTTGCACAATTCCGCCGGTGGCAGCGATAAGCGCCGGGTCCGTAACGGAGAGCACCATCTCCCGGCCATCAGCGGCACCGGGCAGCACCTTTAAGATTTCAACGGTGTATTCCTCCACCGCGTCCCCTGCCACATTGGCGCGAATCACAGCTGGTCCCGCTTTGGGCTCTACCGCCGGGACGCATTCACCGCAGGTCAGCGGGCAGTCCGCCGTGACCGTTCCGAAAATACCGCAGCTTGTGTTGGCGTACAGCGTTCCCACATCACTGGAGAGGTCGAAATCTCCCCGCAGCTCCCCGGCGCTGCCGGTGCCGCCCTTTTTCACCGCCTTGACGGTGGAGGCCAGAATAGCCCCGCTGCCAAAGGGCATCAGGGCGGCGGTATCCCCATCGGTGATGCCGTGTCCCAGCGCGCCGAAGGTCCGGGTCTCCGGGTCATAATACGTCACGGTGCCGATTCCGGCCATGCTGTCGCGAATCCACGCGCCAATACAGCACACGCCCGCGTCATTTCGCTCCGGCTCCACAGAGAGCGTCATAGCGCTTCCGTCCCGCTTGATGGCAAGCTCTGTAGCCTCCGTTCCGTTTTCCTGCAAGAGCGACTGGAACTGTTCCGTGGAGGTCACACTCTCGCCGCCGCACTCCAAGATCACATCGCCGGTTTTCAAGCCGCAGGCCCGGGCCGGCGTTGTGCCCTCCGGCAGCTTTACCACCACAACGCCCCGGGAAAACAGCTTGACACCTACGGTGTGCCCCACGGGAATCAAGCTCCGCTCCCCGTTTTCCACCGCCAGTGCCGCTGTGGTGCACAGCACCAGCGCCATGACCGCCGCTGCGAAATATCGGAGCGGCCCTTTCGGTTGTTCCTCATGCAATCATCATCCCTCCCTCCGAAGTCCGCAGCCCTTCTTTTTTCATAAAATTTTGTTTTACAGCCGCAGGACGCTCGTAATGTTCCCGCCTGTTCTCAAAGCGGGTATTCGTAGCTTGTGCTGCTGAGAAAAACCGAACCCCGACAAAAAGCGGCAGCGGCGCCAGAGAGATTTTCCCTTTCGCGCCGCTATGGGCGAAAAAAAGCGTCCGCAGGAATTTTCCTGCGGACGCTGGCAATATGTAGTGTGGCGTTTAATCCCTGCGATTGAAAATTTTGAAAATATCATCAAAGGGATCGGGCTCCGGCTCTGCGGCCTTCTCCGTTTCCGGCGCAATGGGCTCAATGGGGGCAAAGGGCACGGCGGGCTTGGCCTGCTCCTTCTCCTGCCCCTCCAGCTGCACCGTGGGCTTCTGGAAACTGCCGATCTTGGGCAGCTCCGTCTCGGGTGCCTTATCAAAGCCGGTGGCGATAACGGTCACGCGAATCTCGTCATCCATGGTCTCGTCGAACGTAGCGCCGAAGATAGTGAGGGCATCGGGATGAACAGCCTGCTGCACCAGAGAGGCCGCCTGCTCCACTTCTTCGAGGCCGATATCCATGGAGCCGGTAACATTGATGAGCACACCCTTGGCACCCTCGATGCTGGTCTCCAGCAGCGGGCTGGAAATGGCCATCTTCGCGGCCTCCTCGGCCTTGCCCTTGCCGGCCGCGCGACCGACGCCCATGTGGGCCATGCCGGCGTTTTTCATAATGGCGGTAACATCGGCAAAATCCAGATTGATAAAGCCGGTATCCCGAATCAAATCGGAAATGGACTGCACCGCCTGCCGCAGCACATCATCGGCGATCTCAAAGGCGTTGGCAAACGTGATCTTCTGGTCTGTGGCGTGCTTGAGCCGCTCATTGGGGATGATGACCAGAGAATCCACCTTGTCCTTCAACTCGGAAATGCCGCTTTCCGCCTGCTGCATCCGGCGGCGGCCCTCAAAGCCGAAGGGCTTTGTGACCACAGCCACCGTGAGAATATCCATCTCCTTGGCGATCTCCGCCACAATGGGCGCGCCGCCGGTGCCGGTGCCGCCGCCCATACCGGCGGTGATGAACACCATATCGGTGTCCTCCAGCGCCTTTGCGATCTGGTTGCGGCTCTCCTCAGCGGACTTGCGGCCCACCTCCGGGTCGGAGCCCGCGCCCTGCCCGTGGGTCAGCTTTTCGCCGATTTGAATTTTGTAGGTAGCGCTGGAAACATTCAGCGCCTGCTTATCTGTATTCACGGCCACGAACTCCACACCCTTGGTGCCGGTCCGGACCATGCGGTTGACCACGTTATTGCCGCCGCCGCCAACGCCGATGACCTTGATGTTCACAACGGACTCGGGGCCGGTCTCCAATCCAAATGCCATAGCGGTGCCTCCTGCTGTCTTTTGTACAAAAGGGCGAGGATACGCCCCTTTATATACTGTATTTTGTGTTCACACTATTATAAGTTATTGTATGCTATTTTTCCTGTCAGGTCAAGGGGCGCGGCGGATTTGTTTCGTATTTTTTTCTCGGTCCCCGTGCCCGCTCCGCCCTTATTTTACGGAATTCTGGATAAAGTTGGTTTTTCCGTCCTCGCCCCGCATATTAAAGGTGCCGGTCATATTTTCCTGAATCTTGCCGCTGGCCAGAATGGCGTCCAGCGTCCGCAGCTTATAGGCAAAATCGGCGTCATAGTTCAGCTCCACAGAAAAGCGCCCCATGTAGTCCATGGTGAGGTACGTGGCATTCCCGATATGGATGGCGTCCACCTCCCCCAGCTTATCCGCCGCCTCCAGCGCCGCCAGCAGTTCTAAAAGGCTCTGCCACCGGGTATCATTCTCCGTATCCAGCGCGATGAGCGTCCCCACGGAGGGGGCCAGCAGGCGGCAGCCATCAATGGTGGGATAGTCCCCCACCGTGTTCCGCTGCTCCACGATCTTGCCGCCGGGGCTGACCAGCCAGACCGTCCCGTCCTGTGCCCACGCCAAGGGATCGCCGCACTCCTTGATTTCAATCAGCAGCGTATCCGGCAGCTTGCGCTGCACCCGGGTCTCCTCCAGCTCCACATAGGGCAGCGCCTCCGCGATGTTTCGGATAACCTGATACTTATTCAGGAGGAACAGGTTGTCACCGTCCTTTACGCCGCTGACCTCCCGAATCTCCGCCTCCGTATAGCGCTTCTCGCCGGTGATAACCACCGTATCCACCCGGAAAAACAGCGTGATGGCGGCCACAAGGCAGCCGCAGATCAGCAAAACAGACAGCAGCTTATAGAGGAAGCCGCTGCCTCCCCGTCTGCGCCGCCGCGCCGAGCCTCTCCGTCTTGCCATACCGTTTCTCCTTTGTTCTTTGTTTCTAAGCGTCTGTCTCCCGCCGCCGGATATCGGCCCCCAGCGCCCGCAGGTCGCCCTCAATGCTCGCATAGCCCCGGTCGATATGGCCGATATCCGAGATCACGGTCTCGCCCTCCGCCGCCAGCGCCGCCACACACAGCGCAGCGCCGCCCCGGAGGTCCGTGCACCGCACCGCCGCGCCGTGGAGCCGCTCCGTTCCCAGCACCACCGCCACCCGGCCGTAGGTGCGGACGTCCGCGCCCATCCGGGCCAGCTCATCCACATGGCGGTAGCGGCTGCTGAACAGGTTTTCTTCAAACACCGCCGCGCCCCGGCACCGCAGCAGCGCCGCCATAACGATAGCCTGCACGTCCGTGGGAAAGCCGGGATAGGGGGCCGTGCGGATAGGCGGCGGAGCGGTCAGACGTCCTTCGCAGCGGCAGCGGAGGCCGCTTTCATCTCCATTCACCGTGCAGCCCGCCGCCCGGAGAACTGCCGTGACCGTGGAGAGATGATTTTCCCGGGCATCCCGCAGATAAACCTCTCCACTGGCGGAGGCACAGGCGCACAGGTAGGTCGCCGCCGCAATGCGGTCGGGCATCACGGTGTATGTACCGCCGTGGAGGGGCCGCCTGCCCCGAATTCGGATGGTAGAGGTCCCGGCGCCGGTAATGTCCGCCCCGCAGGCGGTCAGGAAATTCTGAAGGTCCTCAATTTCCGGCTCCCGGGCCGCATTGGTCAAAATCGTGACACCCTCCGCGCCGCAGGCTGCCAGCATCAGGTTTTCCGTAGCGCCCACCGATGGAAAGCCCAGCACAAGCTCCCGCCCTGTCAGTGTTTCCGCCTGACAGCGCAGCGTACCGCCCTCGTCAATGATTTCCGCGCCCAGCGCCCGCAGGCCGGTGAGGTGCAGGTCAATGGGCCGTGGCCCCAGCTCACAGCCGCCAGGGCTGCTGAGGGCCGCCTGCCCGCACCGGGCCAGAATGGCCCCTAAAAAAATCACCGAGGAGCGCATTTCCCGCATCAGCGCGTCCGGGATGGCGCAGCCATTCATACCGGCAGTGTCCACCACCAGTGCATCGTTCTGCCACCGGGCTGTACAGCCCAGTGCCTCCAGAATGCGGATGGACGCCTCCACATCCTTTAACCGGGGGCAGCGCCGCAGCACTACCGTGTCCGCTGTCAGCAGCGTCGCCGCTAAAATAGGCAGCACGCTGTTTTTTGCCCCCTGTATTGTGACCTCCCCGGATAGGCGTCTGCCGCCCGCTGCCAAAAGTTGGCTCATGTCCGTCCCTCCAAGTCAGAATGATGTTCCGCATCATCCTATGGAGTCCGGGGGGATTCGGTTCCTTTTCCGGCAGTATAGCACGAAAATGCCGGGAAGGAAACCGTATAAATGTAAACGTTTTAAGCGCTGATCAGGTCTTTAAAATCGACTGCACCGTATCGTAGATGCGCGCCGCCGCGTCCCGGACGCCCAGCGCCGCCATAGCCGCGCCCATGGCCGTGCGCCTCTCGTCCTCCCGCAGCAGCCTTGCCGCGCTTTGAAAGAGCGCCTGCCCGGAGGCGTCCTTTTCCAGCAGCACCTCCGCGCCGCCGCCCGCCTCCAGCGCCCGG
>UQMC01000078.1 GCA_900542115.1 uncultured Oscillibacter sp. | reverse complement strand
TTATGAAGTTCTGAAAACTTGTTCAGCGGGGAGAAAAGACTTTTTCGACACGCTGGCACCCGGCACCGTTTACGGTGCCGGGTGCTTCTTTTTATCTGCTGCTGTTAGCACTATCCTCGGCCTAAAATGGCGTCCAGATCCTGCTCCGGGGCAGTGATGGGCTGGAGACCGTAGGTGTCCACAAGGACCTTGACCACCGTTTCGGAGAGGAAGGCGGGCAGCGTAGGGCCAAGGTAGATGTTCTTGACGCCGAGGGCCAGCAGACTCAACAGAATGCAAACGGCCTTCTGCTCGTACCAGGAGAGTACCAGTGTCAGCGGCAGCTCATTGACGGAGCAGCCGAAGGCGTCCGCCAGTGCCAGCGCTACCTTGACAGCGCTGTAGGCATCGTTGCACTGGCCCATGTCCATGATTCGGGGCAGACCGGCAATTTCCCCCAAGTCCAGATCGTTGAAGCGGTACTTGCCGCAGGCCAGCGTGAGAATCAGGCTGTCCATAGGGACCTTTTTCGCAAGCTCCGTGTAGTAGTTCCGCCCGGGGTGCGCCCCATCACAGCCGCCGATGAGAAAAATATGCCGTACCTTTCTGACCTTGATGGCGTCAATGAGGGCAGGGGCATGGGCCAGCACGGCGGCATGGGCAAAGCCGGTGGTGAGCATGTGCCCGCCGTTGATGCCGGACATGGAGTGGTCATGCTCATAGCCGCCCAGCGCCTTCGCCTGGCGAATCAGGGGTGAGAAATCCTTGTGCCCCTGCGAATCGGCGGTGATGTGAATCATCCCCTCGTAGCCAACTACAGAGGTGGTGTAAACGCGGTCGGCGTAGCTGGGCCGGGGCGGCATGAGGCAGTTGGTAGTAAACAGCACCGGGGCGGGGAGGTTTTCAAATTCCTTTTGCTGGTTCTGCCACGCCGTACCGAAATTTCCGGCAAGCTGCGGATATTTGTTCAATCCGGGATAGCCGTGGGCCGGGAGCATTTCGCTGTGGGTATACACGTTGACGCCGGTGCCAGATGTCTGCTCCAAAAGCTGGTGCAGGTCCTCAAGGTCATGGCCGGAGACTACGATAAACGGCCCCTTTTTGATGTCCGTTGTGACACGGGTGGGGGTCGGGTCGCCGAAGGCGCCGGTGTTGGCGGCGTCCAGCAGCTCCATGCAGCGGAAATTCACCTGGCCGAACTCCATGATAAGGGCCAGCCATTCCTCCACGGTGTGCTCTCGGTTCACGGCGCACAGGCCCTTATAGAACCACGCGGAGACTGCTTCGTCCTCATGGCATAGATTGCGGGCGTGGTGGGCGTAGGCCGCCATGCCCTTGAGACCAAACAGCAGTGTGGAGCGGAGGGAAACGGTGTCGGTCTCCCCATTCCAGAGCGCAATGACGGGGAATTCCTTTAGACTTAGTTCCCGGCGGGTCTGCACCACCCGGTCTGTAAAGGACTGGATGGCGGCGTTATCGAAATTGACGTTGGTGAGCGTGGTGAACAGGCCGTCCTCCAGTAGCCGGGTGGCCTCGGCGGGATGCTGCCCGGCGTCCTCCGCTGCCTCGGCCAGCGCGATGAGCTCCCGCACAAGGTCATCCTGCAAACCCGCCGTTTCCGGCTGCTTGCCGCAGACGCCCACCTGCACGCAGCCCTTTCCGCCGGCAGTTTGCTGACACTGAAAACAAAACATGGCAATACCTCCCAAAATCGGATAGCGATAGTATGCGCCGATTCCCCGTTCGCATACGGGAGGCATTGACATTTTGAGCGCAGGGTGGTACATTGTAGGCCGTTGACAAATCTCCGTAAAAAACAGAATGGAGCCTGCTTGCGTATGTCTGTGTTTTCACGGTCCCATCGGGGCCAGATGTCGGATTCCATGCTGACCGCCGCATTCATCATTCTCTCTGGCGGCCTTCAGGATGCCTATACCTATCTCTGCCGGGGCAAGGTCTATGCCAACGCCCAGACCGGCAATATCGTTCTGCTGAGTACCTACCTCTGCAATGGGGAATGGGCCGCGGCGGGGCGTTATCTTGTGCCGGTGCTGGCGTTTATGGCGGGCATTTTCGCCGCCGAATGTGTCCACCGCCGGTTCCGGCGGATGGAGCGCGTCCACTGGCGGCAGATGATTCTGCTGGCGGAGATCGTGCTGCTGGCGGCGGTGGGCTTTGTGCCCCAAAGCGCCAATACGGCGGCCAACGCGCTGGTTTCCTTTGTGTGCGCCCTGCAGGTGCAGACGTTCCGCAAGGTCCGGGGCCACGCCTATGCCAGTACCATGTGCATCGGTAATATGCGAAGCGGAACAGAGGCGCTGTGCGCCTATTTCCATGACCGGGAGCCGGAGGCGCTGAAAAAGGCGCTGACCTATTTCGGCGTGATTCTGCTGTTCGCGGTGGGGGCCGGACTTGGCAGTGTTCTCACAGGATTGCTGGCGGAACGGGCTATCTGGGTCTCCTGCGCGCTGCTGGCGGTGAGCTTTACCGCAATGTTTATCCAGGAGGAAAAGCAATAAGTATCAAAATAAAGGGGCCGGGGGATATTTATCCCCGGCCCCTTTGCGCGATACGCTTATTTTTCGTAGAATTTGATAAGGGCCTGCGTACCCAGATCGCCGCAGCCCTGCTGCTCCAGTGCACGGCAGTTTTCCAGGGTCTGACGCAGCACGTTCAGGTCCAGTCCCGAGTGGTTAGCCTCCTCCTCGGCCAACCGCATATCCTTGATGAAATGCTTCATGAAGAAGCCGGGGGCGAAGTCACCGTCCAGAATTTTATGGCCCTGAAAATCTAATTGCTTGCTCCCCGCAGCGCCGGAGGACAGCGCATTCACCAGCGTGCTGCGGTCCAGCCCCTCGGCCTTGGCATAGGCCAACGCCTCACAGACTCCGGAGAGCGCACCGGCGATCATGATTTGGTTGGCCATTTTGGCGTGCTGGCCGCAGCCGGCGGGGCCGAAATAGGTAATGGTTTTGCCCATGGCCTGAAAAATGGGGAGAGCGGTATCGAAATCCGCCCTTTGACCGCCTACCAGAATGGACAGCGTACCCGCCTTGGCACCGGTATCGCCGCCGGTAACAGGCGCGTCCAGCACCCGCAGGCCGCGCTGGGCACCCTCCTCGGCAATGCGCTTTGCCAGTGTGGGGCTGGTGGTGGTCATATCAATGAGCAGTGTGTCCTTGGCGGCGTTGTCCAAAATGGCGCCGGGAGTGAAATAAACCTCCTCCACATCCTTGGGGAAGCCCACCATGGTGATGACCACATCACTGGCCTTTACGCAGTCGGCGATGCTGTCATGGAACACCGCGCCCTCGGACACCACATCCGCGACCTTTTCCGGGTGGCGGGCATAAATATGGAGCTGATATCCGGCCTTCATCAGATTGCGGACCATGGCCTTTCCCATGATACCGACGCCGATCCAACCGATCTTCTGCATGGAACATTCCTCCTGTTTCGTTGTTTGCTCTTAGCATGGCACAGTTTGCTGCCGCTGTCAAGCAATGTTATGACAGCGGAAATGTGGCAAAATAAATAAATAAAATTTGAACAGCAGCTGCATATTTGACAAATACGGCATTGACGGTAAGCCCCGGCAGCGCTATAATCAGTCCAACAATTTCGGAGCGGGCCAACGCTTCGGCATATTGCAAATGCGTAGATCGAGACAAGTACCGCAGTCAAACGGTCACAGCGAGCCGGGAAGGGTGGAAGCCCGGTACAACGGGGCGGCGGGAATAACACTTGGGAGCAGCGATCTGAACGGCGGGAGCTTAGTAGGAAAGACGCGGCGTGCGGCGTTAAAGCACAGGGGTTTGTTAGAACTCCGCAAAGGGGCCGGTTTTATCCGGCAAATTAGGTGGCACCACGGATGCAGCAGCGATTCGTCCTAAAATTTTTAGGATGTTCGCTGCTTTGATTTTTTCCGGAGGTGCTTTTTTATGTGCGCAATTATGGGGTTTTCCACGAAGAAACTGGACAAGCATGAGATTTGGGAGTATTTCGACCGGACCCTCTCCCGGGGGCCTGATATGTCCCGGATCATGGACACCGGCTCCGGCTGGCTGTGCTTCCACCGGCTGGCCATCATGGGCCTGACCGAGGCTGGTATGCAGCCCTTTGAGTTGGACGGCGACATGGTGGTGTGCAACGGCGAGCTGTACGGCTTCCGCCCCCTGAAGCGGCAGCTGACGGAAAAGGGCTACACATTCCAGAGCGGCAGCGACTGCGAGATCATTCTGCCGCTGTACCGGGAGTACGGCCTCGATATGTTCGCCAAGCTGGACGCCGAGTTTGCCATGATTATTTATGACCACAAGACGGATTCTCTCATTGCCGCCCGGGACCCCATCGGCATCCGGCCGCTGTTCTACGGCTATCTGGATGACGGCGGCATCGTGTTCGCCAGCGAGGCCAAGAACCTCATCGGTCTCTGCAAGGAGGTCTGCCCCTTCCCGCCGGGCCACTACTACGCCGACGGGAAATTCGTCCGCTACGCCGACCTCACCACAGTAACGGAATACTGCCATGACGATTTGGAGACTGTCTGTCATACGATTCGCAATAAGCTCATCGCTGGTGTGGACAAGCGGTTGGATGCCGACGCCCCGCTGGGCTTCCTGCTCTCCGGCGGTCTGGATTCCTCGCTGGTGTGCGCCATCAGCGCGCTGGTTCTGGGAAAGAAAATTCGTACCTTTGCCATCGGCATGGATAAGGACGCCATTGACTTAAAGTATGCCCGGGAGGTAGCCGACTATATCGGCGCGGAGCATACCGAGGTGCTCATGACCCGGCAGGAGGTGCTGGACACCTTGGAGGAGGTCATCTCCCTTTTGGGGACCTATGACATCACCACCATCCGGGCCAGCATGGGAATGTACCTTTGCTGCAAGGCCATTCATGAGAAAACGGATATCCGGGTGCTGATGACCGGTGAAATTTCCGATGAGCTGTTTGGCTATAAGTACACGGACTTCGCCCCCTCTCCTGAAGCATTTCAGCAGGAGGCCAAAAAGCGGGTGGACGAACTATATATGTACGATGTACTCCGGGCAGACCGCTGCATCTCCGCAAACTCCATCGAGGCCCGGGTGCCCTTCGGTGATCTGGATTTCGTGAAGTATGTCATGAGCATCGATCCGGCTATGAAGGTCAATACCTATGATATGGGAAAGTACCTCCTGCGCCACGCCTTTGAAAAGGACCACCTGCTGCCGGACGATATTCTCTGGCGGCAGAAGGCGGCTTTCTCTGATGCCGTGGGACATTCCATGGTGGACGATTTAAAGGAGTACGCCGAAACCAAGTACACTGATGCCGAGTTTGAGGAAAAGCGGAAGAAGTACGATTTCGCCCAGCCGTTCACCAAGGAATCCCTGCTGTACCGTGAAATTTTTGAAAAATATTATCCCGGTCAGGCCCCCATGGTCAAGGACTTCTGGATGCCCAACAAGAGCTGGAAGGGCTGCGATGTCAACGATCCCTCCGCCCGGGTGCTGAGCAACTACGGCGCCAGCGGTCAATAAAAGAATAGAAAGATACAAGGCTCCGGACAAAAGTCCGGGGCCTTGTTGCTTTTTCGTTTAATCAGATTAATCAGTTTTGAGCTGCTTCTGCAGCCAATCCTTACCTTCAACGAACCGGGAGACGATGTAGCTGACCACATAATCTCCAGCGGAGTTGATCATGGTAGCCGGGGGGTCCACCAGATTGCCGATGGCCACGAGAATGGGGAAGGCCAGCTCCATCTGTGTGGGGAAGAAAATGGTGCAGATGATATACTCGCCGATGTAGCCGCCGCCGGGAACGCCGCTCATACCCACAGAGGACAAAACGGCCACCAGTACGATAAACGGCAGACGGGACCATGTAAGCTGTTCGCCGAATACGCCCAGCACGAACGCAATTTTCAGCACGCAGCTAAAGCACGAACCGTCCATGTGCATGGTGGCACCCAGCGGCATGACCATGCCGGCGATGTCGCGGTCAATGCCGGTCTCCGCCGCCTCCTCTAAGTTGGTGGGAATTGTGGCGACAGAGGAGCAGGTCCCGAGAGACACAACGGCCGGACGGGCGATGTGGCGGAACATGATGCCAACGGCACCCTTGCCGCCGCCGAACCACGCGAACAGGGGGAAGGCGGTAAAAATGTAGAGAAAGCACAGAGGATAGTACACCAGCAGTGCCCGGCCATAGCCCTTGACCACCTCGGAGCCATAGGTCGCTACCAAATCGGCGAAGATAGAGAAGAAGGCGACAGGGGCGTAATAGGTGATGATCTGGACGAACTTCATCATCACGTCAGAAAGGCCGGAGAGCCACTTGCCGACAATGGAGTCCTTACCGCCGGTCATCTGCACGGAAAAGCCGAACAGCACGGAAAATACGATAAGGGGCAGCATGGCCCGGCGGCTCAGAAGGCCCACAAAGTCCTCCGCCGTGAAGAAATTGACGATCATTTCTGTCATGGTAGCGTGTTCACCGATCTCCTCGGCAGCAAGGTCGGCCCACGGCACCAGCACCGGCGGGAACAGCTTCATCAGCACGAACATGATAACGGCGGCAATAGCGCCGGTAACTACGAAGGTGCCGATGGTAGTGGCCATGATTTTTCCGGCCCGCTGGCGGCTGTCCATATTGGCAACGGACCCGGCAATGGAGGAAAACACCAGCGGGACCACGATGCAGAACATCAGGTTGATGAAAACCTTTCCTAAAAAAGCAATTTTGTGCCCGGCATCAGGCCAGAACCAGCCCACTAGCGCACCAGCGATCATGCAGCAGAGCAAAATCGCCAGAAAGCGATAGTTCTTTGAAACAGATTTCTTATCCATACATTGTCCTCCTAACAATCAACGGGGCGGCAAAGGGACATGGGAAATTGCTTTTTTCGCATGGCTTCGGCGGAGCCAGACTCAGAAAGGACCGAAGCCCACCAACTGTGCGCCGGCCACAAAGATAACAGCCAGAACGCTCAGCACGGCAAACAGGGGCACGGCGATTTTCAGGTACTTATCATAGCGCAGGTTGGCCATGGCAAGATAGGCGAACACGGTGGAGGAGGTGGGCCAGATCAGGTTGGAGAGGCCATCGCCGAACTGGAAGGCGGAAACGGCGGTCTGCCGGGTGACGCCCAGCACATCGGCCAGCGGGGCCATGATAGGCATGGAGACCATGGCCTGACCGGAGCCAGAGTTGACGAAGAAATTCAAAACGGTCTGGAAAATCAGCATTCCGATGGCGGAGAGCATGGGGGGCAGATGCTGCAGGGGCAGGGACATGGCGTAGACCACTGTGTCGCAGATAGCGCCCTCGGTGAAGATAACGTAAATGGCCCGGGCCAGCGCAATGCACATGGCGCCGAAGTAGAGGTCGGAGCCGTACTTGATGAACAGCTGGCAGATCTCCGTCTCATTAAAGCCACCCGCGATACCGGCGAAAATACCGGAAATGATGAAAATGGCGGTGTACTGGTTGAAGGAATAATCGTAAATAGCGGCGCCTAAAATCAGCCAGACCACTGTGGCAAGGAAGCCCAGCAGCAAAATCCAGTCCCGTCCGGTGAGCTTGACGCTGTTGTATTTGGCGCTGAGCTCATCCTTTCCGGCGGCCTCGGCGTTGAAATCACCCAGAGCGCAGGAGGGGTCCTTCTTGACTTTGGCGGCATAAATAAACACGAAGGCCATGGAGATAGCGCACATCACCACCCAGCAGATGGTGCGGGGCAGCATACCGGAGAAGGAGGGCAGCTCCGCCACGGACTGCGCCACATATACGGTGTACGGATTCAGCGGGCCGGTGGCAAAGCCGGTGAACGTGGGGAACAGGACCATAATAACGCCGGTCATGGTGTCATAGCCCAGCGCGGAGGCAAGGCCGATGGTCATGGGGACGAAGGCCAGCTCCGGCGTGATGTTGCCGGTGAAGCCGCCCAGCACGGCGAAGAAGATCATCAAAACGATCATGACCGCTTTTTCGCCCTTATCGCCAAGGACCTTCATGGCCTTGAAGATGGCCTTGTTGAAGATGTCGGTCTCCATATAGACACCGATACCGGCCACGAAGATGAAGACGCCCGCGATGATGGCGGCGGAGTCCACAAAGCCCTGACCAATGGCAGTGAACCAGCCGAAGATGTCAACGGGCTGCTGCTCGATGAAGTGGAACGTGCCGGGGACAACGCCGCTGCGGCCATTGATGTCAACGCGGTCAAAGGCACCGGCGGGGACGATATAGGTCATGATACCGGCGATGCAGATCATCAAAACCAGCAGGGTATAGACGTGAATCATCCTGAACTTTTTCTTTTGGATTCCCAGGGTATTGCTCATGTTTTTTCTCTCCTTTTTGTTTCGGGGGGTATGAATCGACTGCTCAGGCAAGGCCCGTATGCAGAAAATTCCAGATGACGGAGGCGTACAGTGCGGCGGCAATGGGGAGCGCCTGTTCATCCGGGGTAAAGAGATCACTGTGGAGCGGCGCGGCGGGGGTATCACCGGCGGCAACGCCGATCTGGACAAAGCTGCCGGTGGCGGCATCTGCAAAATAGCCGAAATCCTCCGTTCCCATAGTGGGCTGGGCGATGAGGCGGACATGATCCGCGCCCAGCATCCGCTCCGCAGTGGCGCGAATCAGGTCAGTGGGGGCATCGCGGTTGACAACACCGGGATAGCTGGTCTCCACCGTGACCTCTGCGGAAATCCCCATAGCGGCGGCAATGCCGGAAACCAGCGTCTTAAATTCCTTTGTTGTGCGACGGCGGGCCTCCGGTCCCAGTGTACGGATAATGCCGGTAAGGGTGGCGGTACCGGGAATAATATTTCCGGCAGTTCCGGCGTGAATGCTGCCGAAGGTGACCACGGCGGCGTCCGTCGGGGCCGTGCGGCGGCTGACCAGCGTTTGCGCGGCAGAGATGATCTGCGCCGCACAGACGATGGGGTCATGCCCGGCATCCGGCTGTGCGCCGTGAGTAGATGCGCCGGTGAGCGTGATATGAAAAGGATTGGAGGCGGCGTAGGCGCTGCCGTAGCGGATGCCGACCGTTCCCACCGGCAGCTCCGGGTTTACGTGGCCGCCGAATACAACGTCAACGTGGGGATCCTCCATGCACCCGGCTTGAATCATGCGTTCCGCGCCGCCGGTGCCCTCCTCGTTGGGCTGGAAGAACAGCTTCACACTGCCGGGCAGCGCGTCCCGGTGAGCGGCAAGCAGTCTCGCGGCGCCAAGGGCAGCAGTGATGTGCAGATCATGTCCGCAGGCGTGCATGACGCCGGAAATTTCCGAGGAAAAGGGGAGGCCGGTGTGCTCGGTGATAGGCAGGGCGTCCATATCCGCCCGAAGCGCGGCCACCCGTCCTGGGAGCGCGCCCTGCAGAAGCCCGACAACTGCGGTTCCCACCGGCCGGGAAACCTCGATACCCATAGAGGTCAGCTCCTGCGCGATTCGTTCACTGGTCCATTTCTCGTGGTCCCCCAACTCAGGGTGGTGGTGGAAGCATCTCCGCATTTCCTGCAGATAGGGGAAAATTGAGGCCGCTTCCTTTAAAAAGTCCTGTTCGTTCATA
>UQMC01000077.1 GCA_900542115.1 uncultured Oscillibacter sp. | reverse complement strand
CGGCGACCACCGAGATCTACACTCTTTCCCTACACGACGCTCTTCCGATCTCCTTATGACCGTCCTCCCGCCGGTGCGGCAGTGCCCGCCGCACCAGCTCCGCCCCGACAAATTGCGTTCCCACCGGCATCGCTCCTTCGTTTTTTCTCTCATTATATATGGCGGTGCATTTCCGTGCAATCCCTTTTGCAATTTTCCCGCAAAAGTCGGAAAACCGTCATTTTTGCTCTTGCATTTGCCGTCTTTTTGTGGTATATGTAGAAAAGTCATCAGCGATGAAGGGGAAAATAACCCAAAACGCCGCCGCAGAGAGGGTCGGTCACCGGCTGCAAGCCGACCTGCGGACGCTTGGTTTGGTTCGCCCCGGAGCTTCTATGGAGACATGGCGGTCACCCTCCGTTATCAGGGCACAAGTGTGCGCTTTGGCGCAAATTTGGGTGGTACCGCGGAAGTGAGCCTTTCGTCCCAATGTGGGACGGAGGGCTTTTTGTTTTGCACCGCGGCCTGAACCGAACATCCCAATTCCAACAAAAAGGAGTTTTGCTTTTATGATGAAAGAACAACTGGAAGCCATCCGCAAGGGCGCGCTGGACTCCATCGTGGGCACAAAGGCCGCGGCGGAACTGGACGCGCTGCGGGTCAAGTACCTGGGCAAAAAGGGCGAGTTGACCGCCGTGCTCAAGCAGATGGGCAGCCTCTCCGCCGAGGAGCGCCCCGTCATGGGCCAGATGGCAAACGAGGTCCGTGCCGCCGTGGAAAAGGCCATTGAGTCTCAGGCCGCCATTTTGCAGAAGGCGGCGCTGGAGGCCAAGCTGAAGGCCGAGACGCTGGACGTCACCATCCCCGGCAAGGAGGTGGCTCTGGGCCACAAGCACCCCATGTACACCGTGCTGGATGAGATCAAGCAGGTGTTCCTTGACATGGGCTTTGAGATCATGGACGGCCCAGAGATCGAGCTGGAAAGCTACAACTTTACAAAGCTCAACGCCCCGGAGTCCCACCCTTCCCGTGACTGGACGGACACCTTCTATCTCACCGAGGATTCCAAGATCCTCCTGCGGACCCAGACCTCTCCCATGCAGATCCGGGCCATGGAGGAGCACGGCGTACCCATCCGCATGATCTCCCCCGGCCGGGTGTACCGCAAGGACGAGGTGGACGCCACCCACTCCCCCATGTTCCATCAGATCGAGGGTCTGGTGGTGGACAAGGGCGTGACCATGGCGGACCTGAAGGGCACGCTGAACGCCGTGATCAAGAAAATCTACGGCCCCGCCTCCGTCACCCGCTTCCGTCCCCACCACTTCCCCTTCACCGAGCCGAGCTGCGAGGTGGACATCCAGTGCCACAAGTGCGGCGGCAAGGGCTGCCCCACCTGCAAGGGCGAGGGCTGGATCGAAGTGCTGGGCGCCGGTATGGTGCACCCCAAGGTGCTGCGCAACTGCGGCATCGACCCGGATGAGTATTCCGGCTTCGCCTTCGGCATGGGCCTTGAGCGCTTCGCCATGGGCCACTTCAAGATCAGTGACCTGCGCCTGATTTTTGAAAACGACGAACGGTTCCTGCAGCAGTTCTAATATTCTCGCCAAAATGGCACAGCCATTTTGCGCGGATTTTGCAGAGTGCCGCAGCGCACTCGCCGCAAGCGGCTCGCACGTTTGCACTCTGCGCAGTGTTTTTTGCGACGTACACGCCGTCGCAAAAAACAATTTCAATAATTTGCCGCAGGCGGCAATAAGCACCTCAAGATAATAAAGAGGAGGATAGACAATGATTCTTTCCCGTAAATGGTTAAATGAATTTGTAGATGTTTCCGACATCAGCGACCGTGAGTTTGACGAGGCCATGACCCTCTCCGGCTCCAAGGTGGAAACCGTCACGGCGCTGAACGAGTCTCTGAAAAATGTGGTGGTGGGCCAGATTCTCTCCATGGAGAAACACCCGGACAGCGACCATATGTGGGTCTGCCAGATCGATGTGGGACAGGCGGAGCCTACCCAGATCGTCACCGGCGCATGGAACATCCATGTGGGCGATCTGGTGCCCGTGGCCCAGCACAAGTCCCTGCTGCCCGGCGGCGTAAAAATCGAAAAAGGCAAGCTCCGGGGCGTAGCGTCCAACGGTATGCTCTGCTCCCTGAAGGAGCTGGGCCTCACCGCCGAGCACGATTATCCCTACGCCGTCATCACCCCCGCCGCTCTGCTGAATGACTATCATCCGCTGGACAAGGACAAGCCCTCCATCCCCGCCGACATCAAGCCCGGCGATAAGGTGTTCGGCCCCGTGGTCTGCGCCCGGGTGCTGGAATGCGAGGCCCAGCCGAACGGCAGCTTCCACACCACGCTGGATACCGGCAGCGCCACAGCCTGCCCCGATACCGTCTGCTCCAACCTGCACGCAGGCGATCTGGTGGCTTACAATACCAAGACGGATTCCATCTGCACCCTCTCCGACCTCCATGCGGAGCAGGCGGAGTTCCCCCACTGCATCCCCGACGGTATCTTCGTGCTGCGGGAGGACGTCGCTCCCGGTGAGGATATTGCCAAGGTCATCGGCGCGGACGATCATGTGGTGGAATTTGAGATCACCCCCAACCGGCCCGACTGCCTCAGCGTCATCGGCCTTGCCCGCGAGGCCAGCGCCACCTTCGGCCGTCCCCTGAAGCTGCACACCCCTGAAGTGAAGGGCTGCGGCGGCTCCATTGCGGAGTTGGTGGACATCGACATTGAGGACGGCGATCTCTGCCCCCGGTACACCGCCCGGATGGTGAAGAACGTGAAGATCCAGCCCTCCCCCGCGTGGATGCGGGAACGGCTGCGGAACTCCGGTGTCCGCCCCATCAACAACATTGTGGACATCACAAACTACGTCATGCTGGAATACGGCCAGCCCATGCACGCCTTTGACTTCTCCTGCGTGGAGGGCGGACACATCATCGTCCGCACCGCCCGGGAGGGTGAGACCATTCAAACGCTGGACGGCAATCAGCGGAAGCTGACCCCCTCCATGCTCTGCATCTGTGATGAGCACAAGCCCGTCTGCGTGGCGGGCGTCATGGGCGGTGCCAACAGTGAGATCGTGGGCGATACCGCCATGGTCCTCTTTGAATCCGCCAACTTCAATGGCACCTCTGTCCACCGCACCGCCGCCGCTCTGAATATGCGTACCGACGCTTCCTCCCGCTATGAAAAGGGTCTGGACCCCATGAACACCCTGAAGGCCGTGGAGCGGGCCTGCGAGCTGGTGGAGCTGCTGGGCGCCGGCGAGGTGGTGGAGGGCGTGATGGACGTCATCGCCAAGGACTCCAACCCCGTCACCGTGAAGCTGGAGCCGGAGAAGGTCAACGGCCTGCTGGGCACCGATGTTTCCCGTGAGGAAATGGTCCGGATTCTGGAAGCTCTGGACTTCAAGGTGGAGGGCGACACCATCCATGTTCCCTCCTGGCGGTCCGACGTGGAGCATTACTCCGACATCGCCGAGGAGGTGGCCCGCTTCTACGGCTACAACAACATCCCCGACACTCTCTCCAACGGCCTCACGGAGCGCCGCGGCTTTACGGAGCTTCAGCAGACGGAGAACCTGCTGGGCGCTGTCTGCCGCGCCGCCGGTTACGATGAGATCATCACCTATTCCTTCATCAGCCCCACCTATTATGACAAGATCGACCTGCCCAAGGATTCCGCTCTGCGGGATTCTCTGAAAATTCTGAACCCCTTGGGCGAGGACACCTCCATCATGCGAACCACCACGTTGCCCTCCATGCTGGAGATTCTGACCCGGAACTACAATTTCCGCAACAAGTCCGCCAAGCTCTATGAGCTGGGCCGGGCCTACTTCAAGCGGGCCGACGGACTGGCGGACGAGCCGAAGGTCCTGACACTGGGTGCCTACGGCGATGGTGTGGACTTCTTCTCCCTCAAGGGCGCGGTAGAGACTGTTTTGAAGCAGCTCCGCATTGAAAATGTCCGCTTTACCGCCGACAGCGAGAATCCCTCCTATCACCCCGGCCGCTGCGCCAAGGTCTACTGCGGCAACCGTCTGCTGGGTACGCTGGGTCAGATCCACCCCCATGTAGCCGCCAACTACGGCGTGGATACCGAGCTGTATGCCGCCGAACTGCGGTTCGACGCTCTGTACGAGAGCCGCGGTGCACAGCCTGTGTACCATCCCCTGCCGAAGTTCCCTGCCGTGACCCGGGACATCGCCGTGGTGTGCGACAAGGCCGTTCCCGTGGGTGCGCTGGAGGACGCCATCCGCAAGGGTGCCAAGGGGCTTTTGAAGGAGGTTGACCTGTTTGACATCTACACCGGCGTCGGCATTGCTCCGGGCAAAAAGAGCGTGGCTTTCAGTCTGACACTGCGCTCTGATGACCGCAGCCTTACCGCCGAGGAGGCGGATGCCGACGTCCAGAGTATTCTGGATGCCTTGAAGCAGGAGTGCGGCGCTGTTTTACGGTAAGCGCTTCCCGGCCAGCCTCCTCGCCCCGCAGCGCGCAGACGGAATTCATTTCCGCCAAGCATTTTAAAGAACAGGGTTCCCGCAGACTGCTTAGCAGTCTGCGGGATGGCGGATGCCGATGTCCAGAGCATTCTGGATGCCTTGAAGCAGGAATGCGGCGCTGTTTTACGGTAAGCGCTTCCCTGCTCTCCCCGTCCTATAGCGTGTGGGGGCACCGCTGCCTCTGAAAATTGCCAAAAAGCGCCTGTGGAAAACCACAGGCGCTTTTTCAGGAATGATTATTACCATTTTGTTACATTTCCGTTTTTCCCTTTACTTCTCGTCCTAAACCGAGTATACTATTTTCATACTCAGTAGGAAGGCGGTGTCCGTATGGATGATTTCACCAGAAAATTCAGCATTGTGGACGAAAAGGATGCAGAAATTCGGCACATCCTGACTACCGTCTATCAGGCCCTTGAGGAAAAGGGCTACAATCCCATCAATCAGATTGTGGGCTACATTCTCTCCGAGGACCCCACCTATATCACGAACCACATGGGCGCCCGGACGCTGATTCGCAAGCTGGACCGGGATGAGCTTTTGCAGGTGTTGGTCAAGAAATATCTGGGACAATAAGTTTCAAGAGCCGGTGCAAAAATGCCCCGGCTTTTTTATTTATTCTGTTGAAAAGCAAAATACAGCACCTGCTATGAGCGGGTGCTGTATTTTTATATTGTGCTTACACCTTGGGACCTGCGGCCACCACATCAGCGGGCATTTTATTGTATTTCTTGAAGTTCTCCACAAAGGACCTTGCCAGCTCCTTGGCTTTTGCCTCGTAGGCTGCCTTGTCCTTCCATGTGTTGGCGGGAATCATCAGCTCCTCCGGCACATTGGGGCAGCTTGTGGGAACGGCCACGCCGAAATAGGGATCGGTGACAAACTCCGCCTTCTCCAGCTCGCCGTTCAGCGCCGCCGTGACCATCGCACGGGTGTAGCTGAGCTTCATCCGCTTGCCAGTGCCGTTCCAGCCGGTGTTCACCAGATAGACCTTCGCGCCGGACTTTGCCACCTTTTCCGCCAGCATCTTCGCATACACGGAGGGGTCAAGCGGCATAAAGGGCGCGCCGAAGCAGGTAGAGAACGTGGGAACGGGAGAAGTGATGCCCCGCTCCGTACCGGCCAGCTTGGAGGTAAAGCCGGATACGAAATAATACATAGCCTGCTTTTCATCCAGCCGGGAAATGGGGGGCAGCACGCCGTAGGCGTCCGCTGTCAGGAAAATAACCGTCTTGGGGGTAGCACACACGCCGGGAATGGCCGCATTGGGGATATAGTCCACCGGGTAGCCCACGCGGGTATTCTCCGTCAGGCTGCTGTCGGCATAGTCCGGGCGGCGGGTTTCCGGGTCGACGATAACATTCTCCACCAGCGCGCCGAAGCGGATAGCGCGGTAGATCTCCGGCTCGCTCTCCTCTGTCAAATCGATGCACTTAGCATAGCAGCCGCCCTCAAAGTTGAACACGGACTCATCCGCCCAGCCGTGCTCGTCATCACCGATGAGCTTGCGGTTGGGGTCGGCAGAAAGCGTGGTCTTACCGGTGCCGGAGAGACCGAAGAAAATAGCGGAATCCCCATCCTTGCCGATGTTGGCGGAGCAATGCATGGGGAACACACCCTCTTTAGGCATTAGATAGTTCATCACGGAGAACACGGACTTCTTGATCTCGCCGGCATACTGGCTGCCGGCAATGAGGACCAGTTTCTTCTCATAGTCAATCATGATGGCCGCCTCGGAATGCGTGTGGTCCCGCTGGGGATCGCACTTGAAGCCGGGGGCGCAGATGATGGTGAAGTCGGCCTTGTAGTCCGCAAGCTGCTCCGCCGTGGGACGCAGCAAAAGCTGGTGGATAAAGAGATTCTGGCTGGCCAGCTCGTTGACGATGCGGAAGGCCTTGGTATGCCGGCTATCGGCGCCGGCAAAGCCATCAAACACAAAAATCTCCCGGTTCTGGAGATAGGCCACCATTTTTTCATACAGCGCGTCAAACACCGCCTGCGTGGTAGGCACGTTGATCTTGCCCCACGCGATATCGTCATGCACGCCCTCGCTGTCCACGATGAATTTATCGTTGGGAGAGCGGCCGGTATACTTTCCCGTCCGCACGCACAGGGCGCCGGTATTGCTGAGCTGACCCTCGCCCCGGCGCAGCGCGTGCTCCACCAGCTGGGCCGGCTCCAAATTACGGTAAACAGCCTTGGGATTCAAAATGCCAAGCTGCTCCAAACCATAGGTCTCCATATTCGTTCCTCCTTTATTGATGCTCAGAACTTATACTCCACATACAGCTCCCGGACCGCGTTGGGGTCCTGAGAGGCTCCCACCGCCGGAGCGACAGGTGTACAGGTATCTTGACAGGTGTCATGTTCCCCGTCCCGCCACGCCAGAAACTTCGGCGCGACCTGCGGGAACAGTGCCAGCGACAGCACATCCTCCTCGGATTTGGCGATTTCCTTGAATTCTTCCTTGTATTTTTCCAACTCCGGGGCGATGTTGTCCGCCGGACGGCAGGTGATGACCTCCTCCGGGTCGATGCCCGCCAGCGCCCGGACCTCCGGGTTCACCTCGCCGGGCAGCGCGCCGTATTCGCCCCGCAGCAGACCCTTGGACTCCTTGGGGAACGTTTTGTATCTGCCGACGATAACGTTCATCACCGCCTGCGTTCCCACGATCTGACTGGTGGGTGTCACCAGCGGCGGATAGCCGAAATCCTTGCGGACTCTGGGAATCTCCGCCAGCACATCGTAATATTTGTCCTCCTTATCGGCCTGCTTGAGCTGAGAGATCAGGTTAGAGAGCATTCCGCCGGGAACCTGATAGAGCAGTGTGTTCGTATCCACCCGCAGCACCTTGGGGTCCAGAATCCCCTCCGCCTGCAAGCGGGCAGCCACCTTGCGGAAGTGGGCCGCCGCCTCGCTGAGGCGGTTCAGAGCAAGCCCCGTGTCCCGGGGCGTACCCTTCAGCGTGGCTACCAGAGACTCCGTGGCGGGCTGAGAGGTGCCGTTGGCCAGCGGGGACAGGGCGGTATCCACGATGTCCACCCCCGCCATGGCGGCCATGAGGTTCACCATGTCGCCGGTGCCGGTGGTGTTGTGGGTGTGGAGGTGGATGGGGATGGAGACCGTCTCCTTTAGCCGTTTAATCAGGGAGTAGGCGTCCATCGGCAGCAGCAGATTTGCCATATCCTTGACGCAGATGGAGCTTGCGCCCATCTCCTCCAGCGTTTTGGCCAGCTTTACAAAGTAATCCTCATTGTGGATGGGAGACACCGTGTAGCTCATGGTGGCCTCCACCTCGCCGCCGTACTTCAGCGTGGACTTGATGGCCTGCTCCAGATTCCGCACATCGTTCAGCGCGTCGAAAATACGGATGATGTCGATGCCGTTTTCAATGGACTTGCGGCAGAAGGCATCGACTACATCGTCGGCATAGTGCTTGTAGCCCAGAATGTTCTGGCCACGGAACAGCATTTGCAGCTTTGTATGCTTCACGTGCTGCCGGATGGTCCGCAGCCGCTCCCACGGGTCCTCGTTCAAAAAGCGCATACAGGCGTCGAACGTGGCGCCGCCCCAGCACTCCAGCGAGTAGTAGCCCACAGAGTCCAGCGTTTCCAGCGCAGGCAGCATATCCGCCGTGGTCATGCGGGTGGCCGCCTGAGACTGATGCGCATCCCGAAGAATGGTATCCGTGATAAGCAGGGGCTTCTTCGATAAAAATTCCATAGCTGCCTCCCTTTAGCCGAACAGGCTGATGAGCACACCCGCCGCGATGGCGGAGCCGATGACGCCGGCCACATTGGGACCCATGGCGTGCATCAGCAGGAAGTTGCCGGGATTGTACTGCTGGCCCACCATCTGAGACACCCGGGCCGCCATGGGAACGGCGGACACTCCGGCAGAGCCGATGAGGGGATTGATCTTCTCCTTGAGGAACAGGTTCATGAACTTGGCAAGCAGCACGCCGCCGGCGGTGCCGAAGCTGAACGCCACCACGCCCATAATCATGATCTTGATGGTCTGGAAGGACAGGAACGTGGTGCCGGTAGCGGTGCAGCCCACGCTGACGCCAAGGAAAATGGTAACGATGTTGATAAGCTCATTCTGCACCGTTTTGCTCAGCCGCTCCGTCACGCCGCACTCCTTAAAGAGATTACCCAGCATCAGGCAGGCAATGAGGGGCGCGGCAGAGGGCACCAGCAGCGCCACGAAAACAGTCACAACAATGGGGAAAACAATCTTTTCCCGCTTGCTGACCTCCCGCAGAGGCTTCATGACGATCTGGCGTTCCTTTTCCGTGGTCAGCAGCTTCATGATGGGCGGCTGAATCACCGGAACCAGCGCCATATAGGAGTAGGCCGCCACGGCAATGGGACCCAGCAGCGCCGGGGCCAGCAGAGCGGTGACAAAATGGCCGTAGGACCGTCCGCGCCGCCGATGATGCCGATGGCGCTGGATTCCTGCCCAGTGAATCCCATAAGGCGGCAGCCGATAAACGTGACAAAAATACCGAGCTGCGCCGCCGCGCCCAGCAGCAGGCTCTTGGGATTGGCGATGAGGGGGCCGAAGTCCGTCATGGCGCCAACGCCCATGAAAATAAGGCAGGGATAAATACCCAGCTTCACACCGAGGTAGAGGATGTCCACCAGTCCCGCGCTGACCGTTACGTCAGAGAGGGTCATGCCGTAGTAGGACGCAGCCTGCTCCGCCTGCACCAGCGCCTCCAACTGTGCGCCAAAGGCGGAAATACCGTCTGTGGCAGACGCGGTGATCTCCGCTATGGTGCTGCTGACCGCCTCCGGGGAGAACATGGTCTGCGCGGCGGTCATGAGCTGCTGCAAATATGGCGAGAGCACATTTTCCGCCACGCCCTGATTGTAAAGCTCCGATAAAAGCTCTGCCGTAATGGGCTTTCCGCCGATAATGTCCCAGTGAATATGCCCGCCGGCAAAGAAAATCTCATGGAACATATTGGCGCCGGGAAGATTGGTGATGAGCATACCGAAAGCAATAGGCACCAGCAGCAGCGGCTCAAATTTCTTCACGATACCAAGATACAGCAAAACACAGGCAATGCCGATCATAACAAGGCAGCGCCAGTTACCGTCCTGCGTAAAGAGA
>UQMC01000076.1 GCA_900542115.1 uncultured Oscillibacter sp. | reverse complement strand
CAGGATTATATTCTACAATTTGATATGAAGCTAATTGATTCTCTATATTTGGAAGTACTGTTCTAAGAATATCATTTTGCACCTGAGGAGAAACACTGGGCTGATGAGTAGAATATTTTGAGATATCATTGCTCGTAATTCTTCGGGAAAAGAACACGCTTATACAATTTTCTGGCTGTTCAGATTTAAATGCATTAATAAACAATTTGAGTTCTTCCATCAATGTTTTTCCTCCTTTGTTTTAACACTCCGCATTATAGCCCCCTGAATATGTTTTGGCGCACTATGAAGTATAAAAGACACACAATCTGAATCTTCGAAGGCGTAAAAGTCCATTAAAATTATTATACTGCGATTCGGCAAAAATTACAATATTAAGTCTGCGCTTGTCGAAAAGATATGTTGAAAATGACAAGCTCAACCCCTGCGCCGCAATAGACAAAGAATAAGAAAAGCCCTCTGAAACCAACGATTTCAGAGGGCTTTTGGTCCGAGTAGTGCGGCTCGAACGCACGGTCTCCTGGTCCCAAACCAGGCGCGATACCAACTTCGCTATACCCGGATATTCAATTTCTGCCATGATACCACGGCGGGCGGAAAAATAACGTTTTTTCTGTCTGTGGTCATTCCTGTGGTCAAAACCGCTTTTGAGCCGTTTTCTGCAACCGGGGAAAATCCAGCAAACGCAGGCGCTGCAAGGCTTTGCGGGGTTTCGCCTTGCCATGTCCCGGATACCGCCACGGCACTCCCAAAGCAAGCGCGCTACCAACTGCGCTAATCCCGGCTATTCAGCGTTCAATAAAAAATTTAGCTGCACACTATTTTTATTCTACCGAAATCTGGTGGAAAGTCAAGCGAAAATTGCCGGAGATGATATTGATGATGAAGATTATGAATGCAGCAAAGGTGAACGCCGATACCACCATCGCCAAGCCAAGCTCAATGTGATTATCACTGGCACCGCTGCTAATAATTACGAGTTGAATATTATTACGCTTAAAAATGCCGACGGTAATCTCTTTCTGCGCGTCGGCGATCTGAGCCTCGTGGAGAATGACCGCTTCACGGTTTGTGAAAATGCCTTCGTCCATGTGGTTCATATTCACCTGACTCACAGGCGTTCCATCCTGAATGACCTCTCCCGTCTCAATGTCTTGGACGTGAGCGAGCCACCCGTTTTTTTCATAGGCTTTCATTGCTGCTTTCGACCTCCACTTCTAAGATATTATATTTGAAGGCTATCCCGCTGCCGCGGCGCATTCGGGGGCAGCAGTCCGCTGATCTGGTCCATGAGCTCCGCCAGTTCCTGATCCCGTCCGAAGGATAGAGTTTCGTCCTGTTCACGGACGAACGACAGTGCGTGGTAGATCTGCGCAAGCTGCTCGGGCTCAAAAAGGGCGTCTTTTGGAACAAGCCCGCTGCGCACGGTGAAATCGCGTTTGGCGGCATCGTAGTCGTTCTGGAAATAATGCCCGTGATGGACGCCCTCTCGGTCGTAGTTCCACTCCCAAGTCACAAACTGGACGCCGCGCTCGGTGGGGTGGCCCGCCAGCACCGTGCCGCCAAAGTCAGCGAGGCTGCGGTAGTCGCCATCCAGTCCGCTGGCTTTGAGCTGCGGGGCGGTTTTCAGAATCGCCATGTATTCCGAAGTCATTTTGGCGGTGTCGATTACGCTTTGCAGCGCAGCCTGCGCACCGGGGGCGGCACGCTCCTGCCGGTACAGCACGCTGCCCCTGCCGGAGATGCGACAGAAACGCCCTTTTTGATGTCGGGAAATGAAAAAGGGCGCCGCTTTTTCGGCTGGTCAAAGCCAACAAACGACGCCCAAAAATTTGTGATCTTTTTTCCGCGATGATGCCACTTTTTTCGAGAGAAAAATCTTCTCTAAAAGGGCGCTGGTGGTGAAAAACTGTCGCAATTCGGATATGCCCCAGTTCGAATCACGTCAGTTGCTCCGAAACCTCCATAAAAATCTATGGTTCAAAAGAAGAAATCCGGGCTCGAAAAAGCCCGGAAACGGTTGATGCGCCTGGCTTTACGCCAGACGCATCTATACCGGTAACTCTTTATGGAGGTGACACCCGGATTTGAACCGGGGAATCAGGGTTTTGCAGACCCTTGCCTTACCACTTGGCTATGTCACCAAAACTATATTTATATTTTGCTGAATGCTTATATAGGATACCGTATAATGAGCATTTTGTCAAGCATTATTTTTTGACGAAGCAGAGGGAAGAAGGGCGAAATGCCCCGCGCCGCTGCCGGAATTTCGGACAGCGGCGCAGATTATTTAGGTCAGAGCTCCGGGGTATCCAGCAGATTCATGACCGAGACCTCATAGGCGGTCCGTTCCTCTGTCCCTGTATCCGTGACCTTTCGGTAAATGCGGCTCTGGATTCGCCCCTTCAGCGAAAGCAGCGCGCCGACATCAAGAGTACTGATTTGCAGGGCGGTCTGGCCCCACGCGATGACCGGCAAATAATCCGCACGCCCATAATTCCGGGGAACGGCCAGCAGCAGATCGCAAATGCTGCGGCCCAGCGGCGTCCGGCGGTAGACAGGCGGCTTGCAGAGTGTGCCGGAGAGGATGATTTGATTCACGGCCTCGCCGGTCGGCGGGAGCAGCGCCTTTCCATAGACTGTCAAAATCAGACGCCGCCCGGTGACGGTGCGGTTATTGAAGGAGCGGAGCTGTCCATCGATTCGCAGCGGCTCTCCTGAATGAACACCAGCGAGCTGCTCCTGCCGTAGCAGCATAGGCAGCAAATCGGCTGTGCCGGAAAGGCGGGGGACCTCTATGAATTGCCGGTAAAAGACCTGCCCGTGATTTTCGTGAGAGCGCTCCGGCGTCCCGGTGGGAATACCCTCTAAAAGTACCTCGTTGTATGCTTGCATCGCTGTCTCGTCCACCTCTCGTCTGTGATGCTTCATCCTATGCGGCGGCGCGGGGCGATAGAACCACTTGTAACCTGTGCCGGCGGCGGATATAATAGCACCATAGAACTGTGCGGAGGTGTGCAGATGGCAAATTTACTGGATTATCTGGATTGGCGGGGGGACCTGACTCTGCGTCAGAGCCCGTTCAACGAGGTGGATAACCTGATTTTAGCGGAGCTTTCCTTTATAGACTTCAGCGGCATCGTTCCAGCACCGGGAGAGGGGCCGCGTGTGCCGCTTTGGCAGGCAGCGCAGCGCTGGCAGGCCGGAAACCGGGGCGAATCGGTCAATATGGGTGTTCTGGTGCCCAACCGCATCCCGGAAATGCTGCGGCGCATGGCGGAAACGCCGCGGTTCCGGGATATGGAACTGTGTGGCTACCGGGAGCATCTGGACACGGAGCGGGCGGAGCAATTCGCGGTGCTGACCATCCTCTGCGGAGACGGAACGGCCTATTTTTCCTTTCGGGGAACAGACGATACGCTGGCGGGCTGGAAGGAGGATTTTTACCTGAGCTGCATGGCGGAGGTTCCGGCGCAGAAAAAGGCGGTGGCGTACACAAAGGAAATGGCGCGGCTGTGTCCCCGGCTGAAGCTGCGGCTGGGCGGACACTCCAAGGGCGGCAATTTGGCAGTGTGGGCCGGGGTATTTGCCCCGGCGGCGGTACAGCGGCGTATCTGTGCGGTCTGGTCCAACGATGGGCCGGGCTTCCGGGACGATATATTGTCCCTGCCGCAGCACAGGCGGTTGGAGGACCGCATTCACACCATCGTACCCAAGTCCTCGGTGGTGGGAATGCTGCTGGAGCATGAGGAGGACTACACCGTGGTGGACAGCAGCCAGCAGGGCCTGATGCAGCATGACGGTTTTTCGTGGGAAGTGCGGGGCAATCATTTTGTGCATCTGCACGGCGTTACGCGGCAGGCCCAGCTGACGGACCGGGAGCTGCGGGCGTGGGTCAGGGAGCTGCCGGTAGCCCGGCGGGAGCAGTTTGTGGACAGCGTGTTCCAAATCTTAGAGGCATCCGGCGCAAAAACACTGACAGACCTGCGGGCGGAGAGCTTTAAAACGGCGGGGACCATGGTGAAGGCGTTGAAAAATCTGGACAAGGAGACCCGGGAGGCGCTGCTGAGGTTCACCGGCATCCTGTTTATGAGCAATCTCCGCATGACGCTGGAGGGCTTGCAGGAGGATGCTGAAACGCTGTTAGGCGGCAAAAAGGAAAAATAGAAGCCCATTTGAAATTGTAACGGCGAATAGAAAGCAGGACGCACCGCGAAAGCGGTGCGTCCTGCTGTGTTTGGCTTTGTTATACGTTGGCGGTGTCCCGCTCTTTCTCCTCGGCAGGGGCGGCCTCCGGCGCGGATTGCTCCGGCAGAGTCGCCTCGTCCGTAGAAGCGGGCTGAGCAATCGCCTTTTTAGACGTCTTGGCAATGCGGGGCTTTTGGGGCGGCGCGGGCGTCCGCCAGTGGAGCGTGGTTTTGTTGAACACCGGCTCGCAGACATACAGCACGGCGGGCATGACCAGAAGGCAGATGCACGCGGAGATCAGCGCGCCCCGGGCCAGCATGATGCAGATGGCGCCGATGAGGTCGATAGAGGACACAAAGGACACGCCCAGCGTGGCGCAGAACAGCACCAGCGCGCTGGTAATGATAGAGGCGTCAGAGGAATCCGCCGCGATGCGGATGGCCTCTATGCGGCTCTTGCCGCTTTGCAGCTCCTCCTGAAAGCGGGAGGACATCAAAATAGCGTAGTCCACGGTAGCGCCCAGCTGCACGCAGCTGATGATGGTGGGAGCAATGAAGGGCGTGGAGGCCCCGGAAAAGTAGCAGAAGCCCTGATTGAGAAAAATGGCCAGCTCAATCGTGGCCACCAGCACCGCCGGAATGGAAATGGACTTGAACGCCCATGCCACGATGAGGAAAATGCAGGCGATGGAAAGGTAGTTCGCCACCACAAAGTCCACGGCGGTGGTGTCGATGAGGTCGCGGTACATGGCGCCCTCACCGGTGATCATGGCGTGCTCATCGTATTCTTTCAAAATGGCGTTCATTTCGTCCAGTTGGCCGGAAACGGCGTCGGTAGCGGGCTCGTAGCTGGAGTTGACCATCATGAGCTGATAGCCGCCCTGCTTGAGCATATCCTTCACGGCGTCCGGGATGAAAAAATCCGGAATGCCGGTCCCCAGTATTTTGTGGTAGGAGACCACAGAGGTGATGCCCTTGAGCTGCTCCATCCGGGTCTCAATATCTGACATTTCCGCAGGCGTCAGATCGTCCCGCAGAACGATGAAGTGAGAGGTGGCCATGTCGAAATCGTCCTTGAGCTTTTCGTTGGAGACAATAGAGGGCAGATCCCGGGGCAGGGACTCGTCCAGCTTGTAGTAGATTCCGGCGTGGGACTGAGCGTAGTAGGCAGGGATGAACAAGAGGATGAACAGCACCATAATGGCCCTGTGGTGCCGGAGGACAAAGGTGTTCATCCGGTCAAAGCTGGGAAGAAGGCTTCTGTGCTTGTGCTTGGTGATCTGCTTATCGAAAATCAGCACAAGGCTCGGCAGTACCAGAATCACGGTGGCTACGCCCAGCACCACGCCCTTGGCCATGACGATGCCAATGTCCCGCCCCAGTGTCAGCCGCATGACGCACAGGGCCAGGAAGCCTGCGATGGTGGTTACGCTGGAGGAGGACAGGGAGCGGAACGCGGCAACAATGGCGGCGGCCATGGCGTCCCGGTTATCCGTATAGTTGGCCCGCTCCTCCTCGTAGCGGTGGTAGAGGAAAATGGAGTAGTCCATGGTGACGCCTAATTGCAGCACGGCGGCAATGGCCTTGGTGATGTAGGAAATCTCGCCTAAGAATATGTTGCTGCCGAAATTGTAAATGACCGCAAAGCCGATGCTGGCAAGGAAGATAAAGGGCAGCACCGTGGATTCCAGTGTCAGCAGCATGGCGCAGAGAGCCAGCAGCACCGCAAGGCCTACGAACATGGGAAGCTCGCTGTCCATCAGGTCGCGGGTATCCTTGATGACCACGGAGAAGCCCGCCAAAAAGCATTTTTCGTTGCAGACCTTTCGCACCTGCTCAATGCACTCCATGGTTTCGTCCGATGCGCCGGGATGGCTGTACTGAATGATCATCATGGTAGCGTCCCCGGCGAAGAACATATCCCGGAAATTGGCGGGAATCATATCCGTGGGGATTTGGATACCCATGAGATTGCTGATCCAGATGGCGTTGGAAACACCGTCAATGGCCTTGATGTCATTGATGAGTCTGTTGGTGTATCCGGCGGGCATATTTTCCACAATGAGCATACTGGTAGCCGCCATTTTGAATGGCTCCTCCAGCAACTTCTCACCCTGTGAGGACTCGAGATCCTCAGGAAGATAGGAGAGAATATCATAGTTGATGCGGGTAGAGATATAGCCGATAGCGGCGGGAATGAGCATGATCACAGCCGCCAGCGCCACCAGCCGCGGCTTTCGGGTCAGCCATTTGGCAAGTCGTTCGATCATGGCTCAGTCCTTTCCGCCGAACAGGCCGGTGACAGCGGCCCAGAGGTCCTTGAACATCTGGGCGATACGGCCCCAGAATGTGGTCTTCTCTGCCGCTGCAGCTGCCGCTTCCTCCTCATCCTCCTCCGGCTCTGTGATCTCCTGCGTGCGGATGAGGACCTGAATGCTCTGGGGGGCGGGGTTGCGGCTGTCCGTCAGGGACACGGCCTCGGCGGTGGCGTCCATCAACAGGAGATTATTGACATCGCCGGTGTATTCGTCCCACGTGTCCTCAATGATCTCGCAGATGCCCGTCTTGGCGTCCTTGATCTCACCGGCAGTGCTCATGGTGCGGGCCGCGCCCCGGAGCACGGAGGCCAGCGCCTCAAGGGACTGCTTCGTACCGGCATCCAGCGGCGTCCCTGCTGCCTTCAGCAGCGCCTCGGTGTCTGTGACCAGCTTCTGCGTGTCCCGGATGGTCTTGTTGGCGCTGACGCTGAGGCTGCTGACGGTTTTCAGCGTTTCCTGCAGGGTCGGCTCGTACTCATCCAGAAGGTCCTGCAATTCCTCGGCATCCTTGAGAATGCTCCGCAGTTCGCCGCTGGCACCGGAGAGCGCTGACGTCAGGTCCTCGGCCTTATTCAGCAGAGAGGTCAGTTCACTCAACCGGGCGCATAGCGCGGCCAAATCGTCAATGACCCGGCCAGTGGGCTTGGCGATGTTGTCCATGGTGGTATATAAGCCGCTTTGCAGGTCCTTGATTTGCTTGGTGGCGCTGTCCAATCCTCCTGCAATCAGGTCGATGGCTGCTCCGCCCACGCTTTCGGATTCGCCGGGAGTGGCTGCAGTGGAACCGCCGGTTTCGCCCTTGCCTCCGTCTGCGCCGGTTTCACCGCCCTCTGTGGTTGTGGCATTATTATCGCCGGTGGTAACGCTGCCAGCACCGGTATTGCCGGTTTCACCCTCATTGCCGTTCGTGCCGTTTTCACCGCCCTCTGCGGGGGCGGACGGGGTGCTGCCATTGCCGGTGGTGTCATTGCTATCGCCGGAAGCGTTGTTCTGGCTGTTATTGTCACTGCTGCCGGTACTGCCGGAGCCGGAATTGGAATTGCCGGAGGAAGAACTGCCGGAGGAAGAACTGCCGGAGGAAGAACTGCCGGAACCGGTTATATTGCCGCTGTTGTTACCGGCGTTGGTGTTCGAGCCAGCGCCGGAACCGCCGCCGGATGGGCTTTCGCTGTCCGAAGAACTGCCGCCCACGCTTTCGCTGCCGGAATTGGAGCCGCTGCCCGAAACAGAACCGCTGTCGGAGCCGCTGCCCGAAACAGAACCGCTGTCGGAGCCGCTGCCCTCCTCGGGATCATTTTGCAGCAGCTCACCGGTGATGGTGGTAGTACCAGCGTCTGTCTTCAACTTGCCGCTGGCATACAGCAGCCAGAGGTCGGCGGTCTGCTTGGCATCGGCGGGACTCTGCCCCAGTACCTTCTGACAGAATGTTTGGAAGCTCATGGCCTCCTTGGACTGATAGGCTTGTTCCAGTGCGGGTAAATATTGAATCGCCGCCTTTATGCCGATGATGTTAGCTTCAATTTCAGCTTTTTCATCTTCTGTGGCCGCCGCAGCATAAGCAAGCTCAAGCTTTGTCAGTTGTCCCTTCAATGCGGTGGTCGCCGCGTCTACGGAACCGGCTGCCATAGCGCCCGCTGCCACCTTGGCCAGACTCGCTGCCTGTGTTTCTTCCAGACCTTGCTTTTTCAGGACAAGGGTATAATAGGCCTGCCGGTCGGAAGCATAGGCGCTGTGGGCCGCCTTCAGTTGCTCAATGGTCTTGCTGCCAACGCCCTGTACATTGTCGATGGCTTCGGTGGTGTCCTTCTTCACAGTGCTGCCGGTGACGCCCAGCGCGTTCCGCAGAGACACCAGACTGCCGCTGAGCTTGCTGCAGGCACTGAGAACATCGCGCAGATCGCCGGTGCTTTCCAGCCGGTCCAGCGCGTCCTCAAGGTCCTCCAGCTCGTCCCGGAGGTCGCTGGAGGTATTGCTCATGCTGTTCAGGACGGATTTGGAATCGGAAATGGTGCGGCTCAGCGTTTCAATTTGCCCCTCCACCGGGTCCAAAAGCTCGGACAGGTTGGAAAGGTCCTCCCGCAGAGCGTCGGTCCCATCATAAAGAACGCCCTTGCCGCCCGAGAAGATGCCCCGGGCCTCGTTTAGTTTATCCAAGCCGCTGGCGGAGGCGTTGAGGCTGCCGGTCATGGAATACAGCGCGTCCAGCAGAGAATCAAGGCTTCCGGAGAGCTTATTGTAGTTGTCCTCAAGGTCATCCTTGCGCTCGGAGAGCTTGGCAATCTCCTCCAGCTGGCTCAGCGTGGCGGGGACCAGCATGAACGTCAGTCCGCCGAAGGAGAAATCCTCGCTGCCGACCCGGATGGTGTAATGGCACTCCTCGCCGGGCAGGCCGATGAACAGCACAGCTCGCAGATTGCCGATGAGCTGCACCTGTGCACCGGGGGCCTCAAGGGAGAGAATATCGTCCTGATTGAAAATGGCCATGGCCTCCAGCGTGTAGTTGTTCCGGGCGTACTCGCTGGCGTCCGGGTTGGGAATGGCGTCCAGATTGATTTCCACAACGCCGGTTTTTCCGGCCAGTTCCTCGGCGCGGGTGGGAACGCCGTTGAGCTTGTAGCTGACAGCCAGCGTCCACGGCAGCGCCTCAAAGGGACGGGTGGTCTTACCCTCAAAATAGAAATGAGAGGGCGCCGTGCCGGCGTCAAAGCGGAAGGTGGTCATGCCGCCAGCGGAGGAGGGAACGGTCCCGTCCGTCAGGTTCAGCACCTCGTCATACTGGCCGTAGTCCGTTAGGGTGGAATAGCCGTTGGTGAGATAGCTTTTCACCACACTGCCCTCCGTCAGATTGCCATAGTAATCCGTCATGGCATAATAGGCCTCATCATAGACGGGGGACACGCCGTTATCCACTGCGGACACGGGGACAGAACTCAACGCCAGCAGGGCGGAGAGGACGCAGCTTCCGAAGCGGAGAAGCTGCCGTTTCGCGGTTCTTACTGGATGACGCATGGCATTTTCTTCCTTTTACACACAATTTTTGCGGGAGCTTGCCGGGGTCTTCTCTTATAATATCAGTTTACCAGCTTCTTCCGGGGAAGAATATGGACATACCTTGGCCTGTGCCTGATTCTATGGAGAGCGCCGCTGAGAAAATTTGGGCGGTTTCGAGAAATTGCCTGAATTTTCAGTAAAGGCGCCGTTAAAAATTTTCCTTGAAGTGGAAGCTGCTTTCAGTGTATAATCAACACATCA
>UQMC01000075.1 GCA_900542115.1 uncultured Oscillibacter sp. | reverse complement strand
TCTTTCCCTACACGACGCTCTTCCGATCTGCCGTTTTCGTAGTTGGAGACCGTTTGCCGCGTCACAAACAGCCGCTCCGCCAATTCGTCCTGACTGAACCCTGCCCGGAGCCGCAGCTCTCTGATATTTTTCCCAATGTCACGCATCATGCCTCACCTCGGCTACAGCATAGCAGAAACAGGCGGAAATGTCACGCAAGGAGTCTTTTACATCAGCCGTTCCGAAGCTGAATTGTGATGTCCTGAAGTTCGTAAAACGGTTCAGCGGCAGTGGGGGAAAGGCCGGAGACGGTATTTGCCGCATAGAGTACAGAGACACTTTTGAAGCAGACCGGCAGAATCGGCGTCTGAAGCTGCAGATAGCGGCACAGGGTACTCAGCGCAGCCTTCTGGTCCAGTGCGCTGCGGGCGGCCTCCAAAAGCTGGTCGCAGCGCGCATCGCTCCAGCCGCCGTAATTCAGGCGGCCTCCGGTAGCCAGCAGAGGCGCGAGGTTCCAATCTGCTGTCAGGCGCACCTCGCCGTAATAGAGGTCAAAGCTGCCAGCGGCAAGGGCGGCGGTATAGTCTGCCCATGGGAGGGCCGTTACAGTCATATCGATTCCGGCAGCAGAGAAGGAGGCGGCGATCTCCCGGGCAACGGAGAGCTTAAAGCTGTTCTCCTCGTTCACCAGCAGGCGCAGCGTGCGGGTAGGGCGGCTTTCACAGGCGGCCAATGCCTCGGAAAAGGCGGTGGCGGAGTAGGTGGTGTGCAGCTCCGCGGGATAAAGGCCTGAGACGGGAGAGATAGGGAACTGCGCAGCCTTGGCATGGCCGGACAGCAGACCGCTGATCAGGCTCTGCCGGTTCAGCCCCAAGGAGAGGCAGCGGCGGAAGGCGGCGTCATCCAGTCCCTTTACCGAGGTGTTGATGCCGATATACTGAAGAACCGTAGTGTCGGCGTCGATGCAGCCGGCACTGCCGGAAACGGGAATGGAATCCGTCCCAGTGAGATCGGATACCATCAACTGCACCTCATGGGAGGAAAAACGGTAGACAGAAGCCTCCTGATCCGCCGTTTCCGTCAGCATGATGCGCTCGACGGGCTGGGCCGTGTGCTGCCACCAGTTCTGGCTGGCCAGCAGGCAGGCGCCGCTGCTCCCATCGTAGAGGTAGGGGCCGGTGCCGATGGGAATGTCCTGCTTTTCCGTACCGGATTTTAAAATGGGAATATCCAGCAGGGCGAGGAGTGCACTATTGGCCCGATTCAGGGTCAGCGTCACGGTACTGCCGCTGCCGGACACGCTTTTCAGGTCTGTCAGACGCTCACTGTAGCGGGGGGACGCTTTGGCGGCGGTCAGAGTGGTCTTCACATCGGCGGCGGTCAGGGGAGAACCATCGGAAAATACCGCGTTGGGACGCAGAGTTAAGGTGTAGGTCAGGGCCTCGGCATCGTAGGTATAGGAGGCGCACAGCACCGGCTGCGGCGCGAGGGCAGTGTCCAGATGGAACAGCCCCTCATACAAAAGAGATGCCACGGTCTGCTGCATTCCGTCCGGGCAGGTCAGGGGATTGAGGGGCTGTGTGCTGAGATAGGGGAGGGAGAATACCTCGGGGAGCGCGGTGGCCTCCGTAGTGTCCGCCTGTTCCTCAAGGGGAAAGAGAATATCCTCATCCTCCGGCGGAGTCTCTAACTGTGAGCAGCCGGTCAGAAGCAGCAGTGCGGTCAGCAGAGCAAAAAGACGTTTCATGCGCGGCCCTCCAAGGCGATGACCGCCGCCTGAACGCCCCGGCTGTCACCCATTTTCCGATAGGACCAGAAAAGCTCGGGGTGACAGGCGGTGCAGAGCTCAGCACACTCAATATGCTCCGGCAAAACGCCGGAGCGCAGAAGCCACTGCCGGTTCAGCCCAGCCAGATCTACATGGAATTTGGTGCCGTTAAAGGTGATGAAGGGCTCGGCGTCAGCCATCAGCTCGGCGCGCATGGCCTCCGGCACATCGCTGTCCGTTTCAAAGCAGCAGGGGCCGATACAGGGGCCTAAGGCCGCCATCAGATTTTCTGCCCGGCAGCTGTAAGCGTCACACATGGCGGCCACGGTTTTCTGGACGATTCCCGCGGCACAGCCCCGCCACCCGGCATGAACGGCGCCGATGGCCTGTCTTACGGGATCGTACAGCAGCACCGTGCCGCAGTCGGCGGAAAAAACAGTCAAAGACAGACCGGGTTCATCGGTGATGAGCGCGTCCACATCCGTGTAGTCTCTGGGGCGAAGCAGGCCCTTTCCAGCATCTGCGGCGGTGACGCGGCGGATATTGGCGGTGTGGGTCTGCTGGCTCAGTACCGCCCGGCTCTCATTTAGTCCCAGCGCGGCAAAGAAGCGGTGATAATTTTCCCACAGCGCCTCCGGGCCATCCCCCTGACCGGGGCGGAGATTCAGACTATCCCACGGCGCGGGGGACACGCCGCCCCGCCTGGTGGAAAAGCCATGGGGAACTGCGTTCAGGGCATCGGCGGTGAACCACACCAGCCCGTTTTGTTCGTGCTTTTGAAAGGACATAGCTGCCTCACTCCTTCTGGTCGGAAGAATCTTCTGTCTGCCGGGTGTCCGCATGGCGCCGGTAGGCGCCCTTTGCCAGAATGATCGCGCTGACGATCTGAACAACGCCAAGGAGCAGCAGGAGCTTTGGGAGCAGTACACCGTGTATCAGCAGCCCCAAAAAGAACAGCGCACAGCCGCCGATCAGCGTGAAAACAGCCCATAAAAGCTCCTTAATGTCATGGAGCAGAGCGAGCGCAGAATCCTGTTCGGTCATGGCGAATACTCCTTTCAAAAAATGCCCTCTGGAAAGCCAGAGGGCGAAGAATGTGCGGCGATGTTACGGGAAGTGTCCCCCCCATTTTCTTTTCCGCAAGAGGAAAAGAAAATGGGGGGATATTTCGCACGGTAAAGCCGTGCTATTCCTGTGCCGCATAGCAGCATATACGGAAAACTTTACAGGTCGGGGTGATACTCCTTGCAGGTGCACTTCTTCCACTTCAGCCCGCTGCCGCAGGGGCAGGGATCGTTGCGGCCGATCTTGATGGTGTTCTTCACCGGCTGCTTTTTGGGCGCGGTACCGTCGCCGCCGACATTTTCCACAGTGGCCTTGGCTACACGCTCCCGCTTGACCTCCTCGTCCTTTCTCAGACGGACGGAGTACAGGCGACGGACGGTCTCGTCCTGAATGGCGGAGACCATTTCCTCGAACATATCAAGGGATTCCCGCTTGTAAACGTCCACAGGGTTGTTGTTGCCGTAGCCCTGAAGCCGGACGCCCTGCTTCAGATCGTCCATGGCGTCAATGTGATCCATCCAGTATTCATCCACCACGCGGAGCATGATGACCCGCTCCAGTTCCCGCATGATGGGCGTGGTGACCTCCTGCTCCTTGGCCTCGTAGGTCTTTTCGGCGGCGGCGATAAACGCCTCGTCGAAATCCTCCTGCGTCTTGGAGGAAATCTCGTCATCGCTGAAGGACACGGCACCCTTGGCAAAATAGATGCCCTCCATGCCCTTGAGCATTTCGTGGTACTGCGCGGCGTCCAGGTGCGCGTTTTCACCAAAGGCAAGGGCCACATGGTTGCTGACGGAGGTGTGCATCATGTTCAGCACGGTCTCCTTGATGTCCAGACCGTCCAGTACCTGACGGCGCTGAGCATAGATGATCTCACGCTGTTTGTTCATGACGTCATCGTATTCCAGCACGCTCTTACGGGACTGGAAGTTCCGGCTCTCCACAGTGGTCTGGGCGTTTTCGATGGCACGGGTCAGCATCTTGTTTTCGATGGGGGTATCCTCATCCAAATCAAATTTCTCCATCATGTTCTGGATGCGGTCTCCGCCGAACAGGCGCATGAGGTCATCCTCCAGAGAGATGTAGAACCGGGTCTCGCCGGGGTCGCCCTGACGGCCGGCACGGCCACGGAGCTGATTGTCGATCCGGCGGGATTCGTGGCGCTCGGTGCCGATGATGAACAGACCGCCGGCCGCGCGGACCTTTTCAGCCTCTTCCTTGATGATGGCCTTGTGATAGGCCATCCGCTCGGCAAACAGCTTCCGGGCGGCCAGAATTTCCTCGTTGTCCGTCTCGGCATAGCCGGTGGCATCCACGATGACCTCCTCGGAGTAACCGGCCTTCACCAGATCCGCCCGGGACAGATACTCGGCGTTGCCGCCCAGCATAATATCGGTACCACGGCCTGCCATATTGGTAGCCACGGTGACAGCACCCAGCTTACCGGCCTGCGCCACGATCTCAGCTTCCTTTTCGTGGTTTTTGGCGTTGAGCAGGTTGTGCTGGATGCCCTCGCGCTGGAGGAGCTTGCTCAAAAGCTCGTTCTTTTCAATGGAAACGGTGCCCACCAGAACGGGCTGGCCCTTTTCGTGGCACTCCTTGACCTGTCGGATGACCGCCCGGAACTTGCCCGCCTCGGTCTTGTAAACAACATCGTGGTGATCCACACGCTGATTGGGACGGTTGGTGGGAATCTCCACAATATCCAGATTGTAAATGGTGCCGAATTCCTCGGATTCCGTCATGGCGGTACCGGTCATGCCGGAGAGCTTGTCATACAGGCGGAAATAGTTCTGGAACGTGATGGTGGCCAGCGTCTTGTTCTCGCTGTTGACGTTGACGTGCTCCTTGGCCTCAATGGCCTGATGCAGACCGTTGGAGTACCGGCGGCCGAACATCAAACGGCCGGTGAACTCGTCCACGATGATGACCTCACCGTCCTTCACCACGTAGTCGATGTCCCGCTTCATGGTGCCGTGGGCCTTCAAAGCCTGATTGATGTGGTGGTTCAGCGTGGCGTTGGAGGGGTCGGACAGGTTCTCTACATGGAAGAACTCCTCGGCCTTGGCGATGCCGGAGGCGGTCAGCGTTGCGGTTTTGGCCTTTTCGTCCACAACGTAGTCTGCATCGATGTTGGCGTCCTCTTCCTCCTTGTCATCCACCTGCACAACAACCTTTTTCTTCAGGCGGGAGACGAACATCTCCGCCATATCGTACATCTGGGTGGACTTTTCACCCTGACCGGAGATAATGAGGGGGGTACGGGCCTCATCGATGAGGATGGAGTCCACCTCGTCCACGATGGCGAAGCTGTGACCCCGCTGCACCAGCTCGTTGGCGTAGATGCACATATTATCACGGAGGTAGTCGAAGCCCATCTCGTTATTGGTGCCGTAAGTGATGTCGGCGGCATAAGCCTCCTTGCGCTGCGCGGGAGTGAGGCCGTGGATGATCAGACCCACCTTCAGACCAAGGAAGCGGTGGACCTTGCCCATCCATTCGGAGTCGCGCTTGGCAAGGTAATCGTTGACTGTGACCACATGGACGCCCTTGCCGGTCAGCGCGTTGAGGTAGGAGGGCAGCGTTGCCACCAGCGTCTTGCCCTCACCGGTTTTCATCTCGGCGATGCGGCCCTGATGCAGCACGATGCCGCCCACCAACTGCACCCGGTAGGGGCGCATACCCAGCACGCGGTCCGCGGCCTCCCGCACGGTGGCAAAAGCCTCCGGCAGAATGTCATCCAGAGTCTCGCCGTTTGCAAGGCGCTCCTTGAATTCCGGCGTCTTGGCCTGAAGCTCCGCGTCGGTCAGCGCCTTGTATTCGTCGCTCAGCGCCTCGATCTTGTCCACAATGGGATAGATGGACTTCAGCTCCCGGGAGCTGTAATCGCCGAAAATGGATTTAAAAAGTCCCATAGGTTTGAAACATCCTTTCACGCTTCCGTCCCCCTTCGGACGGAAAGAGAATATACCATGTAAATAGGGAAGCACATAGCCACCCACAATAAAACAAACATACTATAGCATATTCTCCCCCGGATTGCAAAGAAAAATGGAAAAGTTGCAAAAAAGTTTACAAAATATTCCCATAGCGGAAAAGATAATCGTTTGCGTCTGTGCACTATCCGAATCATAAGCAAACAGGAAATGGCTCCCGCGTATTCGGACAGACTTATCAAAATGACCGGAGAAGTTCACAAAACCGACATTGTACTTTTCGTAGTCCTGTGTTAAAATGTCATCAAGATACAAGCCAATACGCGCCCATGGCGTATACAGATCAAACAAAGGAGGCCCATTATGAAGCTGAGCTTTTACGGCGCTGACCAGTGCGTGACCGGCAGCTGTCACTGTCTGGAGGTCAACGGAAAGAAAATTCTTGTCGACTGCGGTTTGCAGCAGGGCAGAGACGAGGTGGATAACGGCGCACTGCCCTTCCATTCCGGCAGCATTGATTATGTGCTGGTGACCCACGCTCATATCGACCACACCGGCCGCATCCCCATGCTGGTGAAGCAGGGCTTTCAGGGCCGCATCCTGACGACCCGCCTGACAGCAAACCTCATGGACATCATGCTGCTGGACTCCGCCCATATTCAGGAATCCGACGCCGAATGGAAAAACCGCAAGGCGGAGCGCTCCGGCGCGCCGAAGGTGGAGCCGCTCTATACTGTAGCGGACGCGGAAAACGTGAAGCAGTATGTCACCACCTGTGAGTACGGACAGGATGTGGAGCTGTGCGAGGGCGTCAGCGTCCGCTTTGCCGATGCCGGGCACCTGCTGGGGAGCGCGTGCATCACCGTCACCGCTACGGAAAACGGCGAAACGAAGAAAATCATCTTCTCCGGCGACCTTGGCAATGTGGATCAGCCTATCATCCGTGACCCCAGCCATTTTGCTGGAGCGGATTATGTCATTATGGAGTCCACCTACGGCAACCGCAACCATACGGAGGTCTGGAGCTACACGGATGATCTGGCTCAGATCATTGACGAGACCATGGCCAAGGGCGGCAATGTGGTCATTCCCGCCTTTGCCGTGGGCCGCACACAGGAGCTGTTGTATTTCATCCGGGAAATCAAGGATAAGGGGCTGGTAAAGTCCAACCCGGATTTCCCTGTGTACATCGACTCTCCGCTGGCCCGCCGGGCTACCACCATTTTTACCGGTGATCTGGATGGGTATTTGGACGCTGATGCCCTGGCGCTGGTGCAGGACGGGACCCATATGTTCAACTTCACCAATCTCCATATGACGGAGACCGTGGAGGAATCCAAGGCACTGAATGAGGACGGTGTGCCGAAAGTCATCATTTCCGCCTCCGGTATGTGCGATGCCGGACGTATCCGCCACCACCTGAAGCATAACCTCTGGCGGCCGGAGTGCACGGTGGTGTTTGTGGGCTATCAGGGCGAGGGGACGCTGGGCCGCTCGCTGCTGGAGGGCGCGAAGACCGTAAAGCTCTTTGGCGAGGAGATCGCCGTTCACGCCAAGATCGTGAATTTCCAAGGGCTTTCCTCCCATGCGGACCGAGACCATCTGCTTGCGTGGATCGCGGATATCAAGGCACCAAAGCCGCAGCACGTATTTATTGTTCACGGCGACCGGGAGGTGGCGCCCTACTTTGCCGAGAGTGTGGAAAAGCTGGGCTTTACCGCTCATGCCCCCCAGTATACCGAAGTCTATGACCTGCTGACGGACAAGAGCGTGGAGAACGGTTATCTGCCGGAGCGGAAGGCCAAGGCCGTTGGCGGCCAGAGAGTCAACACCGCCTACGAGCGTCTGGTGGCGCTGGGTCAGCGGTTGTTGGATGTCATCCGCCGCTCCAAGGGCCGGGACAACAGGACGCTGGGCCGCTGGGCCGACCAGCTCCGTCAACTGCTGGACAAGTGGGAAGAATCGTAGTAAAATATATAAATCCGCAGGGAGCGCTGTCAATGCGGCGCTCCCTGCAAGTGTATCCGAACCTGTTTTGAAGGGAATCGAGAGCCATGGAAGCATTGGAAAAAGGGAAGATTTATACAGCGGAGATCGAAGGCTATTCCAGCGAGGGACTGGGAATTGCCCGGGTGAACGGCGCGGTGGTGTTTGTGCCGGACGCCGTGCGGGGAGAGACTGCGGACCTCCGCATTACGCGGGTGATGAAGACCTCCTGTGCCGGGGAGATCGTGAAGCTCCGTACACCCTCGCCGAACCGCATGGAGCCGGAATGCCCCTATGCCGGACGGTGCGGCGGCTGCGCCTATCAGCATTTGACCTACCCGGAGGAACTGTGGGCCAAGCGCCAGCGGGTGCAGGACGCTCTGACCCGAATCGGCGGGCTGGATATTCAGGTCGAGGAAATCCTGGGGGCGAAGGACCCGGAGCATTATCGCAACAAAAGCCAGTACCCCGTGGGGGCCGACGGTTCCATCGGCTTTTTTCAGGCCCGGACTCACAAGGTTGTCCCGATCCGCCGGTGCCTGATTCAAACAGAGGCTGCCGACCGCACGGCACAGGCCGTGGGGGAGTGGATGCGCCGTTATCAGGTCCCAGCCTATGATGAGACCACGGGCAAGGGGCTGGTGCGCCATGTCTGCGTTCGGGTGAACCAAAAGGGCGAGAGCCTTTGCTGCGTGGTGGTCAACGGCAGCAAGCTGCCACGGGAGCCGGAGCTGGCGGCCTATGTCACCCGGGCTGTGCCCCGCACGGTGGGCGTTCTGCTGAACAGCAACACCCGCCGGGGCAATGTGATCTTAGGGGAAAAGTATCGGACGCTCTACGGGCAGAATTATCTGATGGACACCCTCTGCGGACTGGAGTTCCGGCTGTCCATGCCCTCGTTCTATCAGGTGAATCGGGATCAGGCGGAGGTGCTGTACCATAAGGCACTGGAGTTTGCCGGGCTCAGCGGTGAGGAAACGGTGCTGGACCTCTACTGCGGCATTGGCACCATTACGCTGTGTCTTGCAAAGGCGGCGAAGCGGGTCATCGGCGCGGAGATCGTGCCCCCCGCCATCCGGGACGCCAAGGAAAACGCTCTCCGCAACCACATCGAAAACGCGGAGTTTTTCTGCGGCGACGCGGCGGACATCGCCGCCAAGCTGGAGTGCGACGGCCTGCGGCCGGATGTGGTGACGGTGGATCCGCCCCGGAAGGGCCTTGCCCCGGAGGTCATCGCCTCGGTAGCGGCCATGGGACCGGAAAAGGTGGTCTATGTATCCTGTGATCCCGCCACGCTGGGCCGGGATGTGAAAATTTTCGGACAGCTTGGCTACCGGGCTGTTCGCGCCGCCGCTGTGGATATGTTCCCCGGCACCGCGCATGTTGAGACGGTAGTCTTGATGTCAAGGAAATAAAATCAAGTGCCAGAAAGCGGCGTATTTCCGGGCTTTTTCGGAGGTTTGGATTTGAAGCCAGACTTTTGAAAAAGCTCGGTTTTCTTATATGGAAACATATCCACGGCAAAATGTGTGTCAGGTTGTGACCTCGGATTAGATGTCACGATTTGAGACAGTGGATTAGATGTCACGGATTTTGGAATGAATTTTGGAAAACGGAAAGGGCTGACAACCAATCCGGCAACTCGACCATTTTTGGTGGTTGTAGGCAGTGGTATAGATGTGAAGGGAAAATTCGGTAGATTACAATTTGAGGAAAAGAAGAATGGAAGATAAAAAAATATTACTCGATAATATTAACAAAATTCATACAACTGAACTGGGAGTTGATAGAATTAAAAGAAATCTAAAAATAGATATAGTAGATGTTGTTGAGTATTGCAAAAATAAGGTGTTGGATGAAAATTGCCATATATACAAACAAGGTAAAAATTGGTATTGCGAAATTGAAAATGTCAAAATCACTATCAATTCATATAGTTATACAATTATTACAGCACATATTATTAAGTAAATTATAAGTTGAGGTGAAATTATGGCGTCAAGCAAAGAATATTTAGAGTTTATTTTAGGGCAGCTATCTGAGTTAGAAGAAATTACTTATCGAGCTA
>UQMC01000074.1 GCA_900542115.1 uncultured Oscillibacter sp. | reverse complement strand
CTTCTTGGGTTTCCCGCGCACACCCTTCCTTACCGTTGCGGAGGATTTACCACTTGATTGACAGTCTCAAGCGGGTCTGAGTTTTACTCAGACCCGCTTTTTTGATACTGCAAATGTCTCACAGCGTTGTGGCCTGCGGCGCACACAGCTCCCGCAGTACCTCCACGGCCTCGTCCATAATACGGGAGAGCGTCAGCTCCCGGACGCCCACCACGATCTTGCCGCAATGGCTGTTCACTGGCAGCAGCACCTTCTGGGCGCGGCTCTGGCCGATAGCCACGGCGATGGCGGGGGTGATCTCCCCCATCAGGGCGTCTGCCATCAGAATACCGATGGGCCCGGCGATGATGTCCGCATCCCGGCAGGCTACCAGCACCGGGTTTTCCCCGGTAGCCCCCCGATCCGCCCCTGCTTTCATCATGGCGGCGGTGGCAATGGCGTTGGTTCCCACCGCCAGCGTTTCAAGGGGCAGTCCGGCGGCCTTGACCCGCTCGGTCAAAAGCGCGCCCATGCGGCCGCTCTGTCCGTCAATAATGACCAGCTTCATACGTCCTCCTTCAGCTGCAGCGTACAGCGCGCCACTGTGGCAGTTTCCTGAAAATAGGCGGTCTCCAGCGGAATCCACCGCTCAAAAAAGCGCTGTCCCCATTCCGCTCCGTTGCGGGATAAGATCCGGCGGCGCTGGGTCTCCGGCGTGACGTCCAGAAAAACGGACAGGTCATAATACTTCTCCAGCGATGGGTGGAGGCTGTAGGCCCCCTCCACGATGTTCAGCCGCGCGGGCCGCACCGTCACCGGCGGCCGCAGGGTCATGGTCCCGCAGTCAAAGGGGCGGTAGACCGCCGCCTCGCCCCGGCGGAGGGGCACCAGCACCTCCGCCTCCAGCCGCTCCCGGTCCATGTTGCCCCCGGGCTGGGCGAAGCGCTCCGGCGTCCGCTGCTCCGGCCGGAGGAAGAAATCATCCGCGTGGAAAACGGCGCTGTCCGGGTACAGCTCCGAAAGCTCCCGCGATAGCGTGGTCTTGCCGCTGGCAGCGCCGCCCTCAATGGCCAGCAGCACCCACTCCTGCGCTGCCAGCGCACCGTCAATGGTCTCCAGCAGCGGCAGCAAATGGGTATAGTGCCGGTGCAGCACCCGGTAGGCCGGGTGGTAGGCCGCCCGGTAGTCTGCCGAGTGGTGACAGGCCGGATAGCCCGCCGCCTGCCAGCGTGCCAGCTCTGCCTCCGCCTCTGCGGCGTTATAGGGCAGCGCACCCTCCGCCAGCAGCGCCCGCAGGACGTCCAGCCGCGCCTCCAGCGCCGCCGTGTCCTCCCGGGGCATGGCGGCAGACAGCGCAAAGGCCCGGGCCAGCGTAGCAGGTGTCAAGACACCTGCTAAAATTCCCAGCGGCACCCGGTCCCACAGCCCATCCAGCGGCTCGATGTCCCGGCAGGACGGAACCCCCGCCGCCAGCTCCTCCCGGATGCTCTGCTCGGCAGCAGCGACGTCGGAGATGAGATGACCGCAGCCGAACGTGCTCTGGTACAGCGCCTTGCAAAGGTCCTGAAGCCGTGATTCCGGCCGGTTTGCCATCTGCGCGCGTAAAAATTCTCTTGTCGCTGCCGTGTCCATGTCCGCTCGTTCCTTCCCGATCTTGTTTTCTGTCCCTTATCATACCCTGTTCCGCCCCCGCCTGCAAGCCCTTTTCCCCCGTAATTTGCGGGATATTAAGTCTGTGTAAATTTTTTTGATTCTCTCGACAAAAAGGGACAGAAAATGCAGTCGGATGTCTGTATGATAGAGCCAATCACCGCAGAAAATGCTTTTCAAGACCGTATCAAAAAATTATGAGAACAAATGTGGAAGGTAGAAAGGACAACTGAACATGAATACATTAACGAAGGAATACACCCTGCTGTTCAACACCATCACCGATGCGGAGGAGGCCCTCCGCCAACTGAGCCTGATGCTGATGGAGGCCCAGCGGCGGGCCGAGGAGTTGTTTTTGGAGGCGGAACAGGAGGCGCCCGCCGAAAAAGGCGCATAGACACCGTGACAACTGCCGCCAAACGTGGTATGCTGTACATACTTACTTTTACCACAGGAGGCGGCTATGCTGCACATCGGCTGTCATTTATCCTCTGCCAAGGGGCTTTGCGCCATGGGACGTCAGGCATTGGCATTGGGCGCGGACACATTCCAGTTTTTTACCCGCAATCCCCGGGGGAGCCGCGCCAAGGCGCTGGACGCCGCCGATGCGGACGCCCTGACGGAACTGCTGCGGGAAAACCGCTTTGCCCCCATCATCGCCCACGCGCCCTATACGCTGAACCTCTGCGGCGCGGCGGAAGAAAACCGCCGCTTCGCCCAAGCGCTCATGCGAGACGATCTGGAACGGATGGAGCACATTCCCGGTCAGCTCTACAATTTTCACCCCGGCAGCCATGTGGGACAGGGCGTGGAGACCGGCATCGCCTACATAGCCGAGGGGCTGAACGCCGTTCTGACCCCGGAGCAGACCACCACAGTCCTGCTGGAGACTATGGCGGGCAAGGGCACCGAGGTCGGCAGCCGCTTTGAGGAGCTGCGGGAGATCTGGGACCGCGTGGAGCAAAGGGATAAGGTGTACATCTGTCTTGACACCTGTCATGTGTCCGATGCCGGATATGACCTTGTTCACGATTTGGACGGGGTTTTGACGGAGTTTGACCGCGTGATCGGCCTCGACCGGCTGCGGGCCGTACACCTCAATGACAGCCTGAACCCCTGCGGCAGCCACAAGGACCGCCACGCCCGCATCGGCGAGGGTCAGCTCGGCTTAGAGGCCCTGACCCGAATCGTGACGCATCCCGCGCTGCGGGGATTGCCGTTTTGTCTGGAGACCCCCAATGATCTGCCGGGCTACGCCCGGGAGATTGCGCTGATGCGTGAGCGGGCACAATAGCGAAAAATATCTTTCATTCGTCAAAATACCCCACGGAAAACCGTGGGGCATTTTTTCATCTCCGGGCGCATAGGTTTGTCCCAAGAGGTGAAGCGCATGAAACGAAAGAACCGATTTTCCGAGCTGCTGCGGCCTCTCGGCGCACTGGCCCTTGCCGGGGCAACGCTGTGGACTGTCAGCGTCACAGCAGGCAGCGCCACCGCCGCCGACGCATGGGCGGCGCTGCGGCAGGAGGTGCCGCTAACGCTGCTGCGGTGGCAGTTAGGGGACCCCGGTTTGCCGGACGGACTTTCCCCGGCGGCGGTGCTGACGCTGAGTCAGTCCCCGCTGCTACTTTCCGCGCGGCGGGACATTTACGAACTCCGCCGCCAGAGCGAGGAAACGCCGGAGGCTGAGGCACCTGCCCCGGTGACGCAGCCGGTAGAGGAAACGCCCCAGACGCCGGAGGCCGAGACTTCCGCCGGAACGGACAACGGCGTGGCCGCCAAGACGCTGATTCCCACAGACCCCAGCGGCTACACGGTTTTTGGCCGGGTGTACATCAGTAATTCCACAAAATACACCCTCTCCAGCGAGGAGCTGCAAAAGCCCTTTGCCGCCGAGCTCACCGGCGAGGCGCCGCAGGTGCTGATTCTCCACACCCACGGCAGTGAGGGCTACACGCCGGTACCGGGTACGGAGGTGGTCTGGTCCGGGGACTGCCGCACCACGGACACCCGGTACAATGTGGTCCACATGGGGGACGCCATTGCGGAGGAACTGGGGAAGGCGGGTATTTCCGTGCTCCATGACCGCACGCTCTATGACTATCCCGAATATGCCGGGGCCTATGACCGGGCGCTGCCAGCCATTGAGGCGGCGCTGAAGCAGTATCCCTCCATCCACTTTGTCCTCGACGTTCACCGGGACGCCATTGAGGACAGCGCCGGGAACCAGATCAAGGTGGTGTCGGACATCGACGGTGTCGGCACCGCCGCCCAGCTTTCACTGGTAGTAGGCAGCGATGGCGGCGGGCTGAGCCATCCGGACTGGATAGAAAACCTCCGGCTGGCCGCGGCGGTACAGGAACAGGTGCTCACGGACTACCCCACGCTGATGCGGCCGCTGCTGCTGCGGAACTCCCGCTACAATCAGCATGCCACCCACGGCTCGCTGCTCCTTGAGGTTGGCACTGCCGGCAACGCCCCGGAAGAGGCGGAGCTGTCCGCCCGCCTGTTTGCCCGGGAGCTGGTGCAGGTATTGGAGGAACGGAGCAAATAGGTGCACAACAGACCACGCCCCCGGCCGTTGGCCGGGGGCGTGGTGCGTTGATAGAATTGCTTTTTGCTCAATCCTGCTTCGGCAGGCCGGACACCAGCCGCTTTTCCTTCCACTTCCCCCGCTGGAAGCGGATGGTGAACAGCAGCCCCCGGAGACATTCGTCACAGGCCATGGCGATCCAGATACCGGCAAGGCCCCAGCCCAGCACATCGCCTAAAAGCCAGCTTCCGCCGACGGACACCAGCCACATACTGAAAATACCAACGGTCACGGGGTACCAGACATCGCCGGCGGTGGTCAGCCCCCGGACCATGACAATGTTGATGGAGCGGCCGATCTCCAGCGCAAATTCCACGTAGAGAATCTGGCGGCCCAGCTGGTGGATCACAGGGTCGGCGGTGAAGATGCTGTAAATGGGGTCGCAGAAAATGAGGATCACCAGCGTCAGAAGCTCCGAGGCCGCAAGGGCAATGCGGATGGTGGACCAGACCCGGGGGCACACCTCCTTCAGCTTTCCCGCGCCGATCATGTAGCCCAAAATGATTTGAGTGGCCTCCGCCGCGGCGATGGAGTACACGTAGGCAATGTTGGCCAGCATACTGCCGTAGACCTTGGCGCTGACCGCCGCCGTACCCATGAGATTGATGAAGCGGAGGATGAATGTCTGGGACACGTTATAGGAAAGGGACTCCGAGCCGGAGGGCAGGGCGATCCCCAGCAGGGAGCGGAACGTAGACGCCGGGAAGGGCCGGAGATATCGGAGGGAAAAGCGGACGGGGCACTTTTTCTTCAGCGTGAGATAGGCCAGCGTCAGCCCTACGGCCTTGGAAATATCCGTGGAAATGGCCGCGCCGGTGACGCCCAACTGCGGCAGACCGAAAAAGCCGTTGATGAGGATGGCATTGCCCGCCACGTTCAAAAGGTTCATCACCACGGAGACCGCCACCACCTCCTTGAGCAGCGTATAACTGCGGAGAATGGCGCACAGCTCGATATAAAGGCCCTGCAGCAGCACGCCGCCGCCCACAATACGGGTATAGAGGCAGGCCCCGGCAAAGGCGTCCTCCGGCGTCCGCAGCAGGCGGAACAGCACCTCCGGGTCCAGCAGCAGGAAAAGTCCCACCGCAAAGCTGAACACGGCAATGACCGTCATGCCCACCGTGGCGATCTCGTCGCATTCCTCGCCGGTGCGGCCCGCGCCGATGTGCTGCGTCAGCAAAATGGTGGAGGCGGTGCTCATGGTGGTCAGCACGATGATGACCACGTTCATCACCTGATTGCCGTTGCCGATGGAGGCTACGGCGGCAGAGCCGAAATGGGCGATCATGAACTGGTCCATGTTGCCCACTAAAAGCTGCAGCAGCAGCTCGGCAAAAATCGGCAGGGACAAATGAAAGACCCGCTTTGTCTGCGGGGAAAAATGCAGCGGCATATCGGTGCTCCTTTATGGGAAAAAGTGTAAGAAATCGTTTATATCGGAGCAAGTATATGCAAAACCTGACCGCGCCGCAAGCGGCAAAGCGCCGAAATATACGCCAAAAGGGCCGTATCTTTCGGCGCTTTTTACGGTTTGTGCGTTTATTTCCGGTACTCCTCCGCCAACTGGCAGTAGCCCCGGGCGGATTCCCGCACACCCTCGATCTCTGCCTCCGTCAGCGGGCGGATGACCTTGGCAGGGCTGCCTAAGAGCATGGAGCCGGCGGGGGCGTCCATTTTTCCGGTGACCAGCGCGCCGGCGCCCACAATGCAGTTATCGCCGATTTTCGCGCCGCTTAAAACGGTAGCGCCCATACCGATGAGCACGTTGTCACCCACGGTACAGCCGTGGACAATGGCGCCGTGGCCGATGGTGCAGCCCGCGCCCACGTGGGTCTCCTCGTGCAGTACGGCGCAGTCCTGAATGTTGGTATTCTCTCCCACAGTGATGGTCCCTTCATCCCCGCGGAGCACGGCGTTGTACCACACACTGACGTTTTTCCCCAGCGTGACGTTCCCAACAATAGCGGCGCCGGGACAGACCAGAACGGTTTCATCAAAGCTCGGTTTAGCGAACATGGTAAGTCTCTCTTTCCTTTCGATTGACTGCCACCAGATTAGATGGCAAAATTTCCGTTGACGAACACCGGCACCTCACGCCCGTCATGAGTCGTGCCGACAATGGAGAGGTCGGCAGTGCCCACCATGAAATCCACATGGGTCATGGAGTAGTTCAGACCGTGGGCCTGCACCTCCTCCCGGGTCATGGACTCGCCGCCCTCAATGCACTCGGGATACGCCTCGCCGAAGGCCAGATGGCAGGAGGCGTTTTCATCAAACAGGGTATTGTAAAACAGAATCTTCTGGTTGGAAATGGGACTGTCATAGGGCACCAGCGCTACCTCGCCGAAGTAGCTGGCCCCCTCGTCCACACTGATGGCGGCCTTTAAAAATTCCTCGCCCTTTTCGGCGTGGGCCTCCACGATTTTTCCGTCCCGGATGACAAAGTGGAATTTGTCGATGATGTTTCCGTCATTCACCAGCGGCATGGCGGCGTAGACCACGCCGTTGATGCCGGTTTTCAGCGGCGCGGTGAAAATTTCCTCCGTAGGCATATTGGCTACAAACTCCACGCCGTTTTTCATCACGGAGTTGCCCGCCGCCCACAGGTGGTCTTCCGGGAGCTGGATGGTCAGGTCGGTGCCGAGGCTGTTGGTATAGTGCAGATACTTGAAGTGATAGCGGTTCAGCAGGTCCTTGCGGCGGGCCAGCGTTTCCAGATGGCGGCGCCAGGCGTACACGGCGGAGCCATCCCCCTGAATGCGGACCGTTTTGAAAATGGCCTCCCACAGCCGCTCCATGGCCTCGTCCTCCGGCAGATCCGGGAACACAGTCCTGGCCCATGAGGGAATGGGGACGGAGGCGATGCACCACGGGAAGCCGTTGCTCATCTGCAGCCGGTCAAAGACCTTTCGCATAACGGAGCCGGACTTCTGTGCCCGTACCAGCCGGTCCGGGTCCACGCCCTTCAGCGTCTCCGGGTCCGAGGCGGCAATGGCCAGATAGGCCGCGCCCAGCTCGGCATAGTGGGTGAAATATTCCTCCCGCCACGCCAGCACCTCGTCAAACACCGCACTGTCGGCCCGGAGGTATTTCTGCCGGGTGAGATGATCGTCGCTCCAGTTCATGACCACCTCCCGGCAGCCGCAGTTGTAGGCGGCGTCGGCGCACAGGCGGGCAAAATGGGCGCATTCCACCGGGCTTGAAATAATGACGGTCTGGCCCTTCTGGACGTTCAGGCCCACCTCCATGACCAGCTTTGCGTATTCAAACAGCTTTTCTTCCATGCTTGGTATCCTTTCCCGCATTTTCTGCGAACGATTTTACTTCACTGCTCCGTCAGGCGGTCCTTATGCATACTGATGAGCACGCCGTTGACCTCCGCCCCTAAAATCAGCGTCACGGCGGTGAGGTTCAGCCAGATCAGCACCACAATGATCGCGCCGATGGAGCCATATAAAAGAGAGTAGTGTGAAAAATGATTGGCGTAATAAGAATAAAGACCGCTTACAACCATCCATGCCGCAAGGGAAAAGAGCGTCCCCGGCCAGATGTTCCGCATGGGCTGGAGCGTATCCTGCGCCAGCGCGTACAACAGCAGCAGTGCAAAAAAGCTCACGGCTCCCGCCGCCGGGAACCGCAGGTGCACCCACAGTGCCGCCATCCACTCCGGCAGATGGAAATGATTTACGGCGTACCACAGCGCCCGCTCCCCGAAGGTCATCAGCGTCAGCGTCAGGGCAATGGCGGCAATGAGCGTCACCGTGTAGAGCAGCACCCGGAGCCACTGGCTCACGGCTCCCCGGGGCGGCCCGAGATGATAGGCTGTCCGCACGGCGCCCATAAGAGAGTTGGTGGCCCGCATGGGGAAGTACACGGAAAATACCAGACCGAATACCATGAGCTGCGGGCTTGGGTTTTCCCGCACATAGGTCAGGTACAGCTCCGTCAGCTCCAGCACGACCTCCGGCAGAAAATCCGCAAGGACGGACACAATGCCCGCAACGTTCAGATTCAGCAGGCCCAGCAGAGCGCTGATGAAAATAAGGAACGGGAAGATCATAAACAGCAGATAAAACGCCAGCGCCGCGCTCTGGGTAGCCACGTTATGCTTGAGATAGCGGTGTGCCAGCAGCACCCAGAAGCGCAGAAATCGGTTTTTCGGCAGGGTATCGCCCCACATAGCAGTGTCTCCCTCTGAGAAAATTTTACTCCCACTTCGCCCAGATGTCCGGGCAGTAGCCCACGGTGGCGTCCTTTCCATTGCGGACGATAGGGGCATTGAACAGCTCCGGGTACATCAGCAGCTTTTCCTCCCGGGCCTCCGGGGTGATATAGGGCATATAAAGCTCCTCATAGGCCCGGCATTTTGTGTTCACCAGCGCGTCAAAGCCAACTTTCTGCTTGACGGAGTTGTACTCCCGGGGGGATAATCCCTTTGAGAGAAGGTCGATATACTGGTATTTGATGCGGCGCTCCTTGAACCACCGCTCGGCCTTTTTCGTGTCAAAGGACTTGGAGGAGCCGAAGATCTGAATATTCATAGCCATTTCCCTATTCTATCAAATTGGAGGAGCTCTTTATGACGGATGCAGTCAAAACATTGAAGGAATGGACCGATGCGGCCCATAAAATCGTCTTTTTCGGCGGAGCCGGCGTTTCCACAGAGTCCGGCATCCCGGATTTCCGCAGCACCGGCGGGCTATACCATCAGGAGTGGAGCTATCCCCCGGAGACTATTTTAAGCCATACGTTCTATAAAAGCAATCCCGAAGAATTTTTCCGTTTTTACCGGGCCAAAATGCTCTGCCCGGAGGCTAAGCCCAACGCCGCCCACAAAAAGCTGGCCCAGTGGGAGCAGGAGGGGCGGCTGCTGGCCGTGGTAACGCAGAATATCGACGGGCTCCATCAGGCGGCGGGCAGCCGAAACGTCTATGAGCTTCACGGCAGCGTGCACCGCAACCACTGTGAGCGCTGTGGCAAATTTTACAGTCTCGACCACATTCTGCATACCACCGGCGTTCCCCGGTGCGCCTGCGGCGGCATCATCAAGCCGGATGTGGTGCTCTATGAGGAAGCGCTGAACGAGCAGGTGATGGACGGGGCCGTGCAGGCCATCGCCGCGGCGGATATGCTCATCATCGGCGGAACATCCCTGAACGTGTGGCCTGCGGCGGGGCTTATCAACTATTTCCGGGGAGGGCATCTGGTGCTCATCAACAAGTCAGCGGTGGCCCGGGACCTGACTGCGGACCTTGTCATCACCGACCCCATCGGAGAGGTCCTTGCTCAGCTTTGACCCCTTTCCCGGCCCATTTTGGGCCGGGAAAAATTTTTCAAAAAATGCAGAATCATGGTTGACATTGGGGGCTTGAACGGATATAATAATCAAGCAGTCTTTTTAGGGCGGTTTTATTTTGCGGCTGTGCTGGAACTGGTAGACAGGCCAGCTTGAGGTGCTGGTGTCGATTCGACGTGTGGGTTCAAGTCCCGTCAGCCGCACCAGCTTTCCCAAAAAGATTGCCATACGCGCGAGTGGTGGAATTGGCAGACTCGCTAGATTCAGGTTCTAGTGTGCATTACG
>UQMC01000073.1 GCA_900542115.1 uncultured Oscillibacter sp. | reverse complement strand
CCTTGACGAGCACGCCATGGTCCTCGGTGCCTGCTCCGAGCTGGTGTTCGCACTGAAAAACTGAGCCGCGGCAAACAAAATCAAACACGCAAAACCGGCCCCGGAGGATGATCCTCCGGGGCCGGTTTCATGTTTATATTTTCTTTTATTTTACGCAGTTTTATCAGTCTGCCGCGTCCAAATAGCGGTGGATGGCCTCATCCAGCGTCCGCATTTCCGTCTCCGTCAGGGACCAGTCAAAGCAGGCGCAGTTTTCCTCGATCTTTTTGCGGGTCTGCGCGCCCACGATGCAGGAGGAAATAAAGGGCTTCTGGGCCGCCCAGTTGATAGAGATCTGGGACAGGGGCACCTGCCGCTGCGCCGCGATCTCATCCATGACGCCCAGCAGCTTCATGACCTTGGAGAACATCGGCTCCTGAAAATGCTTATAAAAACGGCTGCGGTTATCGCTGGCGGGGAAATTCGTCAGCGTCCGGTAGGCGCCGGTCAGGATGCCCGCGCCAAGAGAGCCGTAGGCCATGACGCCCATTCCCTGCTCCGCCGCCCATTTGATCTGCGCCTCATTGCTGCGGCAGACCATGGAATACTGGGGCTGGTACGCCTCAATGGGGCAGTATTTGCCTGCCTCCTCCATCTGCTCCACAGAGAAGTTGGACACGCCCACGTGCAGGACCTTGCCCTGCTCCTTCAGCAGCGTCAGCGCCTCCATGGTCTCCTGAAACGGCACCTTGACATCCGGCCAGTGGATCAGATACAGGTCGATATGGTCAGTCTGAAGGTTCCGCAGGGATTCCTCGCACTCCCGCAGGATATTGTCCCGGCTGCCGTTGCGGACATACGCGCCGTTGATAAAATCGTTGCCGCATTTCGTGGCGATGATCACCTTGTCCCGGACGCCCATCTCCTTAACGGCCTTCCCCACAAAGCGCTCCGCCACGCCGTTATTGTAGGCCGGCGCCGTGTCGATGAAATTCACGCCGCATTCCACGGCAGCCCGGATAGCGTCCAGCCGGGTATCCTCGGAATAGTCATCCCAGCCGGAGCCGCCCATCCCCCATGTACCGAGGGCCATTTCGGAAACCTGCAGGCCCGTGCTTCCAAATGCTTTATAACGCATAGTGCTTCCTCCAGAGTTCAACGTGATTTTTAATGCCGCCGCCCGGCCGCAAAAGCGGCACAGCCGGTTCGCTTCCAAATATAGCATGCGGGCCGAAGCCTTGTCAAGCCGCGCCGCGCGTTACTGCCGCAGCACCAGATAGAGAAGCGCCGCGTCCCGGGGGCGGCGCAGGTCCAGCCCCGTTTTCCTCTTCACTGTATCCATGCGGTACTGGAACGTATTGCGGTGGACAAACAGCTTCTCCGCACAGCGGCGCACATCTCCGTCCTCCGCAAAATACAGCGCAACCGTCTGGGCCAGCTCCTCCGCCTCCTGCGGCGTGCAGCGGGCAAAAATACGCGCCCGCGCAGCACGGCGCACCGCCGACGGGATGCAGTCCGCCAGAAATTCCAGCGACGCCTCATCGTAAAATACCACCCGGCCGCGCTTGGGCTGCTCCGCCGCCGCTGCCGCCGCCACGGCCTCCCGGTAGCAGCGGCGGAGAGTCTCCGGTGCCTCGCTCCGACTGCTGATACCAGCGCTGACATGGCCACCGCACACCGTCTCCGCCATGCGGCAGAGCTCTCTCACCCGCCGGGCGGCCTCGCTCCGCTCCGTCCGGGGCAGCAGTAAAATCACCCGTCCCCGCAGCACGGCGCAGAAGCCCCCGCCGTTTTCCGCAAGTCCTGTCTGCACGCGCTTCATGACCCGATCCAAGCTCAAGGTGTCCTCCTCGTCGCCGCCGGTATTCAAAACGGCCACGGTGTAGGGCTGGCTGATGTCGATCCCCAGCAGCCGCCCCCGCACCTGCAGCTCCGTCCAGTCCGGCTGCGCGTCAAACAGCCAGTTTTCCACAAACAGGCTCCGGCTCCGCTGTAAAAGCTCCAGCTCCTCCTGCTGATAGGCCGCCTCCAGCATGATCTCCGTCATGTGGCGGATGATCTCGCCGAATACGGCCACCTCCTCCGGCTCCCCGGTGATGCCGATGACACCTTCAAGCTGTCCCCGGAGGGTCACAGGCAGATTGACGCCCCTTTGAATTCCACGCTCCGGCTCGTCCTGCCGGACGGTCAGACAGTCCAGCCCCTCCCGGATGATGGCAAGCGCTCCCTGATGCAGCTTACCCCGGCGGGCAGGGTCCGTGCTGGCAAGAATCACGCCGTTTTCATCCATGATGTTGATGTCCCGGTGGATGGACGCCTTCATCTCATTGACGATGTTCTGCGCGCTTTTCTGGGTAATGTGCATGGCCGCCGCCCTCCCTTATTTCTCTTTTACCCTTTTGATAGCACGCTTTGTCCCCGACGGCAAGCGTTCCGTGAAAAAACCGGCCTGACTTTCGTCAGGCCGGTTTCCATTTAAAATCACATATCCTACCCACTCAGGGCAGGTCATTGAAAAGCTCCCGGCAGTGCTGCGCCAGCAGGGACGCGGTGCGGTCAATGCCGAGGCGGGCGCTGTTGATGCAAAGGTCATAATTTTCCGGCAGGCCCCACGGGCGGGCGGTATAGTGGGTGTAGTATTTCTCCCGCTGCTTGTCCGTTTTTTCCACCAGCGCCGCGGCGGTCTTTTCGTCCACATTTTCGATCTCCATGCGGTGATGGACACGCCAATCAAACGGCGCGCAGATAAAGAGGCTCAGGCAGTCCACGTGTTTGCTCTCCAGCACATGATCCGCGCAGCGGCCCACAATGATGCAGTCCCCCTTCTCCGCCAGCTCCAAAATGATCTCGCTTTGCATATCGTACAAAACGTCCTCGGCGGACTGGCCCTGCTTTACCTTGGGACCGCCCTCATAAAAGCCCTTGAACAGCCACGGATTCGCCGCCTTTTCGTCCTTATCGGCAAGCAGCTCCTCTCGGACCTCCGCCCGCTTTGCCGCCAGCGTCAGCAGCTCCCGGTCATAATAGGCAAAGCCCAGCGCCTCGCCCAGCTTCCGTCCGATCTCCCGTCCGCCGCTGCCGAACTGTCGGCCCAGCGCAATGACATGATTTCCCATAGAAAATGCCCCTCCTAATTTCTATCTCCGTGTTGTGGCCGGCTCCTTCAAGCGAAGGGCCACGCCGCGAATATAATCCTGTACGATTTCATCGACCTGTCGGGTCAGTTCCTCCGGCGTCTGCGTCAGCTCGCCCCGCAGCCAGCCCTCCAGCACACCGCCGGCGGCAATGGTGAGAAAGCGGGTTGTCAGCTCCTCCCGCTCCGCATCCTCGGGAAAGCCGTTTTCCAGCGCCATCTGCCTGACAGCGCTGCGGACGATGCTCTTGATGTCCGCCCCAAAAATTCCCTTCAGATATTCGCGCCCCAGCGAATCCAGCGCGCACAGGCAGATGTCCCGGTTTTCGGCAATATAGCGGAACAGCCGCAAAAAGCCCTCTTGCCAGCCCTGTCTGTCCACCTGGCAGCGCGCCAGCTCCAGCGCCTCATTCTCAAAGGCCCAGCGGAGCAGATCGTAAATATCCGTAAAGTAATAATAGAAGTGCTGCCGCCGCATCCCGCAGGAGTCCATGATCTCCGCCACGGTAATCCGCTCCAGCGGCTTTTGCGCCATGAGCTGCTTCAAAGCTCCGCAGATGGCCTGCCGGGTGACCTCGAACGCCTTGTACCGTCTGCCCATAGCGCCATCCCCCCCATATTTTTAAAGAGTATAGCATAGTTTTTACAGGCTGTCACTGTTCATTTCCGGCGGTTTGTTTATATTTCGTCAAAAAACCGGGCCGCTGTCATAATTCTGACAAATGACCAAATTTGACTGTTGCTCTTGGACGGATTTGCGGATATAGTAATATTGATTTTGTATTGGTATTTTTGCGGCGGAGCGGGTTCCGCCGCTGAAAGGGGCATTCCATGAGCGACCAGCCGAAAAAAAGCAGTTTTTTTGAAAAATTAGCCACATTTATCGTCGATAAACGAAACCTCATCTTCTTTCTCTATGCCATTGCCATCATTGCCAGTCTCATCACCCAAAGCTGGGTCAGCGTGTGCAATGACCTGACGGAGTATCTGCCGGAAACCACGGAGACCCGCCGGGGCCTGACGCTGATGGACGAGGAGATGAAGACCTACGCCACCGCCCGGGTGCTGGTGGCCAACGTCACGTATGATATCGCCCGCGATTTGGCCGACCAGATTGAGGACATCGAGGGCGTTTCCGCCGTTGACTTCTGGGACGCCGACAAAAGCCCGGACGATACCACCCTCCCCTCTGCCGCCAACAAAACCATTGACGATTACATACAGGGGACGGACGCCCTCATCACCGTCACCTTCCGTGGCGAGAATGATGACCAGACCTCCAAGGACGCCCTTGCCCGCCTTGAGGCGTTTTTAGAGCCCTATGACACCCATATCGCAACGGATGTGGGTTATTCCAAGTCCGATACTCTGAATCAGGAAATGGGCATCATCCTTGTGGTGGCGGCCATCGTCATCGTTGCCGTGCTGCTGCTGACCTCCCGCTCCTACGCCGAGGTGCCGGTGCTGCTCATCACCTTCGTGGCGGCAGCCCTGCTGAACAAGGGCACCAACTTCATCTTCGGCGAAATTTCCTTCGTATCCGATTCCGTGACGGTGGTTTTGCAGTTGGCGCTGGCTATTGACTACTCCATCATCCTGCTTCACCGCTTTCTGGAGGAGCGGGAACACGCCCCGGATGACCGGACGGCCTGCATCATCGCCGTCAGCGCCGCCATTCCCTCTATCTCCGCCAGCAGCCTGACCACCATTTCCGGTCTGGCCGCCATGATGTTCATGCAGTTCCGCATCGGCTTTGATTTGGGTCTGGTGCTCATTAAGGCCATTTTGCTGAGTATGCTGTCGGTGTTCACGCTGATGCCGGGCCTGCTCATGCTGTTCTCTAAGGCTATGGAGCGGACACGGCATAAGAATTTCATTCCTCAGATCGACCGCTGGGGCAAGCTCGTCTACGCCCTGCGCCATGTCGGCGTGCCGGTGTTCATTGTCTGCGTCATCGGCGGCTTCGTGCTCTCCAACCAGTGTCCATATGTGTACGGCGACAATGCGGTCATGACCGTTCGCCGCAATGAGCATCAGGCGGCTACAGACCGGGTGGAAAACACCTTCGGCACTCAGAACATCATGGCCATCGTGGTCCCCAAGGGCGACACCGCCAGTGAAAAAATCATTTTGCAGAAGCTCTCCGCACTGGACGAGGTGGACTACGCCATGGGCCTTTCAAATGTGGAGGCCAAGCCCGGCTACTGCCTCACCGACCAGCTGACGCCCCGGCAGTTCTCCGAGATGATGGGCCTTTCCTACGAGGAGGCCTGTATCCTCTACGCCGCCTACACTGCCGACCACGAGGATAACTACGGCCCCATCGTCGGCGGTATCGACAGCTACACCGTCCCCGCCATGGATATGATTCTCTTTATCTATGACGAAAAGGAAAAGGGCTATGTGACGCTGGATGACGATGATGAAAAGGACATCGATGACGCCTATCAGCAGATCACCGACGCGCAGGCTCAGATGCTCGGCCCCAATTATACCCGCATGGTGCTGAACCTGAATCTCCCGGAGGAGGGAGACGAGACCTTCGCCTTCCTGAAAACGCTCCACAGCATCGTGGACCCCTACTACGGCGAGGACAATGTATATCTTGTCGGCAACTCCACCAGCGACTATGACCAGTCCGTGTCCTTCGCCCGGGATAACCTGATGATTAGTGTCCTGTCCGTGGTGTTCGTCATTTTGGTGCTGGTGTTCACCTTTATGTCCGTGGGCCTGCCCATTTTGCTGATTTTGGTCATTCAGGGCAGTATCTGGATCAACTTCACCTTCCCCACGGTGATGCACACCAACATCTTCTTCATGAGCTACCTCATTGTTACCTCTATTCAGATGGGCGCCAATATCGACTATGCTATCGTTATTTCCACATGGTACTCCGACCTCAAGCGCCAGATGACGCCCCGTGAAGCTCTCATCAAGGCGCTGGACCTCTCGTTCCCCACAGTGCTGACCTCCGGCTCCATCCTCTCTGCCGCGGGCTTCCTCATCGGGCAGATCACCTCGGAGCCCTCCATTGTCGGCATCGGCCAGTGCCTCAGCCGGGGCACGATCATCTCCATGTTCCTTGTCATGTTCGTGCTGCCGCAGATTTTGGTGCTGGGCGATAAGATCGTGGAAAAGACCAGCTTCAAGGTCAGCCTGCCCTCCGCGCCTATCGTGTCCCAGCGGCTCAGCGGCACCACGTTTGTCAACGGCCGCGTCCGCGGCCGCATCTCCGGCTTTGTGGACGCCGAGATTCACGGCGTTGTCAAGGGCGACATTTCCGCTATCATGTCCTCCGGCAGCTTTGATAAATTACCGGAGGGCGCGGCCTCCGGCGATTCGCCGCAGGAGCCGCCGGAGACAGCCGTTACACCGGATACCCATGAGGAAGGAGGGGACGTACAATGAAAACCTGCATGAAAAAGCTGACCGCCCTCCTGATGGCCGCCGTGCTGATGTGCACACTGGCCGTTCCCGGTATTTTGGCGGCGGAAAATACGATCACCATTAAAACCGTGGAGGACCTGATGGACCTCTCCCGCAACTGCACGCTGGATACGTGGTCTCGGGGCAAGACCGTGATTTTGGAAAATGATCTGGACCTTCAGAGGACGGACTTTACCCCCATCCCCACCTTCGGCGGGACGTTTCAGGGCAACGGCCACAAAATTTCCGGCCTGAAGCTGGGCGGCAGCGGCAATGTGCGGGGTCTGTTCCGCTATATCCAAAGCGGCGCCACCGTGCAGGATCTCACCGTGGCGGGCACCATCCACCCCAGCGACCGGCAGAATGATCTGGGCCTGCTGGCCGGCAGCAATGCCGGGCGCGTCCTGAACTGCGCGGGCCTCGGCACCATTATCGGAGATAACCGCATCGGCGGCCTCATCGGCACCAACGAAACCGGCGGTGAGCTGGTAAGCAGCCGCTTCTCCGGCAGCGTCACCGGTAAACACTCCGCCGGCGGCGTGGTGGGCGAAAATCACGGCACGATGACCCGCTGTGAAAACAGCGGCAGCATCAACACCAAGGATCTTGAGGATAACCCCAAAACGGATTACACCGGCCTCGCCCAGCTCAACTCCATGGATAATATTCCCGCCTATACGGACATCGGCGGCGTGGTGGGCCTGTCCGACGGTACGGTGCAGAGCTGCGCCAACACCGGCACCGTGGGCTATGACCAGATCGGCTACAACATCGGCGGCGTGGCGGGCCGCAGCAGCGGCTGGCTGGATGGCTGCACCAACACCGGCGCCGTGGCGGGCCGGAAGGACGTGGGCGGCATCGTGGGCCAGTTGGAGCCGGAGGTGCTGAAGACCTTCAGTCAGGATTTCCTCGATAAGCTGCTGACCCAGTTGGACTCCCTTCAGGACATCATGGACCGCACCGCCAACCATGCCGACAGTATTTCCGATTCCGTCCATCACCAGATGAATGACCTCTCCGCCAAGACCCGGACGGTCAAGGACATCGCCAAGGACCTGACGGACGCCATGACGGATTGGGCCAACGGCAATATCGACCAGATCAATGAGCTCTCCGCCCGAATCTCGTGGTCGCTGGACCAGTTAAATGACATCATGGACGATGCCGTTCAACTGACGGAGGAGTTGGACAAGCTCATCGAACAGTTAGAACTGGTCCGTCAAAAGCTGGTAACAGCCTCCGGCGTCGGTGACGCAGCAGCCGATGATTTTCAGAACGCGCTGAGCGACCTGAAGGAGGCCGCTGACGCCATCGCCGGTGCCCTCCCCGGCATCACCAGTGCTATGAAAGACGTTATCAGTGCCATCAACCGCGGCGACCCAGATGAAATTTCCGCCGCGCTGGTGGAATTGGCGGCTTCTCTGGATGGCCTCGGCGGTGCCATTGGGCCGCTGACAAATGCCCTTGTCTCCATCGGTAAGGCACTTGGCACTCTGATGTCCTTCAGCAGTGCCGTAAAGAACGCATTGAACCAGTTGGAATTCGTAAACAAGGCTGCAACTCGGGTTAATGACAGGTTGACGGACGTGACCGTGGGTCTGCGAAATATGATTGATGAGCTGGCCGATATGCCGGAGATCAAAATTGAGCCGATTGGAGATGACATCACCGACAAGGGTGACGCCCTGAATGACGCCATGGACGCTCTGCTGGACAGCGGGGACGCTTTGAACCGCCTTCTCGATGATTCCGCCGATACCCTCATCGGCGATCTGAAGGCGGTCAACAGCCAGTTCCGCTCCATCACCAACCTGATCCGCAGTGAAAAGTCCGACTGGGAGACGGACCGGGACAAGAGCCTTGAGGATCAGATCAAGGACCGCTTTCAGGACCTCTCCGACACCTGTGACCTTGAAAAACAGCATGACGGCCGGGTCTCCGGCTCCGAAAGCAGCGGCACGGTCACCGGCAATACCAATATCGGCGGCATCCTCGGCTCCATCGGTCTGGAGCTGGATTTCAGCGTAGAGGATGATGTCACCAAGGTGGGCGATTCCTCTCTAAATTTCCGCTATCAGGCCCGTGCGCTGGTCTCCGGCTGCGTGAACAACGGTGCTGTTGTCGGCAAGGATGACTACAGCGGCGGCATTGTGGGCCTTGCGGAGCTGGGCCGCGTCACCGCCTGTGAAAGCTACGCTGCCATCAGTACAGACGGAAGCTATGCCGGCGGCATCACCGGCAGCTCCTACGGCAGCGTGGACAACAGTTGGGCCAAGTGCAGCGTTTCCGCCGCAGACTACGTGGGCGGCATCGCCGGCTACGCCGAAACGCTGACGGACTGCCGCGCCCTGACCACCCTCACCGCCGACGCCTATGTTGGCGCCATCGCCGGTGACGTATCCGATGACGCTACGGTTTCCGGCAACCGCTTTGCCGGAGAGATTCCCGGCGGCATTGACGGTATCAGCTACGCGGGATTGGCAGAGCCGGTGGACTTTGATACCCTCTGCGCCGATGAAAACGTTCCCAAGGCCTTCACACAGTTAGAGCTGACGTTCCGCGCCGACGGGCAGATCGTAGAGGTTGTGCCCTTCCAGTATGGCCGGGCTCTTGACCGTCTGCCGGACATCCCGGCGAAAAAGGGCTGCTCCGCCGCATGGCCGGACATTGACTACACCTGCCTTACCGCCAGCCAGACGCTGGACGCCATTTACACGCCCTATACCTCCGCGCTGACGGACTCCGCCGATGGTCTGCCCCAGCTTTTGGTGGATGGCAGCTTCAGCTCCAACGCAACAGTCTCCCACACCACGGAGCCGGTGACCTGGACGGACGAGAAAAACGTCACCCGCTCCGGCGAGGCCGTGACTGTAACCGTGGAGGACCCCGACCTGCTGGAAATTTCCTATACCGTCCACTACCGTCTGCCGGACACCGGCAAGCGCTATGATCTCTGGGTCAAGACGGAAACCGGCTGGGAAAAGCAGGACAGTACTGTGGACGGCAGCTATTTGCTGTTCACCTCCGACCGGGAAACCGTCACCTTCTGTGTGCAGGAGCGGACCGCCAGTCCTCTGCTGTGGGTCTTGCTGGCAGTTCTGAACCTTTTGGCTCTAATGCTGGCGGTGATCCGGATCCGCAAAAAGCGGGGCCTGCCCCGGCACCGCCTGCTGAAAAAGCTCCGCAATGCCCGCTCCGCCAAACACGATAAAGAAGCGTTACCCAAGTAAAGCAAGCCCGCCCGTGCCGTATTTTCCATACAGCGCGGGCGGGTCTCCAATTATAACAACGGCATACAGGTGTCTATACACCTGTATGCCGTTGTTTTGCT
>UQMC01000072.1 GCA_900542115.1 uncultured Oscillibacter sp. | reverse complement strand
ACGGGCTTGACCGCGCTCTGGTCTGTACCTATCAGGCCATTTCCGGTGCCGGTAAAACCTTTGCCACTTGGCCGGAAATGGTGGATAATGTGATTCCGTACATCGGCGGTGAGGAGGAAAAAAGTGAGATGGAGCCGCTGAAGCTCTGGGGACATATCGAGGGAGATAAAATCGTCAAGGCGCAGGGTCCTTCTATCACCGCCCAGTGCTTCCGGGTCGCCTGTCAGGACGGGCACATGGCCGCAGTCTTTACGAAATTCAAGGACGGTCACACGCCCTCCATGGAGCAGATCAAAGCCGATTGGGCCGCCTTCCGCGGCCCGGCACAGGAGCTGGAGCTCCCCTCCGCCCCCAAGCAGTTCCTGCACTATTTTGAGGAAGAAAACCGTCCGCAGACCAGACTGGACCGTAATCTGGAGCACGGCATGGCCGTATCCATCGGCCGCCTGCGGCCTGACACGCAGTATGACTATAAATTTGTCTGCCTCTCTCACAACACGCTGCGCGGCGCTGCCGGCGGAGCGGTACTGTTGGCTGAGCTTCTCTGTGCAAAATGTTATATTCAAAAGCTGTAAAGGAAAAGAACTATATAGCTACAAAAGCGGATGTCAAGGTGTTGACATCCGCTTTTTATAGGATCATCAGTGATTGGAAGGAGATTGAACGCTATGAAGCAAACTCTCTTTACAGGTGTTGGAACCGCCATTGTCACGCCCTTTAAAAACGGTGCGGTCAACTTCCCCGCTTTCGGCAGGCTGATCGACCGCCAGCTTGCGGGAGGTGTCCACGCCATCATTGTCTGCGGCACTACCGGAGAGGCGGCCACTATGACACAAAAGGAGCGGCTGGAAACGATACAATACTGCATCGACCGTGTTGCAGGCCGCATCCCCGTCATTGCGGGTGCCGGGGCCAATTCCACAGAAGTCGCCCGTGAAAACGCCAAGGCTGCGGAACGCTTGGGGGCAGACGGGCTGCTGATGGTGACCCCCTACTATAATAAGGCTACCCAGCAGGGCCTTCTGCGGCATTACCAGACCATTGCCGATTCTGTTTCCACGCCTATGATCCTTTATAATGTACCCTCCCGCACCGGGGTCAATATTCAGCCGGAGACCTATGCGGAGTTGGCGCAGCATCCTAATATTGCCGGTGCAAAAGAAGCCTCCGGCAGCCTCAGTCAACTGCAAAAAACTCTGCGGCTCTGCCCGGAGGATTTTTCCATCTGGTCCGGCAACGATGATGAGACCGCCGCCATCTGTATGCTGGGCGGTGCCGGTGTTATCTCCGTGGTGTCCAATGTCCTCCCTGCCGAAATGTGCCGCCTGACAGCACTCTGCCTCGCTAACGACTTTGTCACCGCCGGAAAGCTGCAACTAAAGCTGAAGCCCCTCTGCGACGCACTGTTCTGCGAGGTAAATCCCATTCCTGTCAAGACTGCGCTGAATCTCATGGGACTGGAGGCCGGAGAACTCCGCCTGCCGCTTTGTCCGCCCACGGCTGCCAGCACCGAAAAAATCAAGCTGGCACTTTCTGCATGGAATTTGCTGCCTGAAAGCAATTAGCCTTATTTTTTCCCGGGAAAACCGCCCTGCCCGATAACGGGCAGGGCGGTTTTTGCAACATTTTTCTGTTTTTTGTCAAATCAAGCGGTATAGGCCCGATGGAATACCTTTTTACCCTTTTTGATGACCACACCGTCACCGGCAAACTGCTCCTGGTCAAATGTCACATCAATGGAGGTCACCTTCTGATCGTTGACCGCTGCGCCGCCCTGCTGAATCAGACGCCGTGCCTCACCATTGGAGCTGCACAGCCCGCAGGCCACCAGCAAATCAATGGCGTTAATTTTTCCATTGGTAAACCGTGCCTCCGGCAACTGGGTCGCAGGCATATTCTCACTGCTGCCGCTGCCGCCGAACAAAGCACGGGCAGCCTCCTGTGCCTTGTCAGCCTCAGCCTCGCCGTGGACCAGCTTCGTCAGCTCATAGGCCAAAAGCTCCTTGGCCTGATTCAGTTGACTGCCCTCCCACTTGTCCATGGCGTCGATCTGCTCCAGAGGCAGGAACGTCAGCATCCGGATGCACTTGAGCACGTCGGCATCGCCCACATTCCGCCAATACTGGTAAAAATCAAAGGGCGTGGTCTTGTTGGGGTCCAGCCAAACGGCGCCGCTGGCGGTCTTGCCCATCTTCTTGCCCTCGCTGTTCAGTAGAAGCGTGATGGTCATGGCGTAGGCATCCTTGCCCAGCTTGCGGCGAATCAGCTCCGTGCCGCCCAGCATATTGCTCCACTGGTCATCACCGCCGAACTGCATATTGCAGCCAACCGTCTGGAACATATGATAAAAGTCATAGGACTGCATAATCATATAGTTGAACTCCAAAAAGCTGAGGCCCTTTTCCATCCGCTGCTCATAGCACTTGGCCCGGAGCATATTGTTCACAGAGAAGCAGGCGCCCACCTCCCGCAGCAGGTCGATATAGTTCAGCTTCAGCAGCCAGTCCGCATTATTGAGCATCATAGCCTTGCCGTCGCCAAACTCAATGAACCGTTCCATCTGCTTTTTGAAACAGTCACAGTTGTGCTGAATCGTCTCCGGGGTCATCATGGAACGCATATCCGTCCGGCCGGAGGGGTCGCCGATATAGCCGGTGCCGCCGCCAATCAATGCGATTGGGCGGTTGCCCGCCATCTGGAGCCGCTTCATCAGGCACAGCGCCATAAAGTGTCCCACATGGAGAGAATCGGCCGTGGGGTCAAAGCCAATGTAAAACACGGCTTTGCCGTTGTTCACCAGCTCCCGAATTTCCTCCTCATCCGTGACCTGAGCAATCAGCTTGCGGGCCTTCAGTTCCTCATAAATCTGCATTGTTTTTCTCCTTTTCCAATTTCATTTCGGACAGAGATAAAATAAAGCCCCCTGTCCCTTGGGACAGAGGGCGTAAATACGCGGTACCACCTCTGATTCGCCGTTTCCTCACGGAAACCGGCCTCACGCCGTGCCAACACACGGCAGCGCGGTAACGGGCGCACCCGGAGCACGCCTACTTGGCCATAGCCGTTCAGGTGCCAGCTCCACGGTGTATTTCAGCGGCCGCTCTCTCCCCTTTCCACCATCAACAGGGGCTCTCTTGGCAGAACGTATCCGCATACTTCTCCGTTTCATTGCTGTAATGTGCTCATTGTAGCGTATCGCTGCGGAAATGTCAACCCATTTTCCCCGCTTTACGGCTTCCAGACGCCGTATATCTTCAAGAAGCGGATGTCCTTATATTCATAGGTGGATAGAGGCCGGTCATCCGCATCATAGCTGTGGGCCGCGATGAGGATATTCTCCGCCGATGCCGGACGCCCCACAGCCACAACCACCGGTGTATGGCGAAAGCTCTCCCCATCAAAGGAAAGCTGTATCACGTCGCCGGGACGCACATCTTCCATGTCACAGGGGCGGGCCACCGGTCCCGCAGAGCGCTCTCCGCGCGTAAGAAAATTATAGAGGTACGGCACGCCGGTCCATGCCGGCGCTTTTTGGCTCGAGTCAATGTAATACCACCCAAAGGTCGGCGTAAAGTTCATCACACCGCTGCCGGCATAAATGCACTGGGATGCAAAATTGGTACAGTCTCCCCCTAATCCCTCGTAGTCATAAAAGGCCGGATTTCTGCCATACGCCCAGCGGTGCGCGTACAATACGGCGGCCCGCCGGTCATAGAGCGCAAAGCGCATAGGCGGACGCCCCCTTTCCTTTCCAGCCTATGCGGCTCGTTAAAAAGCGTGCGTGATTACCCGCGCACGCTTTCGTTTATTCATTTGATGACTATCTCTGCGGTGCTGTTTGTAATTCGGGTCCAGCAAGGCTCCAGCCACACGCAGTCCGCCGCGCAGTCCTTCAGGCCAAAGGTCTCAAAGTACCGCCCCTCCTCTTTCGCGGCTTTTTCGGCGGCATCGTAAGCCTCCAGCTCCGCGCCGGAGATTTCGCCCAAGATCATGGGCGAGCTGGATACTCCCCGCTGATTGATGTCATGGGCCGTGCCGTCCTCGTCATAGAAGCAGCTTTTCCAGATCTGGTAATGCATCGTTTTCTCCCAGCGATACCCGGCGCTGAAAGACACCACCCAGCCGGCATTTCGCTTCTCCGCCCATTCCAGACGGACGCCCTGGGGTGGGTTCTCGATCATGCCCTTTACCAGATCTACCTTCACCCGCTCCTGTCCCTTGTCGATCCAGGAAGCCCCGGTGACATGGAGGGTCAGGTGTTCCCCTGTGGAGAAATAGGGACTGTCCAGCCAGACGGAATCCGTGGAGGGATCGTCCGGGTTTCCGGTGGCGGAAATGCCGTTGACAATGCCGTTGAACCGCTCTCCCCGCTCGTTTTCCAGATAGAAGTTCAACTCCGTCAGCCATGCGGTGTTGGCGGGGTCATAGTCAAAGTTCAGCCGCAGGTGGGTGGGATAGATCTCCGCCTCCGTCAGCGTTACGGATTGGCCGTCCAACAGGAATGTCTCTCCCACATTAATGACCGTACCCTTGGCAGTATATGTGGGATCAAATTCCAGTTCAAAGGTAAAGGTGGCCAGAATTTCATGCTTTTCTTTCTGGCTGTCAGACAGCAATTCATCGCCGTAATCTCCGAAAGCCTGTTCCGGTATAGGCGCGCCGCTTTCATCATATTGGTCCTTTTCATCGTACACGCCGAAGGTCATGGTCAAATGGTCCGGCACATCCCGGTCTACAAAGTTGATTTGAAAATCGATCAGGTCACCGTTTTCCACACCGTAGCTGCTGAGGGCTGTGGAATATCCTCCCTGTTCCCCCGGCACCGTCAGCTTCGGATGGTCCAAGTCCAGATGTTGATATTCATCGGACGCGATAGAGAAAAACACATCCACCTGCTTTCGATCCACAATCAGATACTCGACACGGGCAGTAATCCCGTTTTGAAACTGTGACAGCTCCATGGGCTGTACATAATCGTTTTCCACGGCGGCGGACAGACTGGGCGACCAGCTTACCGCCTTTGCCAAGGCCGAAAGGACCGGAATACGGCCGCAGGCTCTTGCAAACGGCATCGACAGGTTCACCAGCAGCACAAACGCCGCAAAGCAAGCCGCAAAACCGCCAAGGGAGGTCCTTAAAATCCGCCGTTTTTTCTGTAAAGCATTTTTCCTATCCAGTGCTTTGCTTACCGTATCACTCAGTGCTTCCGGGGTCTGTTCCAGCTCCGCCAACAGGGCGGTGTACTCGTCCATGCGGTTCATGCCTGTCCCTCCTCTCCCAGTTCCAATTTCAGCAAGGCCAGCGCCCGTTTCTGGCGGGTGGCCGCGGTTCCCTGCGGAATGTTCAGCGCGGCGGCGGTCTCCGCCTGCGTATATCCGGAGAAAAAGCGCAGAATCACCACGCTTCGCAGCTCCTCCGGCAAGCGGCGTATCGCCTCCTTCAGCGGCAGATGCTCATAGGCGTCCGGCCCGGCAGTATCCGGCAGCGCGTCCTCTCCGCCGAGATGAAAAAAGCTCCGGCGGCGCAACTCGTTGCTGCAGGTGTTGATCAGGATACGGGTAATCCATGTTTCAAACAGCTCCGGCTGCCGCAGGTGCTTGAGTCCTTGCAACGCACGGCAGATTGCTTCGGAAACCGCGTCCAGCGCGTCTGCCTCGCTTCCCAGATACAAGTAAGCCGTTCGGTACAGCCGCGCCTTGATTGCTTCCGCCCGGGTAGCAAATTCCTGTTGGTCCACAGCCTCCCCTCCTTTACTCTCTTTTATCTATTAGACGCAGGAGCTTGTCATTTTGTTTTCCCAAAACAATAATTTTTTTAAAAGAGCGCAAAAAACCGGCAGCGCCATCAGCCTGCCGGTTTTTACGCTCTTGGATGCGCCTTCTGATATACATCCTTCAGTTGGTTTTTGATCACATGGGTATAGATCTGGGTGGAAGAAATATCCGCATGACCCAGCATTTCCTGAATGGCCCGGAGGTCTGCACCGTTTTCCAACAGATGCACCGCAAATGAATGGCGCAGGGCGTGGGGCGTAATATCCTTTTGAATGCCTGCCTTCTCCTGATAGTGCTTAATGATCTTCCAGAAGCCCTGCCGGCTCATGCGTTCACCGTTCATATTGACGAACAGCGCCATTTCCTCGGTGTCCGCGATGAGCTGGGGCCGAATCCCCTTGATATAATCCTGAAGCGCTCGAATCGCCCCGTGATAGAGCGGGATAATGCGCTCCTTTTTGCCATTGGAGCAACGGACAAAGCCCGCCGCCAAATTTAAATCGCCGATGTTTAGGGCAATAAGCTCACTGACCCGGATGCCTGTGGCATACAGCAGCTCAAGCATGGCATGATCCCGAAAGCCCTTGGCGTCCACACATTCCGGCTGCTCCAAAAACAGCTCTACCTCTCTGGCCGTTAAAATCTCCGGATATTTCCGCTCCACCTTGGCAGCGGCCACACCCTGCGCGGGACTGCTTTTCATCTCACCGCTGGCCACCATATAACTATAGAAAGATTTGATTGAGGCCAAAAAGCGCGTTACAGACGCGGCCGATTTTCCCCGGCCCAGCATCCAGTCCATATAGCCCTGTACGTGCTCACGCTCCGCCTGACGAAGATCTTTCCCATAACGGTTATGGAGGTACTCGGCAAACTGAGTCGTGTCCCGCAGATAAGAGCTGACCGTATTTTGTGAGGACTTCTTTTCGTCGGACAAATACGCCCTGAACGCGGCAATATCATCCATACCTGTCAACTCCTCTCTCCCTAAATTCCGTTTGCCAACAGCAAACGGAGCAGCCCCGGCGACAATCGGATATCCAAAAAGATCCCAAAGCAGATTGCCCCGGCCACACACGCCAAACGAAGCCACCAGCGATGGCCATAAACCGCCGTAAAGGAATGCCCTCTCCCAAAGGACATTTGAAACAGCTCTACTGAGGACTGCCACGCCGGAACGGCCAGCAAAAAAAAGCAGGTGACTGTTACAAAGCAGCGCAGTCCGAAAAGCCCCAGTGCCAGCAAAATCCCTTGTCCGCCGAACGCGGCAAACAGGCACCCCGCCGCATATCCCGGAAAGAACCCGGTCAGCAGTGCCCCTATCGGCAAAAGTCCGGTTCCAACCCAACTGAAGCCGCAAAGCAAAGCAAATAAGGGACTGCGTACATATGCCGCCGACATGGAACAAATGCCAGAAGCAGTTAATGTATGCCGGCCTGCAAGGGACAAATAATCCTTCAGATACACAGACAACTCCGAACCCGTTTTTCCGGCGGTTTGTCCCGCATACAGACAGCCCGCCGCCGTTCCTAACAGGAAAAAGACTGTCAGCAGCAAGCTGTATCGCCAGTTGGGCGCTTTCTCTGCCCGTAGCCGTTTCAACCCGCATCACCTCATCCCAAGGTATGCACATGGGACAAGATTTATGTTTGGTTGACGTAAAACTCTTCTTCTAAACTATAGTTCAAATTACAGAATTTCGCAAGGCGTTTTCCTTAAAAAGCCTCTTTTTGTAAATTATGCCAAAATGTTATGTAAATCACATTATGTAAACTTCGTAAAATCGAGTGGTAAGTGCCCGCTTTGACAGCAAGAACTGCAAGATGTAGTGTCTATGCAGCATCATACCGCGCTACATTTGCGTGCCGCCGTTATTCGACGCCGTTCTCCTTCCTTTTCGCCCATTTCAGTGTGGGCGCTTCTTTTTGTTAGATTTTACCAATCGCTTTCCGCTGCGTTTTTTCCGGCCGCGATTTGGCAGGGCTGCCAGTACACCGCCCAGCAGGACTGCGCCCAGCAAAATGATACCCTTCCCTGTCGGACCCTCCCAGTTGAGCAGGCAGAGCAGCAACAACGCAACCACGGTCAGCCCCGCATTCAGCAGGCTGCCTGCAGCGCCGACTCGCTTCCCTGCCATCATGCCGCCAATAAGCGAGGCGCAAGCCGCCCCAATCGCCAACGTTAAAAATAGTTGTTCCTCGCCCAGAACACCGCGCACCGTCAACAGCGTCAGCAGCAAAATTCCGCCTCCATAGAGTGCAAGTGTCAGGCACAGACTCAGCAATATTCCCTTCCATTGCAGTGGTCTTTTTTCGGACATAAAATAATCCCTCCTCCGAAATATGCTTCACTAACAGCATATTCCGGTGGAGGGATCGCTTATGACGTTGTTCGGACTTTCTTTAGTCTTTCTTTTCCTCGGCAGCCTCGGCCTTGGGAGCCTCCACAGCAGGAGTCTCGTCCTTCTTCTCAGCCTTCTTGTCCTTCTTCTCGGCAGCAGGCATATCGCCGGTCTGGACACCCACCTGAGACACTGCCCACTTGGTCAGCTCCATGCGGACCCGATCCTCGCTGGTCTCAATGATGATGGTGTTGGGATTGACCATTACGATCTTACCGACAATGCCGCCGATGCTGGTGATCACATCACCCTTCTTCAGTCCGTCACGCATAGCCTGTGCCTGCTTTTTACGCTTGTTCTCCGGGCGAATCATAAAGAAATACAGCGCCGCGAACATCACTACCAGCAGAATAATGCTTTGATCCATGTCCTCAAAATCTCCTTCGAAAAAATCAGATAATGCTATTATACCAAAGATACCACTATTTGCAAGTCTTTTTCGCTCAGCCGCAGATCATGCCCGCTTTTCCAGCTTTCCGCTGTACCGCTCCCGGAACTGTGCAAAGCAGCCCTGATCCAATGCCTCCCGAATTTTGGCCATCAGTTCATTATAAAACCAGAGGTTATGCAGCACCGCAAGCCGCAGCGCCAGAACCTCATCCGCCTTGAACAGATGCCGCAGATAGGCTCTGGAATGGCTGCGGCACACCGGGCAGCCGCAGCTCTCGCTGATAGGGCGTTCATCCGTGATATACTTTTCATTCATGATATTTACGGTGCCTTCCCACGTAAACAGCTTGCCATGGCGACCATTGCGGGAGGGCATCACACAGTCGAAGAAATCCACGCCCCGGCTCACCGCCTCGATAATGTTGCTGGGCGTACCGACGCCCATCAGATAGCGAGGTTTTTCCTTGGGAGCATACGGCTCCACAACATCGATCATCTCATACATGACCTCCGCAGGCTCCCCTACTGCCAATCCGCCGATGGCGTAGCCATCGCAGTCCAGCTTGGCGATCTCCTGCATATGCCATGCCCGGAGGTCGGCAAAGGTTGCGCCCTGATTGATGCCAAACAGCATTTGCTGTGGATTAACGGTATCTGGCAGGCTGTTGAGCCGGTCATGCTCCACCTTGCAGCGCTGGAGCCATCGAAGCGTCCGCGCTACCGACGCCTTGGCGTACTCGTAACGAGCCGGATTTTCCACACATTCATCAAAGGCCATGGCAATGTCGCTGCCAAGATTCGATTGAATCTGCATGGACTCCTCCGGTCCCATGAAAATACGATGTCCGTCAATATGGCTGGCAAAGGTGACGCCCTCCTCCTTGATCTTCCGCAGAGAGGCCAGCGAAAACACCTGAAAGCCGCCGGAGTCCGTCAGAATCGGGCCATCCCAATTCATAAATTTATGGAGGCCGCCCATCTGGCGCACCACCTTGTCGCCGGGCCGCAGATGAAGGTGATAGGTGTTAGACAGCTCGATTTGACAGCCGACCGCCTTCAGGTCCAGTGCCGACACGCCGCCCTTGATAGCCGCCTGTGTACCGACATTCATGAATACCGGTGTCTGGATCACTCCATGTACGGTATGAAATTCCCCTCGTTTGGCATCTCCATCTTTTTTCAGTAATTTATACAAAGTTCCTCATCCTCCATTTAGTCTTTACAGATGAAAGTATATTCTATATACTTGGATTTAGTCAATCCAAATATACAGAACAGGAGTATTTTACCTATGGCAGGTTCCACTTTTGGCAATATTTTTTCTATCACGACCTGGGGTGAATCCCACGGCAAAGGCATCGGCGTAGTAATCGATGGCTGTCCGGCCGGACTTTCTCTCACCGAAGAAGATATTCAGGTCTACTTAAACCGCAGAAAACCGGGACAGTCCAAATTCACTACCCCGCGTAAGGAGGATGACTCCG
>UQMC01000071.1 GCA_900542115.1 uncultured Oscillibacter sp. | reverse complement strand
GGAGCGTTTGCTCCGCCGCTTCAGCGTGTTGAAAAAGCCTCACAGAGTTTCGCGTCCGCAGACGCGAAAGCTGTAAAATTTGTTTTTTGCCGCGACCTGTGCGTGGCAGAAAACACTTTGCGCAAAGCGAGCGTCGAATTGTCCGCCATCAGCGGACAACCGAGGCGCAGAGCGCAGCGAAACTTCCTCGAAAAAGTGGCAATGCCACTTTTTCGACGGTCGCAAGCGGCGGAGCGTTTGCTCCGCCGCTTTTTCATGGACTTCAGTCCTCGATGCTGATGGCGCTGACCGGGCAGCCATCCCGGGCGGTCTCCGCCTCGGCGCACTGGTTGTCCGGAATTTCGCCGCCGTGGGCCAGTCCGTCATCCCCCATGGAAAACACCACAGGGCAGGTGCCGGCGCACAGGCCGCAGCCGATACAGGTGTCATTGACCGTTGCTCTCATTTCCTTGCCTCCATTTTCCGAATGTCAATCCAGAATGCTTCCATCCCGTCCCAGCGTCACCACCTGCCACGGGAGGAATTTGCCGCTGTTTTGCAGCGCGGTCTCCGCCGCCCGCTGAAGGCCGCCGCAGCAGGGGACCTCCATGCGGACCACTGTGACCGCCCGGATGTCATTGAGCCGGAGGATGTCCGTCAGCTTTTCCGCGTAATCGCCCTCGTCCAGTTTGGGGCAGCCGATGAGGGTAATATGGCCCTTCATGAACCGCTCGTGGAAATCCGCCCGGGAAAAGGCCGTACAGTCTGCGGCGATGAGCAGCTTTGCCCCCTGATAGAACGGGGCCTGCACCGGCAGCAGCTTGATCTGGATGGGCCACTGCATCAGGCGGGATTGGGCCATGGTCTGCATGGGGGCCTCTGCCGCAGTCTGCTTCAGCTCAGCGGCCCGGCTGCCAGGACAGCCGCCCATTTGCAGCGGTGCGCTGCCGGGACAGCCGGTGCGCGTCACCGGCGCACTGCCCTTCAGCGCCTCTGCCCGCTTCTGGAGCTGGGCGGCGGCAACGGCCTTTTCGTCAAAGGCAGCGGCCTCCCGCTCCACAAAGGTGATGGCGTTGGTGGGGCAATGGGGCAGACAGTTGCCGAGACCGTCGCAGTAATCGTCCCGCAGCAGGGCGGCCTTTCCGTCCACCATGCCGATGGCGCCCTCCTGACAGGCGGCCGCACAGGCACCGCAGCCATTGCATTTTTCCCGGTCGATCTCAATGATTTTCCGTATCATATAGGGTATCTCCTTTTTCCTTGGCTATTCAGCCTTGTCTTTCCGTAGATAGTATCCTATAATATTTATGTAAATTCTGTTGCGTATGCAACTTTTTTTGAAAGAGCCGCTGTCAGATACAGGAGGAAGTGCCATGAAGCTGCGTGTCCCGGATTATTTTGACGATTTTTCCTGTCTGGCGGGGGCGTGCCCTCATAGCTGCTGCATGGAGTGGGAGGTTGTTTTGGACGAGGACACCGCCCGGCGGTACCGCGCTCTCCCCGGCCCGCTGGGGGAGCGGCTCCGCGCCGCGATGCAGCTTGACGGAGAGGACTGGTGCTTTCCGCTTCGCGGCGGGCGCTGCCCCTTTTTGAATCAGGAAAATCTCTGTGAGGTGCACCTCACCTTGGACGAGGCGGCCACCTCTGTCACCTGCCGGGAGCACCCCCGGTTCGTGGAAGATTACGGCACGTTCCGGGAGGTCACACTGTCCGCCTCCTGCCCTGAGGCGAACCGGCTTCTGCTGAGCAGCGAGGCCCCGCTGCTGTTTCCGGAGCGAACGGACGATACGCCCGCAGAGGCGGGGGACGAATGGCTGACGTGGCTTTTGCCCCTGCGGGAACGGATGCTGGCGCTTTTGCAGAATCGCACCCGCCCTCTGAACGCTCGGCTGCGGGATATTCTGCTGCTGGCCCAAGGCGTACAGGAGCGGCTGGACACAGAGGACGAGGATGCCCTGCCGGAATTGGTCGAAGGACCGCTCCCGGCGCATTCCGCCGCGCCGGAAACCACGGGGCTGTTCCCTTACGCCCTGCAATTTTTGGAAACGCTGGAGGTTTTAGAGCCGGACTGGCGGGACCTTCTGCACCGGGGAGAAGCGGCGGAGCCGGCACCGGTATCCGAGGCGCTTTTGGAGCGCATTGCCGCGTATTTTCTGTTCCACTATATTTTAAAGGCGGTCAATGACGGGGATGTGCTGGGACAGACGCAGCTGTGCATTTTCTCCGTGCTGACCATCCGGCGCCTTGCGGCGGTATGCGGTCCTGCGGAGGCGCTGCGCCGGTTCAGCTGTGAGATCGAGCATGATGAGGAAAACCTGTCCGCACTGCGGGATGGCTTTTGGATTCAAGAAGAGTTGTCCCCCACGCATTTTTACGCCGAGCTTAGCTGACCGCGCGCTTTGTGTAAATTGCTTGTATATTTTCAGGTTTATTTATTCAAAATGTAAAATATATACAAAATCTATTGACATTTTCAAGAGTTCATTGTACAGTAAAGGCACAAGGAGGGCAGTGCTTCCGAACCCAAATCCGCCGCTCCTTGAGCGCCGCTTCAGTGGGCCGCACCGTCAAATACGAAGTGCCATCATTTAATGAATCGCGTGAGATGAGTCTCTGCACGCACCCGGCACCTCATGGATTGGCAGTCAGTGTTCTGCAGCAGCGGCAATATAGATGGAAGCAGAGGTAACCATATTGAAAGAAATACAGCAGAAGTAGCCCCCATTCGCCGTTGGAGCGAGTGGGGGCTGATGCTTTTTCAGAATAAAGTTTTTATTGGCAGTCAGAAAGCAAAAATTTGCTTCCTGACTGCCGTTTTTCAGCGATCTAATTGATTGACAAACTGCTGCGCCGTGCGGCCGGAACGGCTGCCGCTGCGGACCTGCCATGTGGCGGCCGCCGCCCGGAGCTGCTCGGCAGTCAGGTCCGTTCCTGCCCTTTCGGAGAGGATGGAGACGATCTGCTGGTATTCCTCGAAGGTGGGGGCAGGATAGAAAAGCTGCAAACCGAAGCGGCTGGCAAGGGACAGCTTTTCCTCTACCGTATCGGAGCGGTGGATGTCACCGTCATGCTCTATATCGCTGCGGTCGCTCCACACCTCCCGCACCAGATGGCGGCGATTGGAGGTGGCGCAGATTCGCACGTTTTCCGGCGGGGCCTCCGCGCCGCCCTCCATGACCGCCTTCAGATATTTATAGGAGGTCTCGTTTTCCTCAAAGGAGAGATCGTCCAAAAACAGGAGAAAGCGGTAATTGCGGCCCTTGATCTGCCGCAGAAGCGCCGGAATAAGGTCATACTGCTCCTTATAAACCTCAATAAGCCGCAGACCCTTCGCCGCGTATTCATTGGCAATAGCCTGAACGCTGGTGGACTTGCCGGTTCCGGCATCGCCGTAGAGCAGGACATTATTGCCGCCCCGGCCATGCAGAAATGCCTCGGTATTGCGGACCAACTGCTCCTTTTGCTGCCGGTAGCCTACCAAATCCGCAAGGCGCACCGGGGGCCGGTCCCGCACTGGGAGCAATCGGACGCCATCGGCCTCCCGCCGGACGTGGAACACCTGCCCCAGCCCTAATTGACCGACGCCGTGGCTTTGATAAAAAGCAGTCAGACAGTCCAGCAGCGCCGCCGGGGAGGCGGCGTCTGCCAGCGCGGCGGCCAGCTCCGTCAGCGGAGCGCTTTCCTTACCCTGGCGGCTCTCGTGGTGAAAATTTCGCAGAAGATGCCATGGCCCCTCCTCCGGCGGGGCGGACAGCAGGGCATGGAAAACAGCCATGTCCGCCAGCGCCAGCGCGCTGAGGGTGTCCTCCGGGCCGGTGCGGCGCTCCCATGAGAGGGAGAAAGGGTTCTCGTGCTCCGTCAGCGTCCACGCGATGCAGCAGCGCCACAGGTCGCCCTGCCAGCCGTTTTCCACCGCCAGCGCCACCACCTCCGCCTGCGCCGCCGTGCGGACGGTCTCTGCCGGGTCCATGAGCCACCGCAAGAGGCTCTCCGGCGTCTGGCGGTACAAAAGCAGGCGGTCCAATGCTTCAGCCGTGTTCATACACCGCTCCCTCATTCCAGAATGGCGCCCCTGTCGGCAGAGGACACCAGCTTGGCATATCGGGCAAGGTAACCGGTTTTGATCTTCGGCTCAGGACAGACCCAATTTTTCCGGCGCTCCGCCAGCTCCGCGTCCTCCACGCACAGGTGGAGGGAGCGTCCGGGAATGTCGATCTCGATGAGGTCGCCCTCCTGCACCAGACCGATGACGCCGCCGGAGGCAGCCTCCGGGCTGACGTGGCCGATGGACGCTCCCCGGGTCGCGCCGGAGAACCGACCGTCGGTGATGAGGGCCACGTCCTTGTCCAGTCCCATACCGGCGATGGCGGAGGTGGGGTTCAGCATTTCCCGCATACCGGGGCCGCCCTTGGGGCCCTCGTAGCGAATCACCACCACATCACCGGGACGGATGCCGCCGGCGTAGATGACGGCGATGGCCTCCTCCTCACTGTTGAACACCCGGGCGGGGCCCTTGTGCCGCAGCATTTCCGGGGCCACGGCGCTCTGCTTCACCACGCAGCCGTCCGGGGCCAGATTGCCGAACAGGGCGGCGATGCCGCCGGTCTTGGAATAAGGCTCCTCCAGCGGGCGGATGAGACTGGTGTCCAGATTCTCCGCCGTTTCCAGGTTTTCCCCTACGGTCTTACCCGTTACGGTGGGCAGCGAGGTATCCAGCAGACCGGCCTTGGTCAGCTCCTTCATCACGGCCCAGACGCCGCCGGCCCGGTCCAGATCCTCGATATAGGTGTCACCGGCAGGAGCCAGATGACAGAGGTTGGGAGTTTTGTCGCTGATGCCGTTGACCATGTGCAGATCCAGCTCCACCCCGGCCTCGTGAGCGATGGCGGGCAGGTGCAGCATGGTGTTGGTGGAGCAGCCCAGCGCCATGTCCACGGTCTCGGCATTGTGGAAGGCGGCTTCCGTCATAATATCCCGGGGACGGACGTTTTTCTCCACCAGCTCCATGATCTTCATGCCGGTCTCCTTGGCCAGCCGCAGACGGGCGGAATACACGGCGGGAATGGTGCCGTTGCCCCGGAGGGCCATGCCGATGGCCTCTGTAAGACAGTTCATGGAGTTGGCGGTGTACATCCCGGAGCAGGAGCCGCAGGTGGGGCAGGCATTTTCCGTGTAGTCCGCCACACCGGCCTCGTCCAGCTTTCCTGCGTGATAAGCGCCCACCGCCTCGAACATGTGGCTCAGGCAGGTGCGGCGGCCATCTCTGAGGCGGCCCGCCAGCATGGGGCCGCCGGAGCAGAAGATGGTGGGGATATTCAGCCGCGCCGCCGCCATCAGCAAACCCGGCACATTTTTGTCGCAGTTTGGAATCATCACAAGTCCATCGAACTGGTGGGCCATGACCATAGCCTCTGTGGAGTCGGCAATGAGGTCGCGGCTCACCAGCGAATACTTCATACCCACATGGCCCATAGCGATTCCGTCGCACACGGCGATGGCCGGGAACATCACCGGCGTACCGCCGGCGGCCCGGACGCCGGCCTTCACCGCCTCGGCGATCTTGTCCAGCCCCATGTGGCCGGGAACGATCTCGTTATAGGAGCTGACCACGCCGATGAGGGGCCGGGAAAGCTCCTCATCGGTATAGCCCAGCGCATACAGCAAGCTGCGGTTCGGCGTGCGCTCCACGCCGGTCTTGATCTCATCAGAACGCATAGCTTTCTCCTCCGATACCTCTTTTTAATCAGATGCCGTGTCGAGATTTTTATCACCACTCCAGATCATGTTGCGGCGCAATTCCTCGCCCACCAGCTCCATGGGGTGCTTTGCCAGTTGGTCCCGCTTGGAATTGAAGAACGTGCGGCCCCGGCTCTTGTTCTCGGCGATCCAGCGGCCGGCAAAGGTGCCGTCCTGAATGTCCGCCAGCACCGCCCGCATCCGGGCCTTGGTCTCCTCGTGGGGCAGCACCCGGGGGCCAGAGACGTACTCGCCGAACTCGGCGGTGTCGGAGATGGAGTAATTCATGGCGGCCACGCCGCCCTTATTGATAAGGTCAACGATAAGCTTCATCTCATGGATGCACTCAAAATAGGCGTTCTCCGGGGCGTAACCGGCTTCCACCAGCGTCTCGAAGCCGCACTGCATCAAATCCACCACGCCGCCGCACAGAACGGTCTGCTCGCCGAAGAGGTCTGTCTCGGTCTCATCGTGGAATGTGGTCTCCATAATACCCGCCCGAGCGCCGCCGATGCCGGCGATGTAGGCCAGCGCGATCTCATAGGCCCGGCCGGTGGCGTTCTGCTCCACGGCTACCAGACAGGGCACACCCTTGCCGGAGACATAGGTGGAGCGGACGGTGTGGCCGGGGCCCTTGGGCGCCGCCATAAACACATCCACACCGGCAGGGGGCACGATCTGCTTATAGCGGATGTTGAAGCCGTGGGCAAAGGCCAGCGCGTTGCCCTCCTCCAGATAGGGGGCGATATCCTTTTTATATACGTCGGCCTGCACCTCATCGTTGATGAGCAGCATCACAACATCGCCCCACTTGGCAGCCTCGGCAATGGTCTTGACGGTGAGCCCGGCAGCCTCCGCCTGCGCCCAGCTCTTAGAGCCCTCCCGCAGGCCCACGCAGACCTCACAGCCGGAGTCCTTCAGGTTCAGGGCATGGGCGTGGCCCTGAGAGCCGTAGCCGATCACAGCGATTTTCTTTCCGTTGAGATAGTTCAGGTCGCAGTCCTTTTCGTAATACATCTTAGCCATGGTTCTTTCTCCTTTTTCTTTCGTTTTTAGTTTTTTATCGTAAAATGCACAGATTTACAGCATTTTTCCCAGATTGAATTCCAGCGTTTCCTTCCGTTCGTCCTGAATGGTATAGCGGCCCCGCTCCAGCGCCACCATGCCGGTGCGGACCATTTCCAAAATTCCGAACTCCCGCAGCAGGTCGGTGAGGGCCTCATTTTTCGACTCCTCGCCGATGACTGCCAGCGTCATGGAGGTGGCGGAGACATCCAGAATGGACGCCCGGAACACATTGGCAAGTTGAATCAGCTCGTTGCGGATGCTTCGGTTCTCCGCCCGGACCTTGCAGAGCACCAGCTCCCGGCGGATGGAGTGCTCGTCCGCCAGCAGTCGGACGGAGTGCACCGGCACCATTTTGGATAATTGGTTGCATAAAAGCTCCGTCTGGCTGTCATCGGTAATGACCTCCAGCGTCAGGCGGGAAAGGCTCCGGTCCTGCGTGGGACCCACCGCCAGCGATTCGATATTGAAGCCCTTTCTTGAAAACAGGCGGGAGATCTGTGAGAGCACTCCCGGCTCATTGTCCACCAGAACGGAAAGGGTACGCAGCGCTGTTTCCATCATTATGTCCTCCCCTCCTCAGCTCAAAAGAAATTCCGTAATGTGATGACCGCCGTTGACCATGGGGTGCACCATTTCATCGGCGTTGATGGCGCAGTCGATGACATAGCCCCGGCCCTGCGCGCTTTCCGCCAGCGCCTCGGTCAGCGCCTCGGCCAGTTCGCTGGGCTGCGTGACCCGCCGGGCCTTCAGGCCGAAGGCGTCCGCGAACTTCACAAAGTCCGGGCTGCGGTTTTCCAGCGAAGTCTGGGAGTAGCGGCGATCGTAGATCAGGCTTTGCCACTGGCGGACCATGCCGAGATTGCGGTTATTGAAGATCACGGTGATGACCGGGAGGCGGTAATACGCCTCGGTGGCCAGCTCGTTGCCGTTCATGCGGAAGCACCCGTCGCCGGTGATGTGGATGACCGTTTTCTCCGGGTTGCCCTGCTTGGCGCCGATGGCGGCGCCGAGGCCAAAGCCCATGGTGCCGAAGCCGCCGGAGGTCAAGAGCTGGCCGGGATAGTCAAAGTGAAGGTGCTGGATGGCCCACATCTGGTGCTGGCCGACGTCTGTCGCCACGATGGAGTCCTGCGGACACAGCCGGGCAATAGCGGAGAGCACCTGTTTGGGGGTCAGGACGCTCTCACTCTCGCCGTATTCCGTTTCCCGGGGAAACGAGAGCACAAAATTCTTCCACTCCTTATGGTCATACTGGGGCAGGCGCTCCAGCAGCAGCTTTAAAACCTGCTTGGCGTCTCCGATGATGTGGTGGTCCGTCTGGACATTTTTGTTGATCTCCGCCCGGTCGATGTCGATGTGGACGATTTTCGCCTGATGGGCGAAGGTCTCCGGCTTCAGCGCCACTCGATCGGAAAACCGGCAGCCCACGGCGATGAGCAGATCACAGTTGTCGCAGGCCATGTTGGAAGCCACGGAGCCGTGCATCCCGATCATGCCGGTGGTCATCACGTCCCGGCCGGAGACACCGCCGCCGCCCATAACGGTGATGGCCACCGGGGCGTCGATCCGGCGGACAAACTGCCGGAACTCCTCATGGGCTCGACTGCGGACCACACCGCCGCCGCAGATCAGCATGGGCTTTTCGGACACCGCGATCATCTCCACCAGCTTTTCCACATCCCCCAGGTCGGCCTCCGGCATCTTCAGGCTGCTGGTGTAGGCCCGGTGGATGAGGGAGGCTAAGTGCCCGGAGGCGGCGTGCCGCTCCAGCGGCAGATATTCATATTCGCACACAGCGGCGGTGACATCCCGGGTAATGTCCACCACCACGGGGCCGGGGCGGCCGCTGCGGGCCAGCGCGAACGCCTCCCGCACGGCGTCCGCCAGCTTGGCTACATCCCGCACAAGATAGGTGGATTTTGTGATGGGCATGGTGATGCCGGTGATGTCCACCTCCTGAAAGGCGTCCTTTCCGATGAGGTTCTGCGGCACATTGCAGGAGATAAAAACTACCGGGGAGGAATCCATGTACGCGGTGGCAATGCCGGTGGTGAGGTTCGTGGCGCCGGGGCCGGAGGTTGCAAAGCACACACCCACCTTGCCGGTGCTGCGGGCATAACCGTCCGCAGCATGGGCCGCGCCCTGCTCGTGGGAGGTGAGAATATGGGTGATCTCCCTATGGTCATAGAGGGCATCATATACGTTGAGAATGGTGCCGCCGGGATAGCCGAACACGGTATCCACACCCTGTTCCTTCAGGCACTCGATAACAATCTGTGATCCAGTTAATTCCATGTCTGTATGATTCCTTCCTTATGTTTTTCGCTTTGTGTATGAAATCTGTTTATGAAATCAGCCATCCGAGAAAAAGCGCGTTCGGACGGCTGATATGATTTTATGATTTTTCTGAATTAGAACTCCAGAATAGCTCCCTTATTTGCACTGGAAACCATCTTGGCGTAGCGTTTCAGATAACCTGTGGTTACTTTCGGCTCTCTCGGAGTCCATGCAGCTTTTCTGCGTGCCAGCTCTTCGTCCGATACGACAACTTCCAGCTTATGCTCCGGAATATTGATACGGATGAGATCGCCTTCCTCAACGAGCGCGATCGGACCGCCTTCTGCTGCCTCCGGGCTGACATGACCGATGGATGCACCGCGGGATGCGCCGGAAAAACGGCCATCTGTGATCAGGGCTACGGAAGAACCAAGTCCCATACCTGCAATGGCAGAAGTCGGATTCAGCATTTCACGCATACCAGGACCACCCTTTGGTCCCTCATAGCGGATCACAACAACATCACCTGCCACGATCTTGCCGCCGCGGATTGCCTCGATGGCATCCTCCTCACAGTCGAAGACTCTGGCCGGACCTTCGTGAACCTGCATCTCCGGAACAACAGCAGAACGTTTGACAACTGCGGTATCCGGTGCCAGGTTTCCTTTCAGAACGGCGATACCGCCTGTCTTGCTGTATGGATTCTCAACCGGGCGGATGATCTCAGGATTTTTATTGACACATCCTTTGATGTTCTCTCCTACGGTCTTTCCGGTTACTGTCATACACTCTGTGTGCAGCAGATTCAGCTTGTTCAGCTCATTCATAACGGCATAAACACCGCCTGCCTCGTTCAGCTCCTCGATATAGTGGTATCCTGCCGGAGCCAGATGACAGAGGTTCGGAGTCTTCTCACTGATGGCATTTGCCATTTCCGGATTCAGTTCTACGCCCGCCTCATGCGCAATCGCCGGAAGGTGAAGCATACTGTTGGTGGAGCATCCAAGT
>UQMC01000070.1 GCA_900542115.1 uncultured Oscillibacter sp. | reverse complement strand
TATGTCAAAAAAGCACAAGGGTCCACAAAATTTTTTATGGTAATTTGGTAGTGAATTACCACGCTAAAGTATTGACGTAAAGAAAACGGCCTGCTAAAATAAGGAGCAACAGATGAGAGAAGAAACACCCCGAAATCCACTGAAAAGAGGGCACGGATATGAAAAAGGTTTTTACAGTTATTTTGGCGGCGGCTCTGGCGCTGGTCTGCACGGCCTGCGGCGGCAGCAAGAGCGATGCGGGCAAGGACCGCTTGGCGCAGATCAAGGAAAAGGGCTATATCGAGCTTTGCACGGAGCCGTATTTCGCGCCTTATGAATATGTGGATCCCACTAAGAGCGGGGACGAGCAGTATCAGGGCATGGACATTGAGGTGGCCAAGTACATCGCGGATAAGCTCGGTGTGGAGCTGAAGATCACAGCGCTGGATTTCACCGCTGTACTCTCCGGCATTGCGGACGGCAAATATGATTTTGCCCTCTCCGCTATCGCCTATTCCCCCTCCCGCGCGGAGAGCCTGCGGCTGAGTGATGTGTATTACTCCACCAATACGGGCTACGGATTCATTGTCCGCACAGAGGATGTCGGGAAATACACCGATTTGGATTCGCTGAAGGACGCCGTGGTCATCACCCAGAGCGGCTCCGTACAGGAGGCACTGTATAATGAATATGTAAACGGCGACTGCAAGGAGTTCAAGCTGGTGGCCAATATGACGGACGGTTATCTGGCAGTGGCTGAGGGCAAGGCGGATGTGTGCATCTGCTCTACGGCTTCCGCACAACTGTATGCCGACGCCAACGGCGGATTGTCCATCCCGGATTACCGCTTTGATGTGGACCCCAACATGAACGGCACCTGCGTGGCCATGCCGCAGGAGGGAACGGGGTCTCTGGCCGAGGTGGTCAATGAGTGCATCGCCGAGCTGAAGGACGCCGGGAGCATTGAGACATGGTACGGTGAGTACCAGACCGCAGCCGCGGAGCTGGGCATCGAATAACTGCCGGAGCAAGGAGGGGGAACCATGGAAAAGGTAGGAAAGCTGCTGGTAAAATATTATCCGGTGTATCTCTCGGGACTTTGGGGGACGCTGTGGATCTCCGCCGTAACGGTGCTGTTCGGCGCACTGCTGGGCGTGCTGGTAGCCCTGATGCGGATGAGCCGATTCAAGCTCCTGCGGGGCATTTCCAAGGCGTATATCGAGGTCCTGCGGGGCACGCCCATTTTGCTCCAGCTCTACTTTTTCTGGATCGGCCTTCCCAAGCTGGTCCCCTTTGAGCTCAGCGATACCCAGTGCATCGTGGCGGCACTGGCGGTGAACGCCTCCGCTTTCATTTCCGAGATCATCCGGGCAGGCATCGGCGCTGTGGACAAGGGCCAGTGGGAGGCCGCCCGCAGCATCGGCCTCTCCGAGTCCCATGTTATGACCCATGTGATTTTCCCGCAGGCGGTGAAGAACATTCTGCCCGCCCTGTGCAACGAATTTATTTCCACGGTAAAGGGAACGTCGCTGGCCTCCGTTTTCTTTGTGGGCGAGCTGATGACCAGCTTCAAAACGGTCCAGTCCGCCACGTTCCTTGCCCTGCAATCCCTGACCATTGTGGGCGTGATTTACTTTGCGCTGAATTTTGTGCTGTCCCGGCTGCTGGGTGTTCTGGAAAGGAGGCTGACCGTCAGTGACTGACGCGATTTTACGGACGGAGAATCTGAAAAAGAGCTTCGGAAAATTAGAGGTCCTCAAGGGTATCACCACAGAAATTCGCCGGGGTGAGGTGGTGTCCATCATCGGCCCCTCCGGCGGCGGAAAGTCCACCTTCCTGCGGTGCCTGAATCTTTTGGAGACCCCGGATTCCGGGCAGGTGCTGTTCAAGGGACAGGATGTGACGGACAAAAAGCTGAACATCGCCAAATACCGTCAGAGCATCGGTATGGTATTCCAGCATTTCAACGTGTTTCCCAACATGACGGTGCTGGAAAACGTGACGCTGGCGCCGGTGCTGGAGAAGAAGGTTCCCAAGGAGCAGGCCAGGGAGGAGGCCATGGCCCTGCTGCGCCGGGTGGGACTGGGAGATAAGGCGGACGAATATCCCCGGAAGCTATCCGGCGGCCAGAAGCAGCGTCTTGCCATTGTCCGGGCCATGGCTATGAAGCCGGAGGTCATGCTGTTTGACGAGCCCACCTCCGCGCTGGACCCGGAGATGGTGAAGGAGGTCCTGAACGTCATCCGGGAGCTGACCCGCAGCGGCATGACCATTCTCATCGTCACCCATGAGATGAGCTTTGCCCGGGAAATCTCCGACCGGGTGCTGTTTATATGCGATGGCGTGATCAAGGAGGAGGGGACACCGGAGCAGATATTCACCTGTCCCCACGAGCCGAGCACCATCAAATTTTTGAGTATGGTGCTCTAAGGGATGAAAGGAGTTGAGGGCATGATTGAAACCGTAAAGGAGCTGGTAGCCGCCAAGGCGGACACCGCCGTTGCCTTGGCAAAGGAGATTTGGGGCTATGCGGAGCTTTCCTATGAGGAAACGAAGTCCGCCGCCGCCCTGATCGCCGCGCTGAAAGCGGAGGGCTTTACCATTGAGGAGGGTATTGCCGGAATCCCAACGGCCTTTACCGCTGCATACAAGTGCGGCAGCGGCAAGCCGGTGGTGGGCTTTTTAGCGGAGTATGACGCGCTGGCGGGCCTGAGCCAGAAGGCCGCCTGCCCGGTGCAGGAGGCGGTGGAGCCCGGCGGAGCCGGTCATGGCTGCGGCCACAATCTGCTGGGGGCCGGGTGCTTTGCCGCCGCTGCGGCGCTGAAGGATTATCTCGTCAGGGAGCATAAGGACGGGACGGTGATTCTCTTTGGCTGTCCTGCCGAGGAGGGCGCCGGTGCCAAGCAGTTCATTGCCCGGGCCGGGTATTTCGATGGGGTGGATTTTGCCTATACGTGGCACCCCGAAAGCGTGAACGAGGTGGGCTCCAAGGGCAGCGTGGCCATCATGGGCGCGAACTTCACCTTTGACGGTGTGGCTGCCCACGCCGGCGCGGAGCCGCATCTGGGCCGCAGCGCGCTGGACGCCGTGGAGTTGATGAACGTGGGCTGCAATTACCTCCGGGAGCACATGATCGACGCGGCCCGCATCCACTATGCCTATTCAGACCCCGGCGGCACGGCCCCCAACGTGGTCCAGAGCCACGCGGTCATCAAGTACGAGGTCCGGGCCCCCAAGGTCTCTCAGGTGCAGGAGCTGTTCACCCGGGTGGTGGACGTGGCCCGGGGCGCGGCGCTGATGACCGGCACGAAGATGCAGTATGAGATCACCATGGCCTTTTCCGACTACATGGCAAACCGCACGCTGGGCGCCGTGGCGGACGCGTGTATGCGGGAGCTGGGCGCGCCGGAGTGGACGGAGGATGATTACCGTCTGGCCTCCGAATTTCTCCACACCTATCCCCGGACAACCATGGTGGGTATCCGGGAAAAGCTGGGGGCGTATTTCGAGCCGGAGGAGCTGGACGCTGCGTTGGAACGGCCGCTGGACAGCGTGATTCATCCTTTTGACCCCAAGGAGACCGGCTATCATTCCGGCTCTACCGATGTGGGTGATGTGGGCTATGCCACGCCCACGGTCATGCTCCACATGGCGACCTCCTGCCTTGGCAATGTAGGCCACTCCTGGCAGAATACCGCCTTTTCCTGCTCCTCCATCGGCATGAAGGGAATGCTGCGGGCGGCGGAGGCCATGACGCTGGCGGCCATTCGCACCATGGAGCAGCCGGAACTGATCGAGAAGGCCCGGGAGGAGCTGAAACGGAAAAACGGCGGCAGCTATCACTGCCCGCTGCCGGATTACGTCACGCCGCCTATCGGCCGCTATTAAGAAACCAACACATAAAATGACAAAAGCACCCCCGGCTTCTTGGAAGCCGGGGGTGCTTGGTATATACGAAAAATTGTAAGCCGCCGCTTAGCCCCACAGGGCGGACAGCGCGGGGATGATCTGCTTTTTCCGGCTCATCAGCTTGGGAATGAAGAAGGCGTGCTTTTCCTCGCCGGTGATGCCGAAGGCCTGCCGGATGCTCTCCTCGTCGCCGATGTAGAGAAGATAGGAGCCCTCCCGCAGAACGTCCGTGATCATCAGCAGAACGGCGTCCAGCTCGCCTGCTGTCTTTTTTTGCAGCATGGCGTCTAAAAACTCGTCCTTGCGGTTCATCAAAAGGTCGGAATCCATGCACGTGACCTGACTGACCGCCAGATTGTGTCCTGCGATGTGGAACTCCTTATAGTCAGCCGTGAGGATGGCCTCGGCACTCTTGTCCTCGCCGCAGGCGGCGGAGAAGACGGTCCGGCCCAGCTCGTCCAGCGGGACGTTGGCGATGCGGGACATCCGGTTGGCGATGTCAATATCCCGCTGGGTGCAGGTGGGGGACTTGAACATGACCGTGTCGGACACGATGGCGGCGGCGATGAGCCCGGCCATTTTCGCGGTAGGCATCAGTCCCTTTTCCTGATACATATCCGCCACGATGGTAGCGGTGCTGCCAACAGGCTCGTTGCGGACGTAGATGGGGTTGCCGGTCTCAATATCCGCCAGCCGGTGATGGTCAACGATTTCCAGAATGTTGGCCTGCTCCAGACCGGGGACAGACTGAGCCTTTTCGTTGTGGTCCATGAGGATGACCTGCTTGCGCCGGGGACGCAGCAGGTGATACCGGGACAGCGTACCGACAACGTGCTCGTTCTCATCCAGAATGGGGTAGGCGCGGAAACGGCTTTCCAGAACGGTGTCGCGCACATCGTCGATGTAATCGTCCAGATGGAAGCTCACGAGGTCATGGCTCTTGCAGATGCGCTCGATGGGCAGGGCGTGGCAGACAAGATGCACAGCCCGGTAGGCATCGTAGGGCGTGGAGATGATGCAGGTGTCGGTGTCCAGCTCCAAAAGCTCCTTGCTGACCTCCGCCTGACAGACGATGACGCAGCTCACCCGCAGCTCCAGCGCCCGCTTGATCATATCCGGCTGGTCACCGCAGACCACGATGCTGTCCGCCGAGGAGAACAGCAGATTCTCCCGGCCGGCGGGCAGAGCTACCGTTACCTCGCCGGAAATTTCGTCCCGCAGCTCGCCGCCCTCGTTGATGATCTTGCCCTCCAAAACGGACAGCAGATTGAATACCGGCACATTCTTCACACCGGAATTGCGGACAGCCAGCATATCGTAGTTGGCCACGTCACCGGCGGAGAGCATACCGTACAGCGTTCCGTCCTCATTGCACACGGGCATAACGGAAATGTGGTCCGCCTGCATCATCTGCCATGCCCGGCTGATGGTGGCGGCGGGGGAGAGGGTAGGGGGCGTATCGTACACAAGGTCCCGCACCTGTGTGCGGACGTTGTGAATGAGCTCCGGGGGCTGGGCGTCAAACTTCTGCAGCACGGCCTTCGTCTCGTCGCTGATCTGCCCCAGACGGGCGGCGCGGTACTGCCGCTGGCCCAGCGCGTTTTTCAGGGCGGCATAGGCCATGGCGGACACGATCGAATCCGTGTCGGGATTGCGGTGGCCGGTAATATATACGGTATCCATACGGAAACTCCTTTTTAGCTGTATTTTCTCTTAGAATGATACGATGTGCGCGCCCGGTTTGTCAACGTTGCCTTTCACAAAATGGGCTGTGGAAGCAGGCGCTTCCACAGCCCATTTGACGAAAAAGGCGGCCGGAGACGGTGTTTCAGAGAATCATCAGCTCCTTGGGAGCCAACGTAATGTCCTCGCAGCCGGTCTCCGAGAGAATCACAACGTCCTCAATGCGGACGCCCAGCTTCCCCGGCAGATAAATGCCCGGCTCCGCGCTGATGACTGCCCCGGCGGGCAGGGGCTGCGCGTTGGCGGGGGAGGCGTTGGGGCTTTCGTGAATCTCCACGCCGACGCCGTGGCCGAAGCTGTGGCCGAAAAATGCGCCGTAGCCGGCGTTTTCGATGACCGTCCGGGCGGCGCCGTCCACTGCCGCGCCGCTGACGCCGGCCCTTGCCGCGGCGATGCCCGCCAGTTGGGCCTGAAGGACCGTATGGTAAACGGTGTCCATTTCCTCCGTCACATGCCCTACTGCCACGGTGCGGGTCATGTCGGAGCAGTAGCCGCCGTACTTGCAGCCAAAGTCCATGGTGACAAATTCCCCGGCCTGAATGGGCTTATCCCCGGGAACGCCGTGGGGGAGACTGCCGTTGGGGCCGGAGACCACAATGGGGTCAAAGGACTTGTCCTCCGCGCCGTAGTGCAGCATCCGGTAGAGCAGCAGCGCGGCGATCTCCCGCTCCGGCACGCCGGGGCGGATATCGTTCAGCGTTTCCGTCAGTGCCCGCTCGGCAATGCGCTGGGCCTGAATGAGACAGTCCCGCTCCTCGGCATCCTTTACGGCACGGAGCTGCCAGAGAAGCGCCGAGGCGGGAACAAGCTCACCGTGCAGCTTTTCCGTGTAGCGCCTCCAGTCCGCCACGGTGATGTACTCATCCTCGTAGCCTATCCGCTTCAGCCCCTCCGCGTCAATGACCGCGTTGATGAGGGCGGAATAGGGGTGCTGGCGGTTCGCCTCCCGAATCTCGGCGTTTTGCACAGAACGGGCGGCGGCCTCCGTATAGCGGCTGTCCGTAAAGTAGTAGTTATGGCGGCGGGTCACAAGGGCGATACCATCCGTCCCGGAAGAATGGAAGCCGGAGGCGTAAAAGCGGTTGGCCTCGCAGGTGAGCAGCATGGCGTCCAGCCCTTGTGTCTCCAAGCTCTCAGTAATTTCGGAAAAGTGATTCATATATTCGATTCCTCTTTTCGGAAAAACCACCGGCGCCGATGAGGCGCTCGGCTTTGATACAACAGAAGTCTATCAGAACCGGCAGGCGATGTCAAAAAATTTCCGCTGTTCTGAAAAAGACGCTTTTTGTCAGAATTCACAGTTGACTTTATCGGTTTAAAGCTGTATGGTAATAACAGCAAACAGCTTTAAAGAGCAGAAGGGAGTTCGCTATGCGTCAGAACAGCTATGCCTATTACTTTACTTACGCACGCTTTTACGCGGGCTTCTTTTATGACGCCGAAAATTTAAAGCTGTCCTGTGAGAAATAGGCTTTTCGTGAAAAACGCGAGGGGGTTCTGTTCCGCGGACAGAACCCCCTCTTTGTTTTACCGCAGTGCTGCCGGTTCCGGCAGCACCCGGGGAAAAACAGCTTTCATCAGAAAACAAAAAATGTAAGGAGAAGATTGCCATGAAAAAGAAACTGCTTGCGCTTGTACTGGCCTGCGCCATGGCGCTGGGCCTTGCCGCCTGCGGCGGCTCCAAGGCGGAGACGCCTGCCGGAAATAACGGTGACGCTGCCAACGGGAATGACGCCGCCAAGACGTATCTGGTGGGTATCTGCCAGTTGGCGCCCCACCCGGCGCTGGACGCCGCCACGCAGGGCTTTAAGGACGCGCTGACGGAGGCGCTGGGCGAGCAGGTCCGGTTTGAGGAGCAGAACGCTGCCGGTGAGTCCAACACCTGCTCCACCATTGTCAACGGTTTTGTCTCCGAGAACGTGGACCTGATTTTGGCCAATGCCTCCTCCGCGCTGCAGGCCGCTGCCTCCGCTACCGGCGACATCCCGGTGCTGGGTACTGCCGTTACGGAGTACGGCGTGGCGCTGAATATCCCTGATTTCAACGGTACCGTGGGTACCAATGTCTCCGGTACGTCCGACCTGGCCCCGCTGGACCAGCAGGCTGCCATGATTCCCGAGTGGTGCCCCGATGCCAAGACCGTGGGCCTGCTGTACTGCTCCGCAGAGGCCAACAGCCAGTATCAGGTGGACACGGTGCAGGCCGCGCTGGAGGCGCTGGGTCTCACCTGCACCCAGTATCCCTTCTCCGACACGAATGATATGGCGTCCGTGACCCAGACTGCCGCTGACAACAGCGATGTGCTCTATGTCCCCACGGACAACACCATCGCCAACAACACCGGCATTGTGGACAACATCTGCCACGGCAAGATTCCCGTGTTCGCCGGCGAGGAGGGCGTCTGCTCCGGCTGCGGTGTGGCCACCCTCTCCATCAGCTACTATGATCTGGGCGTCACCACCGGCCAGATGGCGGTGAAGATTCTCACCGGCGAGAGCAACGTGGCGGAAATGCCTATCGAGTACGCGCCTCAGTTCACCAAGAAGTACAACCCCGCCGCCTGTGAGGCACTGGGTCTCACCGTACCCGAGGGGTATGAGGCCATCGCCTAAAACGCGGCACACATGCAGCGGCGGAGCGCTCTGCTCCGCCGCTCTCCCCACGATTTCGGGCCATCGGCCCAACACACGGAGGAACAGATTTATGATCGGCTTCATCAATGCGCTGCCCGGCGCCGTGTCCCAGGGACTGATTTGGGGCATCATGGCCATCGGCGTGTATATTACCTATAAAATTCTGGATATTGCCGACCTGACGGTGGACGGCTCATTCTGCACCGGCGGCGCGGTGTTCGCCGTGCTGTTCAGCGGCGGCGTGAGCCTGCCGGCGGCACTGCTGGCGGCGGTGCTGGCAGGCATGGCGGCGGGCCTTGTCACGGGGCTGCTCCATACGCTGTGCGGCATCCCGGCCATTTTAGCGGGCATTTTGACCCAACTGAGCCTGTGGTCTATCAACATGGCCATCATGAGCATGAAAGCCAGCGTGGCCATCAGCATTACAAACCCGGAGGTGCTGGAAAAGCTGCTGGTTTCTCTGCGGTTCGTGCAGGACGTTGCCAAGGGGACGCGGCCGTTTTACCGCCATCCCATCTTCGTAGTAGGCCTTTTTACGGTGGTGCTCATCGCGCTGCTGTACTGGTTCTTCGGCACGGAGCTGGGCTGCTCCCTGCGGGCCACCGGCTCCAATGAGCGGATGTCCCGGGCGCAGGGCATCAACACCGATTTCAATAAGGTGCTGGGCCTGATGGTCTCCAACGGCATGGTGGCCCTGTCCGGCGCGCTGCTGGCGCAGTACAACGGCGCCAACGAGATCAATGTGGGCCGGGGGGCCATCGTTATCGGCCTTGCCGCGGTCATCATCGGCGATGTGCTGCTGGGGAAGGTGTTCCGCAATTTCGCGCTGAAGCTGGTCAGCGTGTCCATTGGCGCTATTATTTACTACATCGTCATGCAGGCGGTGCTGGCCATGGGCCTGAACCCCAATTACCTCAAGGCGCTCTCCGCGCTGGTGGTGGCGGTGTTCCTGTCCATTCCCTACTGGAAGGGCAAATATTTCCATGCTTCTGTGAAGGCCGGCGGGGCAGATGTCTCCGCCGAGGCGGAGGCATCGATCGGAGGTGACCGCAATGCTTGAGCTGAAGAATATCTGCAAGACGTTCAATCCCGGCACCATCAATGCCAAGGTGGCCCTGAACCACCTGAACCTGACGCTGAAGGACGGGGATTTCTGCACGGTCATCGGCGGCAACGGCGCGGGCAAGTCCACCATGCTCAACGCGGTGGCGGGTGTCTTCACCGTTGACAGCGGCTCCATTGTCATTGACGGGCAGGATGTGACCCGCCTGCCGGAGCATAAGCGGGCGTCCCTGCTGGGCCGCGTATTTCAGGATCCCATGATGGGAACGGCCCCTACTATGCAGATCGAGGAAAATCTGGCGCTGGCGGCCCGCCGGGGCCAGCGCCGGGGGCTGAAATGGGGCATTACCGCCGTGGAACGGGCGGATTATAAAGAGCTGCTTCGCAGTCTGGATTTGGGACTGGAGGACCGCATGACCGCCAAGGTGGGCCTGCTCTCCGGCGGCCAGCGGCAGGCGCTAACGCTGCTGATGGCGGCGCTGAAGCGGCCGAAGCTGCTGCTTCTGGACGAGCACACCGCCGCTCTGGACCCCAAGACCGCCGCCAAGGTGCTGACGCTCTCCGACCAGATCGTAGAGGAGAACGGCCTGACGACACTGATGATTACCCACAATATGAAGGACGCCATCCAGCACGGCAACCGGCTCATTATGATGGACGCAGGCCGGGTGGTGGTGGACATCTCCGGCGAGGAGAAGAAAAAGCTGACGGTGCCGGACCTGCTGGCGCTGTTCAGCCGGGCCAGCGGCTCCGAGGAAGCCGATGACAAGCTGCTGCTGTCCTGATAAAGAACAGGAGACTGTCGATAAAGTGGTAAATCCTCCGCAACGGTAAGGAAGGGTGTGCGCG
>UQMC01000069.1 GCA_900542115.1 uncultured Oscillibacter sp. | reverse complement strand
AGCGGGGAGAAAAGACTTTTTCGACACGCTGAACCGACAGTCCGATTGATCGGACTGTCGGTTATTTTTGTGCAGTGGCTTCGATTAAATAGAGCTCCTCAGCCTCCTGCTGTGCACGCATCAAAAGCTCCTTTGCCTGTCCGTAATTCATTGCTTCCAGTGCGTTCACGGCGTCCGACACGCGGTTGAACAGGTGCAGGTACATGGTTTTGTAATCCTCCATAAAATCACCTCGTTATACCATATCGGGATATATCTAATATACCAAAACGGCATAATAGTGTCAAGGTGATAGCATGAGATTACGAGAATTGCGTTTAGAACGAAATATGTCGCAACAGCGATTGGCGATGGAGCTTTCCATGACGCAGAATACCATCAGCCGTTATGAAAACGGAGAGCGGGAGCCCGGCATTAAGGAATTGATTCGGATTGCCGATTATTTTAATGTTTCGTTGGACTATCTGCTGGAGCGAAGCGAGCAAAAGCGGTAGAGCACGCCGATGCTTTTCAAAATTACAGCAAAAAAGAAATTGGATGAATTGCTTGCCGCCTTAAATCTCAGCAGCACAACAGAAAATATAATTCCAAAGGAGATCGATGTAAGCCGTATGAATGTGGATTATACGAGTAAAAGTGCATCCGAAATGATTAAGGCAAAGCTGAAAGAACACGGCGGTCATGTCACGGTATTTACCGCCAGAGGACTTCCATGCGAAATTTATGCCGAGCCGGATGGAACAACATTTACAAGCGATAAGCTGCCGGTTAAACCCGCATATAAGTATGAGGTGTTTGATGCGATTGTAGATCTCCTTATCAAGCAAGGCGGCAGAGCGCGGAAGGGCAATGGAAGGAACTATAAGCTCGGTGAACCCGGCTGCGAGGAAAATACGGTTGTTGGAACGGTTGCACTTTGTCGCGATCACGATCGAAAGATAGGGGATTCTGTTTTTGACCCGGTGTTTGTTTTGGCCGCGGTTTTGGAATGGGCTGGAATTGTTATAAATGGACGCGGCGAATTGATTCTCACCGAAGCGTATAGAGAAGCGAAATGATACGCTTTTTATTTGCCATCTTGTTTGGCTTTTTGCGTGAAGTGCTGATTCGGAATAGGTACTGAGAATAAAATTGTGTTCAGAATCCGTATTGTATACTTAACAGTATAAAAAGGAGGGCATTGCCCTCCTTTTTATACTGTTGTATGTGTTCCCTTACTCCTCGTGAGCCGTGACCTTGATGTGCAGCTCGTCCAGCTGCTTCTGGGTGACCTCAGAAGGCGCGCTCATCATCACGTCCTGCGCGTTCTTGTTCATGGGGAAGGGGATGATCTCACGGATGCTGTCCTCGCCGGCCAGCAGCATCACCATGCGGTCCACGCCCGGCGCGATACCGGCATGGGGGGGCGCGCCGTAGGTGAAGGCGTTGTACATAGCGGGGAACTTGGCCTTCACATCATCCTCGCCCAGACGCACCAGTTCAAAGGCCTTGATCATGATCTCAGGATCGTGGTTCCGCACAGCGCCGGAGCTGAGCTCCACGCCGTTGCACACAAGATCGTACTGGTCAGCGGTGATGCTCAGGGGGTCGATTTCGCCCTTTTCGGCCTTCAGCAGCACATCCAGACCGCCGGAGGGCATGGAGAACGGATTGTGGCAGAATTCCAGCTCGCCGGACTCGTCGCCGATCTCGTACATGGGGAAGTCCACGATCCAGCAGAAGGCGTACTGCTCCTTGTCCATGTGACCGGGAACGGCAGCGCCCAAGGTCTTGACCAGCACACCGGCGGTCTTGAGGGCAGCCTCCCGCTTACCGGCGGACAGAGCCACGAAGTCGTTGGCCTTCAGGCCAAGGGCCTCCACAACCTTTTCCTTGATGGGATTGACGAACTTGGAAATGCCGCCCACCAGTTCGCCGTTTTCGTCCATGCGGAACCAATAGGCCTTGCCGCCGGACACAGTTTCCACATCTGCCAGCGTCTTGTCGATAAACTTCCGGGTCTCGTGGAAATCGCTGACCTTCACGGCCTTCACCAGATTGCCCTCGGCAAAGGGCTCAAAGCCGCAGCTGCCCAGCACGGCGGTGACGTCCTGCACCCGCAGATCGATACGCAGGTCGGGCTTGTCGGAGCCGTAGTTCTCCATAGCCTCGGTGTAGGGGATACGGGTGAAGGGTGCGCCGCTGGCCCGGTTGTAAGCGCCGTACTGGGCGAAGATGGGCGGCAGCACGTCCTCTAAAACGGCAAACACGTCCTCCTGCGTGGCAAAGGCCATCTCCATATCCAACTGATAGAACTCGCCGGGGGAGCGGTCCGCGCGGGCGTCCTCGTCACGGAAGCAGGGGGCGATCTGGAAGTAGCGGTCGAAGCCGGAGGTCATCAGCAGCTGCTTGAACTGCTGGGGAGCCTGGGGCAGCGCGTAGAACTTGCCGGGATGGTTCCGGGCAGGCACCAGATAGTCACGGGCGCCCTCGGGGGAGGAGGCCGTCAGAATGGGCGTGGTGATCTCCAAAAAGCCGTGCTCGGTCATGGACTTCCGCAGGGCGGCCACCACGTTGCACCGCAGAATGATGTTCTTCTTCACGGCGGGGTTCCGCAGATCCAAATAGCGGTACTTCAGCCGCTGGGCTTCGTCGGCCTCCCGGCTGCGGTTGATCTGGAAGGGCAGCTCGCTGTGCTGGCAGCGGCCCAGCACCTCCACCTTAGCGGGGACGATCTCAATGTCGCCGGTGGCCATCTTGTCGGTCTTGCTGTCCCGCTCCCGGACGGTGCCCTCCACGGAGATGGTGGACTCTTTGGTGATGGCCTTGAAGGTATTTACCATGTCCTCGGTCTCTGCCACCACCTGCGTGGTGCCGTAGAAGTCCCGGACCACCACGAAGGCCAGATTGGCGCTGACCACGCGGACGTTCTCCATCCAGCCGGAAATTTTCACCTGCTTGCCTGCGTCACTGAGGCGCAGCTCTCCACAGGTATGAGTTCGATTCTGCATCATATTGTTGCTTCCTTTCCATGAAAAGTGATTTAGAATTGTATAATTAAAATCAGAAATAACAAATTGTATTTATTCGGCCGCCTGTTCCCACAGCTCGTGGGCCATTTTCTGCCCGATTTCGTGGCCGTTTTTCATCATCAGCGGCAGCGTGACCCCATGGTCAAAGTCCCGGTAACTCCACGAATTCGTCCAGAATTGCAAATCCTCCGACCGCCATGTGTCAGTCCCGTTGTCCTGCGTGAAGCCGATGATCAGGTGGTCTATATCATCGTCCTCCGGGTATTTGACATAGGAACCCACGATCCCCTCCAGAAAGGGGAGGGCCTGCACCACCACGTTGAAGGGGGAGCGCCGGAACCGCAATTCCCGAATTTCCGACCAGAGACCGTCAAATTCCTCTGTCCCGGCGGTGAGCTTGAGATTCTGATCCTCATGGCCGCTGCCGGTAAAATCGATCAGCGTCACATAAATGAGGTCCGGCTCCAGCTCCGGATACAGGGTGTCCACACCGATGGGCCGGGCATACCAAAGCCCCCAGATCACCAGCAGCGCCGCCAGCAGCAGCGGCAGGTCACGCTTCAGAGTCAGCTTCATAGCGGCCTCCTTTCCGTGGCTATTCCACGATCACGCTTCCTTTTTCCAGTTCAGCAAGACCGGCCTTGATCCGGTCGATGGTCTCCCGCGTATTCAGTTTGGTCTGCTCGCCGGACTTCATATCCTTGCAGGCCACCACGCCGGCGTTGATCTCGTCCTCACCCAGGAAGATCACATAGGGGATGGACAGCTTATCGGCGTAGCTCATCTTGGCCTTGAACTTCTTCTCTTCACAGTGGAGCTGGGTGCGGATGCCCGCGTCCCGCAGGCTCGTGGCCAGTGCGATGGCGGGGGAGAGGTCCTCCGTCATGGGTAAAATCAGCGCGTCCGCCGGGGCGGTAGGCAGTGCGGGATTCAGCATCCCCTGCTCGCCCAGCACGTAAAAGAGCCGGGTCAGGCCGATGGAAATGCCCACGCCGGGGAGCTGCTTGTCCGTGTAGTATTCCGCCAGATTGTCATACCGTCCACCGGAGCACACGGAGCCGATCTCCGGGTGATCCAGCAGCGTGGTCTCATAGACCGTGCCGGTGTAGTAGTCCAGACCCCGGGCAATGGTGAGGTCCACGGCAAAATTCTCGGCGGGCACGCCAAAGTCCGCCAGATACTTCACCACGGTTTTCAGCTCGCTGAGCCCCTCGTCAAAGGTGGCGTTCCGTCCGGTGTAGCCCTCCAGCGCCGATAGGACTTCCTCATTGCTGCCCTTGATGGCAATGAACTTCAAAATTTCATCGGCGTCGCTTTCGCTGACAGCAAAATCCTCTACCAGAATGGCCTTCACCTTTTCCGGCCCGATCTTGTCCAGCTTGTCCACCGTCCGCATGATGTCGCCGGATTTTTCCGTCAGGCCCAGCAGAGCGTAAAAGCCGTTCAAAATTTTCCGGTTATTCACCCGAATCTGGAACCGCTTCAGTCCCAGTGTGGAGAATGTGCGGTAAATGATGGCGGGAATCTCCGCCTCGTTGGTGATGGACAGCTTTCCGTCCCCGATGATGTCAATGTCCGCTTGATAAAATTCCCGGAACCGTCCCCGCTGGGCCCGCTCGCCCCGGTATACCTTGCCGATCTGATAGCGGCGGAAGGGGAAGGCCAGCTCGTTGTAGTGCAGCGCCACATACTTTGCAAGGGGCACCGTCAAATCAAAGCGGAGGGAGAGGTCGCTGTCGCCCTTCTGGAAGCGGTAGATCTGCTTTTCGGTCTCGCCGCCGGCTTTGGCCAGCAGCACCTCGCTGGACTCGATCACCGGCGTGTCCAGCGGTGTGAAGCCGTACAGTGCGTAGGTTTTCCGCAGAATGTCCATCATGCGTTCCATCTGCTGCTGGGGCGCCGGCAGCAGCTCCATAAAGCCGGACAGCGTCCGAGGGGTCATTTTTGCCATAGTCATTCTCCTTTTTATTGTGCCGCCATACGGCACAGGAATTGCGCGGCTCCGCCGCAGGGAGCGCGGTTTCCCCGCGCAGGATGCACCCCCCATTTTCTTTTTGAGACATCAAAAAGAAAATGCGCCGTGCACGGTGGAAAAGAAAAAATGTTATATCCAAACTTGCACTTACGTGCAAGTTTGGGGAAACGGATTCTGTGAGAACCCTTGTGCAAATGAAGAATTGCCTGCTAAATCACGGGCGGGGTGCAAATCTGATCCAGCCTTGTGCGCCGCGCCGATAGAATATTAGTTTCAGGGGTACGAATAGGACGCCTTTTTCTCCTTTTTTCGCTGCCGCTCCTGATTGCCTTGCGATACAGACCGGCGCTGAGCGAAGCGGAAAGCTGTACTGAAAAGTCCAAGTTTCTACCCCAAGTCATAGTCGCCCCCTCAATTGAGGGCACGCCCCCCTTTGTGCCAAGAGGGGGTATGGGGGACGGTGGCTCACACCGTTACGGCATTACGATTCTCGGCCCTTACGGGCCGCCAATCGTGCCGTTTCCTCGAAATCGGGACGCTTAATCCGCCGCTGGCGGCGCTTGTCCCGATTTCCCCCATGTTTCCGGTGGGGGTCTAAGGGGAAGGTATCTATGCGCCAAAGGTACCTTCCCCTTGCCCTGTATGGGAATACCCCTTTGCGGGAGCAAGAAAAAAACGCTCTCATCCCAATACCTTTGGGACGAGAGCGCAAGGCTTCGTGGTGCCACCCAAATTCGGGGCAGACTACCCCCTTTGGCCTTCTGTTACGGGAAGGGAACCGTGGACGTTTCCGTCCCCGCTCCGCCGCTGTCCTTCCTCCGGTGCCGGCGGGATTCTCTCAGCGTGAAATCCCTCTCTGGCAGCCTGTCCTCCGGTCTACTGCTGCGGCGTCATCGCGGTCTGATTATCATAGCCGTTTTCCGGCGGTTTGTCAAGCGATAGGCCGGTTGCTGGCGGGATTGACGATCATGCGCCAGTCCAGATCGCCCCGTGCCAGACCCAGAATCAGCATTTCCGCCGTGGCGATGTTGCTGGCAAAGGGAACATTGCTCTGGTCGCACAGGCGGGAGATGTAACTGATTTCACCGGCCATTTTTTCGTTGCTGGGGTCATTGAAAAACAGCACCAGATCGAACTCATTATAGGCAATGCGGGCGCCGATTTGCTGGCTGCCGCCGTGGGCGTAGGATAAGAAGCAGTGCACCTTCAGACCTGTGGCCTCCGCGACCATGTGTCCGGTGGTGTTGGTGGCGTAAAGATGATGCTGGGAAAGGATGCCGGCATAGGCCGTGCAGAACTGAACCATCAAATCCTTTCGGTTGTCATGGGACATGAGCGCGATATTCATCTGTTAGACTCCCTCCTTTGAAGATTTCTTTATCTGATACGCTGCAGCGGGACTCTCCCGCCCTGCAAACGAACGGCAATGTTGCGGTAGGCGCTGGCCGCGCCGCTGTATGAGGTCAGCAGCAGGGGAACACCCTGATTGAGCGATAGTGTCAGGCTGTCATCCTCCGGCACAACGCCGATGAGCGGCAGGCCCGCCTTGTCCATAGCGTCATCAATGGTGGCGTGCATACTGTGCAGCAGCTTTTTCCGCACCCGGTTCACCACCAGATGCAGCCGCCCCGGACCGAACTGCCGCAGCTCCATTACCGTGTGCTGAGCATCCCGCAGGGAAGAGGCATCCTGTGTTGTCACCACCACGCAGCGGTCCGCGCCGCACACTGCTAAACGGAACCCAAGGCCCAGCCCCGCCGGAGCGTCCAGCAGGCAGTAGTCGAATTTTTCCCGAATCTCCGACAGCATCTGCCGGAAATCCGCCTCCGTCACGGCGGGCCCCCGCAGCCGCACCGGCGCGGTGAGCAGATACAGCCCCCGGATATTGGGATGGGCCACCACAGCGGACTCCAGGGAGCAGCGCTTCAGCGCCACATCGGAAAAATCCATCAGCGCCCGGTCCGTCAGGCCCAGCGCCAAATCGAGATTCCGCAGCCCGATGTCGCAGTCCACGCACAACACGCTCCGGCCGCTCTGGGCCAGCGCCGTGCCGACGCCGGCAGTCAGCGAGGTCTTGCCGGTGCCGCCCTTGCCGGACACCACCGCAATGCTCTGTCCCTTCACGCTGCCCTCTCCCTTCTGTCTGCTATTATAGTGTGCCGTTTTGAAATTCGCAACTGTAAAAGCTACTGTTTTTACAGCTTTTTACCTTATAGTGGATTTTTTTTGATTTTTGCAAAGGCTCTTGGGTATTTTTTCGGTGTTTCCGCCTCTTTTTTGATGAAAATGACCCGATGGATCACCTCTGTTCCCGGAATCCGATAGTCCGCCGACCGCTCTACCCGGCCGCATAGTGTCCGGATAGCCCTCTCGGCGTCCTTCAGCTCCGCGTCGGAATCCACAGACTTCATGGCGAGGAAATATCCCCCGGTTTTCACCAGCGGCAGACACAGCTCACACAGCACCGACAGGTTCGCCACGGCCCGCGAGGTGGCAAAATCAAACTGCCCCCGGTGCTCTGCGGCAAATTCCTCCGCCCGGGCGTGAACACACTGCACGTTCTGCAATCCCAGCTCGTTGCAGACCTCCTGTAAGAAGGTGATCCGCTTGCCCAAGGAGTCCAGCAGCGTCATGCGGATGGACGGCTCCAAAATTTTCAGCGGCATTCCGGGAAAGCCTGCCCCGGTGCCGACATCTACCACGGACTTCCCCTTAAAGTCCGTTAGTGTCAGCAGCGCGGCGGAGTCCAGAAAGTGCAGCGCCGCCACATCCGCCGGCTCCGTGATGGCAGTGAGGTTCATCACCTTGTTTTTTTCCAGCAGCAGTTCTCCAAACCGCAGCAGGGAGGGGGTGGCACCCTCGTCCAGCCTCAGCTCCGCCAGACCCTTTTTCAGAAGTGCTTCCATTATTTCCGGGCTTTCAGCAGGTCCCGGATCTCCGTCAGCAGCTTTTCCTCGTTAGAGGGCTCCGGCGGCGCGGGCTCCTTGGCGGGCGCTTCCACCTCGGCCTTCTTCAGCTTATCGTGGAAACCGTTGATGGCCTTGAGCATCAGAAACACCGCGAAGGCGATAATCAGGAAATCTAAAATGGTCGCTAAAAACGCGCCGTATCGGATGGCAATTTCCGTCGAGGCGTCAATGGCGCCATCGGCGCCGGCTGCGGCGGCCTTCAGCACGATCTTCCAGTTGGAAAAATCCACGCCGCCGGTGAGCACGGAGATCAGGGGCATAATGACGTCATTGACCAGTGAGGTGGAGATCTTACCGAACGCACCGCCGATGATGACGCCGACAGCCATATCCATCACATTGCCTCGGGCAATGAACGCTTTGAACTCGCCCATAAAGCCTTTTGCCTTTTCGGGAGAGGACATAGGGAGAGCCTCCTTTTTTATCGAAAAATGGGAAACCGTAAACCCGTTGCGCCGCAGCGGGTTCAGGGCACAGACCGGAATGGGGCCGTTTTCAGAGGCGAAACTGTACCCTTGATGTATTCCGGCCCGCTCTATACGCTGTATCGGCCTGCTACAATTTGTATTATTTAAATGAAATAATACAAATTGTAGCACTATGGCCGATTCATGCTATTTTTGCAAAATGCAGAAAAATTATTTCTTCTTGGGAACCAGAACCTTCGTCCCGCCCATGTAGGGCCACAGGACCTCGGGAATCTTCACGGTGCCGTCCGCCTGCAGATTGTTCTCAAGGAAGGCGATCAGCATCCGGGGAGGCGCCACGCAGGTGTTGTTCAGTGTGTGGCAAAGCTGCATCTTGCCGTTTTCGTCCTTGTAGCGGATACGCAGGCGGCGGGCCTGAGCATCGCCCAGGTTGGAGCAGGAGCAGACCTCAAAGTATTTCTGCTGACGAGGAGACCATGCCTCAATGTCGCAGGACTTCACCTTCAGGTCGGCCAGATCGCCGGAGCAGCACTCCAACTGCCGCACGGGGATGTCCATGGAGCGGAACAGCTCCACGGAGAAGTTCCACAGCTTATCGTACCACGCCTTGGAGTCCTCGGGCTTGCAGACCACGATCATCTCCTGCTTCTCAAACTGGTGGATGCGGTACACACCGCGCTCCTCAATGCCGTGAGAGCCCTTCTCCTTGCGGAAGCAGGGGGAGTAGGAGGTCAGCGTCTGGGGCAGCTTCTCGGCGGGAATGATCTGGTCGATGAACCGGCCAATCATGGAGTGCTCGGAGGTGCCGATGAGGTACAGGTCCTCGCCTTCGATTTTGTACATCATGGCGTCCATGTCCGTCTGGCTCATGACGCCCTCCACCACGTTGCCGTGAATCATGAAGGGCGGGATGCAGTAGGTAAAGCCTTTGGAGATCATGAAGTCCCGGCCATAGGCCAGCACGGCCTCGTGCAGGCGGGCGATGTCACCCAGCAGATAATAGAAGCCGGAGCCGGATACGCGGCCTGCGGCGTCCATATCGATACCGTCAAAGCTCTCCATGATGTCGGTGTGGTAGGGGATGGGGAAGTCGGGCACCTTGGGCTCACCAAAGCGCTGGACCTCCACGTTGGCGGAGTCGTCCGGGCCGATGGGCACAGAGGGGTCAATGATCTGGGGAATCTGGAGCATGATGTGGTGGACCTTCTCGTCCAGCTCGGCCTCCAGCTTCTCAAGGGCTGCCAGCCGCTCGGCCTCATCCGTGACCTGCTTCTTCACAGCCTCGGCCTCCGCCAGCTTGCTGGGGTCCTTCTTGGCCTGACCCATCAGCATACCCACCTGCTTGCTCAGGCGGTTGCGGTCGGCGCGGAGCTGGTCCGCCTCCTGAATGTTGGCGCGGCGCTTTTCGTCCAGCGCAATGACCTCGTCCACCATAGGCAGCTTCTCGTCTTGGAATTTTTTCTTGATGTTTTCCTTCACCAGCTCCGGATTTTCCCGGATAAACTTGATGTCCAGCATACTTCTTTTCTCCTTAAATTAAGATTAAATGATTTTATTGATGATTTAAAATGGCTTCCTTCAGTTCAAGATACCGCTGCGCCGGGGTGGTGACGCCCTCCGGGGCGGTGTCCGGCAGCAGCTCGTCCAGCTTCTGCAGCAGGGTGTCCAGGCCGTAGCCGGTCTTTGCACTGGTGAGCAGGATGTCCGGGTCGAAGGACAGGGTGTTGGGCTTGTCGCACTTGTTGTACACGGTCAGGCGGGGGATGTCCGTGCAGTCCAGCCCGTCCAGCACCTC
>UQMC01000068.1 GCA_900542115.1 uncultured Oscillibacter sp. | reverse complement strand
AGTTCACCGGGGCCTTTTTGCCTCAATTTACATGGGCGATGCGTTTGCAAATCCGCTGAATCATATTAAATATCTTACTTTTCGGGCGCTTCCTCGCGGTAATGGGACAACTCTACAAGGTTACCGTCCGGGTCACGGAGATAGAGGCTGTCCATTTTTCCCAGCGCGCCGGTACGCTCCACAATGCCCTCCAAAATGGGCCAGCCCTTTTCCAGCAGCTCGTCCCGGACCTGCGGGAGCGGCGTTTGGGTGAGAATACATAAATCAAGGCTTCCGTAAGTGGGAACGGCGGCAGCCGGCTGAAATTCGCCCTTTTGCGTGTGAATATTGATTTTCTGGTAGCCGAAGGCAAGCGCGTGGCGGCCGTTCTGCTCAATATGCCGCATTCCGAGAATATCCACGTAGAAATGCAGGCAGGCGTCCAGATTTTGTGTTGTCAGGACCAGATGATCCAGTGCTTTCAGCTCCATCAGGTGACCGCCTTCTGCCGCAGACTGCACAGTCCGGCGCCGATGGCTGTGGCGAATGTGGCATTATCCGGAATGATGTAGTGGATTCCATAGAGTTTTTCGAAGGCTGCGAAGTTTGACTTGGCCTGATCCAGCGTGGTCATGGAGCCGGTGACGATTACCGTATCAGCCCCGCAGGCCTGACAGGCGAGGACGGTCATCGTGCCGATGGCCTGCAGCACCAGATTGACCGCGCCGGCGGCCAGATCGGCGGGGGAGGCGTCCTCGGAGAGATCGCCGAAATTGGCGGCGGTCATGTTGGGGTCCAGCGTAGCGGCGGGGTTACGGGCAATGTCCTTAATGGTCAAGTCAACATGATCCAGCTCGCCCCGCGCGGCCAGCTTTTTGATCTGATAGAAGCGCTCCATACCCACCAGTTTGTGGCACAGCCCGCCCAGCGTACCGCCGCCGATGCCGCTGCCGCAGAGATGGCGCACGTTTTTTCCGGCCTCCGCCCACAAAAAGGCGGTGCCAGTCCCCATGGTCACCACTACGCCGGAGGTTCGACCGGACAGCGCCAGCGCACCGGTGCCGCTGGCCTGAAACTCATCCACCCGGCAGGTGGGGAGACCGAAGATGTCCCCGTCGATATAGCTGGCGCCTACGCCGGTGAGAACAACACGGCGGACGTCCTGCAGGGAAAGCCCATTGCTGCTGAGATAGTTGCCCAGTGCGCCGTACAGGCTGGTGACCTGATCCTCAGCCCGGACACGGAGCATGGAGACCACGCTGCCATCGGTTTTCAGTCCCACGATTTTGGTGGTGGAGCCTCCGATATCAATACCCAAGATTACATCCATGGCGATTTCCTTTCGCGTTGCGCCGGAAAAGATTTTGATTCCGCGCGTCGATAAGGATTATGATAGGAGGGCGGGGGCGGCTTGTCAATGTTTATTTGGAAAATACAAACAAAAGAATTGCATTTACGGCAGGGGGACAGTATAATGATAAGCATCTTGACGGTGCGCTTGAGCGCATGGAGGAAACCGAAATGAATGTGACAGACCAGCTGAATATGACCATGCTCTGTGATTTCTATGAGCTGACGATGGGCAATGGCTATTTTGAGGCGGGACTACAGGACCGTATCACCTATTTTGACGTATTTTTCCGGGAGGTCCCCGACCACGGCGGCTACGCTGTCTGCGCGGGACTGGACCGAATCATTGAATATATTTTAGACCTGCATTTTTCGGAGGAGGATATCGTGTACCTTCGGAGCAAGCAGCTGTTCTCCGAGCGCTTTTTGGAGTATCTGCGGAATTTCAAGTTCACCGGGGACATCTGGGCTATTCCCGAGGGCACGCCCATTTTCCCCCACGAGCCGGTCATTACCGTCCGCGCTCCGGCTATTCAGGCGCAGCTTGTGGAGACGTTCCTGCTGCTGACCTTTAACCACCAGAGCCTTGTGGCCACAAAGGCCAATCGCATTACCCGCGCCGCGGAGGGGCGGACGGTGCTGGAGTTTGGCTCCCGCCGGGCACAGGGGACGGATGCCGCTATCTCCGGCGCCCGGGCCGCCTACATCGGCGGCTGTGCCGGAACGGCCTGTACCATTTCCGACCAGCTTTTCGGTGTCCCTGCCGGCGGCACTATGGCCCATGCGTGGGTGCAGATGTTCGATTCGGAATACGAGGCGTTCAAGACCTACTGCGAAGTGTTCCCCACCAACGCCACGCTGCTGGTGGATACCTACAATACGCTGAAGTCCGGCGTTCCCAATGCTATCCGGGCATTCAACGAGGTCTTGAAGCCCAAGGGCATCACCAAATGCGGCATTCGGCTGGATTCCGGCGATATTGCCTATCTTACCCGAGAGGCGCGGCGGATGCTGGACGCAGCGGGCTGGCAGAGCTGCAAAATTTCGGCTTCCAATTCTCTGGATGAGTACATCATTCAGGATATTCTCCGTCAGGGTGCCTGCGTGGATCTGTTCGGCGTGGGCGAGCGGATGATTACCGGCAAGAGCGACCCGGTGTTCGGCGGCGTTTATAAGCTGGCCGCTGTTGAAATGGCGGACGGTACCATCGTTCCGAAAATTAAGATCAGCGAAAATGTGGGAAAGATCACAACGCCCCATTTCAAGAAAGTCTATCGGATTTTTGATAAGGCTACCGGAAAGGCAGAGGCGGATTACATTACCCTCTGGAACGAAACGGTGGATGAGAGCAAGCCGCTGGAGCTGTTTGACCCGGAGGCCACATGGAAGCGGCGCGTCTATACGGACTTTACCGTAAAGGCTTTGCAGGTGCGTATTTTTGACCACGGTGAGCTGGTTTATAACCGGCCGACGCTGCCGGAGCTCCAGCAGTATTGCCGGGAGCAGGTGGACACGCTTTGGGACGAGGTCAAGCGGTTTGAAAATCCCCACAATTACTATGTGGATTTGAGCCAGAAGCTCTGGGACATCAAGCAGGATCTTCTGCACAAGGGCGTAAATTAAAAAAACGGAGCACGGGAGCGGATAGATTCGCCGCCCGTGCTCCTGTACTTTTTGTGGGAATAGCAGTTGCTATAATCGAAACAAATCTTGGAAAAGGGGTGCTGGTATGGCAAAAGGCATTTATAAAAACAGGGAGCGCACCGAGCGGAGAATTTCCGCCGCTACCAGCATCCTGCTGTGCGCGTTGACCGTTCTGGCGCAGATCGCGGTGACGCTGCTGCTGACCCATTTGCTGAAGGAAAAGGCCAGCTTCGTATACGGCGTTTTACAGTTTATCGGCGCCGTTGTGGCTATTCGGGTCTATCTGCGGACAGGAAGTCCATCCTATAAGTTGAGCTGGATGTGTCTGCTGCTGGCGCTGCCGGTGTCGGGCATGATTCTCTTTTGCGTCTGGGGTGGAACACATCAGGCCAAGCAGCTGAGCCTGAAGCCGGTGCCGCCCATTCCCCAGCGGGAGAGCCAGAGAATGCTCAGCGATATGAATCAGGCGGCCCTGAGCCGCCGCAGCCCTACATGGGGGCGGCTGTCGGCCTATCTTCAAAAACGGGAATTCTGGCTGTACCGGGATACCGCCGCTGCGTATTTCGGTGACGGAGAAGCGTTTTTCCGGGACCTGATCGAGCATCTGCGGCAGGCGGAAACGTATATTTTCATGGAGTATTACATTCTGGCGGAGGGGACTGTCTGGGATGAGATATTTGCCGTTTTAAAGGAGCGGGCGGCCCATGGCGTGGAAATTCACATCATTGTGGACGATTTCGGGACGCTGACCCGGCTTTCGGACGAAATGCTGCGCGCCATGCGGGAGGCCGGTATTGAGGTGGAGGTATTCAACCCGGTCCACAAATATATCAGCCGCATCTATTTTAACTACCGCGACCACCGGAAGATCACGGTCATTGATGGGTACGTGGCCTACACCGGCGGCATCAACATCGGGGACGAGTACGCCAACCGGGTGGAGCGCTTCGGATATTGGAAGGACAGCGCCGTGCGGCTGGAGGGAGACGGTGCGTGGGGGCTTGCCGCCCAATTCATGCAGATGTGGAAGATGCTGGGGCGGAGCTTTCCAAATGAGGACGATTTTTACCGCCCCCGGAGGGAGGGACCGAAGACCGAGGGCTTCTGCCAGCCCTTTGAGGACGGCCCGCTGAATAACCCGGATGACCCGGTGGAGGCGGCCTATGTGCAGCTCATTGCCTCCGCCAAGCGAATGGTGTACCTGACCACGCCTTATTATGCCGTGGAGGAGTCTGTGCAGGAGGCACTGTGCATCGCGGCTGACGCCGGTGTGGATGTGCGGCTGATGATTCCGGAGATTCCGGATAAGAAATTTGTCTATATGGTGGCGGAGACCTATTGGGGAGAGCTGCTGCGCCACGGTGTAAAAATCTATAAATATTCTCCCGGCTTTATCCACGCGAAAAGCGTGATGGCGGACCGAGAGGCGGCGCTGATTGGAACAACCAATATGGACTACCGCAGCTTCCAGCTCCACTATGAGGACGCTGTTCTGTTTTACCACGCGCCGGTGGTGGAGGAGCTGCTGGAGGACATGGATAAAATCATGGACGAAAGCCGGTTCTATACGCTGGAGGAATGGGAAAAGCGGTCGTGGCTGCGGCGCACGGCGGCTTCGCTCTTGAAACTGGGCGCCATCTGGCTATAAAGTAAAACTGCTTAACGCACATTAAAAAACAACGCACAGGAGGAGCTATGTCCCGGGAATTGACACCGCAGGAGATTGCAGAGCGCAGTCTCATTAAAACCTATCGAAAATCTATTTGGAATCCGTTTATCGCTGCGGTAAAGCGGTATGAGCTGGTGTCTCCCGGCGATAAAATCGCCGTGTGCATTTCCGGCGGCAAGGATTCTGTTATGCTGGCAAAGCTGATGCAGGAGCTTCAGCGTCACACAGATCGTCCCTTTGAGCTGGCGTTTATGGTCATGGACCCCGGCTACAAGCCGGAAAACCGAAAGCTCATTGAAGATAATGTCGCGCTGCTGGGGATTCCCATTACGATTTTTGACAGCGATATTTTCAATGTTACTGTCAGCGCGGAGAAAAATCCCTGTTATCTCTGCGCCCGGATGCGCCGGGGCTTCCTCTATGCCAAGGCACAGGAGCTTGGCTGCAACAAGATCGCACTGGGGCACCATTTTTCCGACGTTGTGGAAACAACGGTCATGGGCCTTTTTTACGGCGGACAGCTGCAGGCCATGCCGCCGAAGCTCCGCAGCAAAAACTTCCCCGGTATGGAGCTGATTCGGCCGCTGTACTGCGTACATGAGGACGCGGTCATCGCATGGAAGAATTACAACCACCTGCAATTTTTGCAGTGTGCCTGCCACTTTACGGAGGAACGGGACGCCGCCGGTGACGGTGTGGGCCACAGCAAGCGTCAGGAAATCAAATTTCTGCTGCGGGAGCTGCGGAAAAACAATCCCAACATTGAAAAGAGCATTTTTCAGGGCATCAATGGTGTTCAGATCGACACATTCCCCGGCTTCAAGCACCATGGGGTGTTCCACTCCTTTACAGAGCTCTATGAGCATCCGGACTGGTTTGCGGGCGAGGGGGAGAACGAGGAAAAAGAGCGGGAATTGTAAAAAAATCCTTGCAATTCGCTTGACTTTATGGTATTCTACTATGGCTTAACAAAGGGCGGTCCTCTGCCGTGCACGCGCAAAAGTGCGCCATTGTGCATAAAAAGCGGCATGCACGCCTACTAACAGGAGGAAAAATCCATGGATCTCATTAAGGAATTGAACAAGGAAGCCCTGCAGAAGGAGACCGCCAACGTTCAGGTGGGCGACACCGTCCGTGTCCACGTTAAGGTCAAGGAAGGTTCCCGCGAGCGTATTCAGGTGTTCGAGGGCACTGTCATTGCCAAGAAGCACGGCGGCATTGAGGAAACCATCACCGTCCGCCGCATTTCCTACGGCGTTGGCGTGGAGAAGGTGTTCCCCATTCATTCTCCCTCTATCGACCACATTGAGGTGGTCCGCAACGGTAAGGTCCGCCGTGCGAAGCTGTACTATCTGCGCAGCCGCGTCGGCAAGGGCGCCAAGGTCAAGGAGAAGCTGTAAGCAGCTTTTTGATTCAACAGAAAAGGAGAGGCTTTCGCCTCTCTTTTTTTGTTATAAAAATCCGCCGCAGCCCTTGTGATACGGCATTTTCTTTGCTATAATAACAAACTGAATCTATGTGCATTTTACAGGAACAGGGAAAGGAAGATTTGCCATGCAGGAACAGGAAAAGACCGTAGTCAGGGGCCGGGATATCTATGATTGGATACAGGCGCTTGTAGGGTCTGTGCTGGCAGTGGTGCTGCTGTTTACGTTAGTGATTCGGCTGGTGGGCGTGGATGGGCACTCCATGCTGGACACGCTGCAGGACAATGACCGCCTGCTGGTGGTTGATTCCTTGCTCTATCATAATTATCAATACGGCGATATTGTGATTTTGCGGAAGGACGGCGCCTTTGACAATGAGCCCATCGTAAAGCGGGTCATTGCCGTGGGCGGGCAGACAGTGGATATTGATTTTGATGAAGGTATCGTATATGTGGACGGTGCGGCGCTGGAGGAGCCTTACATCCGGGAGCCGACCTATACTGCTGAGGGAACGGAATTCCCGCTGACAGTGCCGGAGGGCTCTGTTTTTGTTATGGGTGATAACCGCAACGGCTCCAGCGACAGCCGGGATTACCGGCTGGGAACGGTGGATACCCGGTACGTTATCGGCAAGGCGGCGGTCCTGATTTTCCCGGGGCCGGATTCTGAGACGGAAAAACGTGATTTTAAGCGAATCGGAGTGATCTGGTAATGAATATTCAATGGTATCCCGGCCACATGACCAAGACCCGGCGGATGATCGCCGAGCAGATCAAAAATGTGGACGCAGTATGCGAGATACTGGATGCGCGCATTCCAATTTCCAGCCGGAACCCGGATGTGGACGAGCTGACGGCGGGCAAGCCCCGCATGGTAGTGCTGAACCGGGTGGATCAGGCGGACCCGGAGGGGACGAAGCGCTGGGCGGAGCATTTTAAGGCCAAGGGCTACGCTGTGCTGGAGTCGGACGCCAAAAGCGGTGTCGGTACGGCAAAATTTGCCGGAGCCGTGCGGGAGTTGCTGGCGAATAAGCTCCGGGCCTACGCTGAGCGCGGCATGACCGGCCGTGTGGTGCGGGTGATGATTTTGGGAATCCCCAATGTAGGGAAATCCACGTTTATCAACAAGGTGGCAGGCCGCAAGACCGCAAAGACGGAGGACCGTCCCGGCGTCACCCGCTCGAAACAGTGGGTCCCCATTGACCGCAATTTGGAGCTGCTGGACACGCCGGGCATCCTCTGGCCGAAATTTGATGACCAGAGCGTCGGCATGAATCTGGCCTACACCGGCGCGGTGAAGGACGATATTTTAGATGTGGAAACGCTGGGCTGCCACCTGATGTGCTATCTGGGGCAGCATTATTCCGATGCGCTGAAGGGCGGCTATAAGCTGACTGCTCTGCCGGAGCGGGAGACAGAGGAAAATGACATTGCCTACGGCTACCGTCTGCTGGAGGCAGCGGGAAAAAAGCGGGGCTTTCTTATTTCAGGCGGCGAGGTAGACACGGAGCGCATGGCGAAGATCCTGCTGGACGAGTTCCGCTCCGGCAAGCTGGGACGCTTTACATTGGAGCTGCCGGAATAAAAAAGAGGGAAGACTGCCGCAGGGCAGCTATGGAGTATGGACATGGAGCTTTGGGAGTATGAACGGGCCGCGTGGCGCGAGGGCGCGGAGACGGTCTGCGGGGTGGACGAGGCCGGAGCCGGGCCGCTGATGGGGCCGGTATACGCCGCCGCTGTGATTCTGCCCCGGGAGCTGGACATTCCGGGACTGAACGATTCCAAGAAGCTGACGGAGAAAAAGCGGGAGGCACTGTACGAGATTATCACCGCACAGGCAGCGGCTTGGAGTGTGGCCCGGGTCGAGGCGGCGGAGATCGACGAAATGGACATTCTCAACGCCCGGATGCTGGTCATGCAGCGGGCCATCGACGGACTGTCCCTTCGGCCGGAGCTGGCCCTGATCGATGGGAACCGGGACCACGGCAGCCGGTACGCCATTGAAACGCCGCACTGCCTCATCGTAGGCGGCGACGGGAAAAGCGCCTCTATCGCGGCGGCCTCCATTCTGGCAAAGGTCAGCCGGGACCGCTATGTAGATGAGGTGTTGGACAAGCAATATCCCCAGTACCAGTTTGCCAAGCACAAGGGCTACGGTACGAAGCTCCACTATCAAATGCTGGACCGGTATGGGCCATGCCCGGAGCATCGGGAAACATTCCTGAAAAAATGGGAGGCGAGGCGCCGTGGGTGAGACCAGCCGGGCCGGAAACCGGGGCGAGGCCGCAGTGGCCCGCTATCTGCGGCAAAGAGGCTATACGCTGCTGGCAAGCCAGTGGCGCTGCCGGTTCGGGGAGTTGGATCTGGTGGCCAGGGACCGGCAGGGAACGCTGTGCTTTGTGGAAGTAAAGCTCCGGGGAAGCAGTGCTATCGCGCTGCCCCGGGAATTTGTGGACAGCCGCAAGCAGCAGCGCCTCCGCAGCGCTGCGGAGATGTATCTTTCCCAGCAGGAGTTGGACGCACCTGCCCGCTTTGATGTGGCGGAGGTCTACGAGGAGAACGGACAGCTTCGCATCAACTATATTGAAAATGCCTTTATTTAGTTCCTTGAAGGAGGAGAGCAATTTTATGGAGTATTTCAGCACGCGGGACAAGAGTGTGTCCCTTTCTGCGGCGGAGGCTGTGAAGATGGGGTTGAGCCGCGATGGCGGACTGCTGACGCCCAAGACTATCCCGCAGATCGACCGGGCCTTTTTGGAAAGCCTAATGCCGATGGATTATGCCCATCGGGCGGCAAAGGTCATGGCGCTGTATCTGACCGACTATACGGAGGAGGAGCTGCTGACCTTCGGACAGCGCGCCTACGGCCCGGAGCAGTTTGACGATCCCGCTGCGGCGCCGGTCAGGCGCGTGACGGAGAATACCTATTGTCTGGAGCTGTGGCACGGCCCTACGTCCGCGTTCAAGGATATGGCCCTGCAAATGCTGCCGCAGCTTTTGTCCGCCGCTTTGCGGAAGACCGGTGAAAAGCGGACAGCCTGCATTCTGGCGGCTACCTCCGGCGATACCGGCAAGGCCGCTATGGCCGGATTTGCGGATGTGCCCCAGACCCGGATTCAGGTCTATTACCCCAAGGACGGTGTTTCCCCGGTGCAGGAGGCCCAGATGGTGACGCAGGGGGGCGAAAACGTGGATGTCCGCGCGGTCATCGGCAACTTTGACGATGCACAGTCCGGTGTCAAGCGCATTTTTTCGGATGAGGCCTTGCGGGCGGAGCTGGACAAACGGGGGTATTTTCTGTCCTCCGCGAACTCGATTAACTGGGGAAGAATTTTGCCGCAGGTAGTCTATTATATTTCGGCCTACTGCGATTTGGTGCGGGACGGAGCCATCACCATGGGGGATAAGGTGAATTTCTGCGTCCCCACCGGCAACTTCGGGGATATTCTGGCGGCGTATTACGCTAAGCGCATGGGCCTGCCGGTGGGGAAGCTGATCTGCGCGTCCAACAGCAACAATGTGCTGACGGATTTCCTGCGTACCGGCATTTATGACCGGAACCGGCCATTCCATACCACGGTCAGTCCCTCTATGGACATTCTGATATCCAGCAATCTGGAGCGGCTGCTGTTTTACTTCACCGGAGAGAACGATGAAGAAGTACGGGGCTATATGGAGGCTCTCGGCAAAACGGGACGCTATGAGGTGTCCGATGCTGTCAAAACAAAGCTGGCGGAGGAATTCTGGGGCGGCTTCTGCGGCGAGGAGGAAACGGAGGCCACTGTCGGCGCGTATGAGCGGGAGTATGGCTATCTCATTGATACGCACACGGCTGTGGCGGCACAGGTCATGGAGCAGTACCGCCGCGCCTCCAGCGATAAAACGCTGACGGTGTTTGTTTCCACGGCGTCACCTTATAAATTCTGCGGCCCGGTGCTGACTGCCATCGGGAAAACGCCTGTCGGCAGCGGATTGGAGCTGCTGGACCAGCTTCACGAGGCCACCGGCGTGCCGGTGCCCCAGCGTCTGGCGGCGCTGCGGGGAAAGCCGCGCCGTTTTGATAAGACGGTGGAAAAGCAGGCCATGGAAACGGCGGTGCTGGACTTTTTAAAATAAGACGAACTCAAAATTGAAAGGAGGTGCGCCGTGGCGCTTTATGCCATGGGTGATCTGCACCTGTCCCTGAACAGCAACAAGTCCATGGAGGTGTTCGGCTCCGCTTGGGAAAACTATACGGAGCGAATACACGCCTCACTGAGCCGGCTGAAGGCCGAGGATGTGCTGGTGCTGGCGGGGGATACCTCTTGGGGCATGACACTGGAGGAATCGACAGAGGATTTTCGCTTTTTAGAGCAGTTTCCCTGTCAGAAATATCTCATCAAGGGAAATCATGATTACTGGTGGGCCACCGCGGCAAAGTTCCGCACGTTCTGCGAAAAGAACGGGTTTCACACGCTGTCGCTGCTGCACAATAACTGTGCCTTTTACGGTGACCACGCCATCTGCGGCACCCGC